>NZ_JBVIIM010000018.1:120055-169155 GCF_055569765.1 Streptomyces sp. NPDC031365 | reverse complement strand
ACCCCCCAGGTCATCCGTTCGACAGGGGGACACAGTCATGCCGGACCCGGAGGCCAGCGGCCCTCTTGCAGGACCGCGAAAAACATAACGGGGGAGAAGCGGGGGCCCGCAGGTCGGCACCGTACAGGCGCCGCGGGCCGCACGGGCACGTCGGCCCGGTCGGCCCGGCGTGCCGCAGGTCGCTGAATGGACGATCACGCGATCGAGCCGGTTCGGCCTCGTCACCATCCCCGGCAAGCGGCTACAACCGCTCCCGGCCCGGGCGGCGTCCGCGCCACAGCACCACGGTGGCGACGAGCAGGACGGCGCCGGCGCTGCCGGCCAGGGGGGCCGCCCAGTCGGCGGTGCTGTCGTCCGACTTCTCGGTGTCCGGGCCGGGGCCGAAGTACTTCTCGCCGTGGGCCGCCGACCTCAGGCCGCCGGGCTTCAGACGGGCCGCGGCCTTGATCGCGGCGGCCGGATCGATGAAGCCGAAGCCGCGGGAGTCGTCGCGGCCGTCGGCGGGGGCGTTGCGGGCGGTGTCCTCGAGGAGCCGCTTGATCTGGGCCGGGGTCAGACCCGGATGGGCCGCCTCCACCAGAGCGACGGCCCCGGAGACGAACGCGGCGGCGGCGCTGGTGCCCCAGCCCTCGTAGTACTTGTGGTCGGGGTCGGCGATGATCACGTCGACTCCGGGGGCGCTGACCGTGGCATACCAGCGGCGGGTGGAGAACGGGGCACGGGTGCCGTAGCGGTCGACGGCGGTCACCGCGATGACGCCCGGGTAGGCGGCCGGGTAGGACACGCGGTCGCCCTTCTCGCCGCCGTTCCCGGCGGACGCGACGACGACCGCGCCCTTGCGCAGGGCGTACTGGATGGCCTCGTCCTCACCGGGTTCGGGGTGGGCGGAGGCGGAGTCGTCGCCGAGGGAGAGGTTGATGATGTCGGCGCCGTTGTCGGCGGCCCAGCGGATGCCCTCGGCGAGGGCGTTGCCACGGGTGCTGCGGGCCTTGGCGCGGGAGGGGTCGCCGTCCTCCAGGATCACGCGGACGGGGAGGATCTTCGCCTCGGGCGCGATGCCCATGACGCCGTCGGCGTTCCCGGGGCCGTGACCGTGACCGGCGATGATCCCGGCCATGGCGGTGCCGTGGCGGGCCCAGGCGCGGTCGCCCTCACCCGCGCCGAAGCCGACGAGGTCCTTGCCGGTGAGGACGTTGCCGTCGAGGTCGGGATGGTCGGCCTCGACGCCGGTGTCCAGCACGGCGACGGTGACACCCGCGCCCTTCGTGGTCTGCCACACCTCCTGCGTGTGCATGGCCTCCAGGGACCACTGCCGGACGCGGATGCCGTCGGCGTGCGCGGGCGTGGCGGGCAGGAGCACGAGCATGGCGGCGAGGAGCGCGCCGAGGACCGCGGCGGGACGCCGGCCGGTGACGGGCCTCACGACGGCTGCTCCGTGGCGCCCGCCTTCTTGCGCAGACCGCGCTCGACGCGGTCGGCGAGTCCCTGCGCCTCGTGGCCCAGGCCTGCCTGGGCGGGGGCGGTGGTGGCTCCGGGCTCCATGGCGTCCTCGGCGGGCTGCGGGTCGTCGGCGGTGCGGCCGTCGGCCCAACCGGTGACGGCGTAGACGACGACGGGGGCGTCCGTGAGGACGGAGATCACCCAGGAGGCTCGCTGCTCGGCGCCGAAACCGGCGGCGGCCGTGCCCTTCGCCGCGTACGGCAGGGGCATCAGGTCGGTACGGCGGTCCAGGCGCTCGGTGTCGAAGCGGCGGGCGAGGGAGGTCATGCCGGCGGCGTCGGCCTCGGTGAACAGCAGGCCGACGGTGGTGACATGGCTCTGGGTGGCATCGGTGTAGGTGGCGCGCAGCAGGCGCTCGCAGCCGACGGGGTCGAGTGCCTTGCGCAGCAGAGGGTCGAAGGCACCCTTGCAGCCGCTGTCGGGGGCCACGGCAATACGGGTCCAGGAACGGTCGGCGTCGCCGGGGCCCGCGCCCCTGCCCTGCAGGGTGGGCGGGAACAGCTGGTCGACGGGCACGGTGTGCCACATGTCCCCGGCGGCCGCGAAGCCGTGCCGGGCGCCGGTCTTTTCGGAGTCGCCCGCCAGCCAACTGCCCGTGACGGCACCGCCGATGAGCCCGGTGCCGAGGACGAGACAGGCCGCGGCGGTCACGATCCGTGACCGGCTTCGCCGCCCGAAGGGCCGCGGACGCGTGTGCTCGTCGTAGCCCTCCGGCTCCCCGAACGACACGACGGCCGCCCGTCCGGCCCCCGGGACGCCGCCGGGCGCCGTGGGGGTACTCCAGGACAGCGAGGGGTCGGGAGCACCGGTCGGGGCGTGCGCGGGGCCCGCCCCGGAGGGTCGGTGCTCCTCCCCGGGGTGCGGGCGCGCCGGGCGGGAGGGGGCGGTCGGCATCCGGGACGTGCCGCCCGGCCGGTACACCGGGCGGGCGGGGACGGGACGCAGGCGGGTGGTGGTCTCCGACGCGGTCTCCGCGGGAGCGCCCGCGCCTCGTGCGGCGGGCCGGTGGCTGGGCTGCGGCGGTACGGCGGGCGGGGCGTCGGGGAAACCGGGGCCCCCGCCCACGGTCGGTGCGGCATCCGCGTTCCCCGGACCCCGCCCCAGGACCGGCGGGACATCCGGGGAACGCGAACCCCGGCCCACGGTCGGCGGGGTGTCGGGGAAACGGGCGGAGGCGCGCGGCGGAGGGGGCGCCGCGGACTCCGAACCTCCCTGGACAGGCTCCCGGGCGTCGAAGGCGCCCGGGCCGCCCGCGGTCCGGCCCCGCTGGGCGGGGTCTGCCGGGGCGGGCTCCGGTGGGGCCGGTGGCTGGGCGGGGAGTGGAGGGACGGTGGGGCGCGGAGGGAGGGAGGCGCGGCGCGCTTCCGTGCTCATGCACCCCCCGTTTCCTCGTGCCCGGGCCGTTTCTGCCAGTGCGGGCCGGTGTCTTCGCTGCCAGGGGCCCGGCACGGACTCGTCCCGGGCAGAGATACCCGCACGGACGGCGCGTCATCCCGCCCGGACCCCGGGCCGGCCTCGCTCCACCGTGCGTGCGCGTCACTCTACGGCGTAGTCCGCGTGCAACGGGAACCAGTCCGCAGGCGCGTGGCATCTGCCCGGAACGTCCCCCTACCCTGCGGTAATTCTGTCTGGCAGGCTGCGGTCATGACTGCGCGCGCCGCCGACCGGGCCCGTTACGACCGGGCCACCGCCCAGCTCGAAGCCCCTCTGGCGATCGTGGATCTGGACGCCTTCGACGCCAACGCGGACGATCTGGTCCGCAGGGCCGGAGGCAAGCCGGTCCGGGTCGCCAGCAAGTCCGTGCGCTGCCGTGCGCTGCTGGAACGGGTGCTGGCCCGGGACGGCTTCGCGGGCATCATGTCGTTCACGCTGGCCGAGTCCCTGTGGCTGGCCCGCTCCGGTTTCGACGACGTTCTCCTCGCCTATCCGTCCGCCGACCGGACCGGTTACGCCGAACTCACCGCCGACGCCAAACTCGCCGCCGCCGTCACGGTCATGGTCGACGATCCGGCACAACTGGACCTGATCGACGCGTCCCGCGCCGGTGGTGACGAGGTGGTGAGGGTGTGCCTGGAGTTGGACACGGCGCTCCAGTTGTTCGGCGGACGGGTGCGGGTCGGCGCCCGCCGTTCGCCACTGCACTCCCCCGCCCAGGTCGCCGAGGTCGCGCGCGCGGTGGCCCGTCGGCCCGGGTTCAGGGTCGTCGGGATCATGGCGTACGAGGGTCATGTGGCCGGGGTCGGTGACGCGGTGGCCGGACGCCCGCTGCGGTCCCGGGCGGTGCGGCTGATGCAGGCCGCCGCGCGCCGTGAGCTCACCGAGCGGCGGGCCGCGGTGGTGCGGGCGGTGCGGGAGGTCGTACCGGATCT
The DNA here is from genome assembly GCF_055569765.1 of Streptomyces sp. NPDC031365. NCBI lineage: Bacteria > Bacillati > Actinomycetota > Actinomycetes > Kitasatosporales > Streptomycetaceae > Streptomyces > Streptomyces sp. NPDC031365. The sequence goes on along the minus strand of NZ_JBVIIM010000018.1, from coordinate 165,286 downwards.
GGAGTTCGTCAACGGCGGCGGCACGGGCAGCGTGCAGCACACCGCCGCGGAGGACGCGGTCACCGAGATCGCGGCCGGTTCCGGACTGTATGTGCCGCGGCTGTTCGACAACTACACGTCGTTCAGTGGGCGTCCGGCGGCCCTCTTCGCCCTGCCCGTCGTACGGCGGCCCGGGGTCGGCGTGGTGACGGTCCTCGGCGGGGGCTATCCGGCCTCCGGTGCTCCCGGCGCGGACCGGCTGCCGGTGCCGTACCTGCCCGAGGGACTGCGGTACGACCCCCAGGAGGGGGCCGGCGAGGTACAGACCCCGCTGCTGGGTCCGCCCGCCGACGACCTGCTGATCGGCGACAAGGTGTGGTTCCGGCACGCCAAGGCGGGCGAGCTGTGCGAGCGGTTCGACGCGCTGCGTCTGGTGGAGGGCGACAGGGTGACGGCTACCGTGCCGACGTACCGTGGTGAGGGTCACACGTTCCTGTGAGGGCTCAGTCCGTCGGGCCGATGCTGCTGCCGACGCCACCGCCGGACGCCTCGTCGGTGACCGCGCGGATGCCCTTGGTGATGCGGTCCATGTCGGCCAGGGGCGGGCCGTCCTCGCCCGCTTCGAAGACGTACCGGACGAGCACCGGCGACCCGGTGCCCACGCTGGAGGGGAACACCGTCGACTGCACATAGCCGCCCGGGCCCTTGGCGGTGGTGACGCGCCAGCGTACGAAGTACCCGGCGCGGCCGGCCACCGCGACCGGGCCGGACTTCACGACCTTGTGGGACGTGAGGCCGCCGTACGGGCGTTGGCCGAGGGTGTCCTCGTCGAAGGCGTCGTCGGCGGCGTCGGGGATGTCGTCCTTGGCGAGTTCCTCGGGCGAGGCCGTGTCGCTCTCGGTCACGGTGCGGGAGATGACGAGGCCGTGGCGGCAGACGGAGCCCTCGCCGGGGCAGTCGTAGGTGCCGTCGGTGGTCATGACGACGTCGTCCTGGGCGATGTGCTCGGGCCTGACCCAGCCGTCGATGAGCGGGAAGGTGACGCCGTTGAGCTGGTCCTCGACGATGTCCGGGTCGTCGGTGGGGGGCTCCTGCGCGGTCGGCGACACGAACGGCGGCTCGGTCGCGGAGACCGTACCGGTGACTGCCGGGCCGGTTCTCGTCTCCGGGTCGCCGTCGTCCCCGCCGAGCACCACCACGCCGGTGACGACCGCGGCGACGAGCACGGCCCCCGCGGTGGTCAGGGCGACCGCCTTCGCGCGGCCCGTGCCGTCCGCACCGCCTGAGCCTCCGCCTCCCGTGCCGCCCGTGCCTCCCGCGGACGGGACCGGTGGCACGGCGGGAGCCTCGGGCGGACGCCGGTGCCCGGTCCAGGCCGTGCCGTCCCACCAGCGTTCCCGGTGCGGGGCGTGCGGGTCGCGGTACCAGCCGGGCGGGGGCGTCATGCTCATTCGGGCACTGTAACGACGAGCGCTACAGCGGGGTGACGTACGCCCCCGAGATTCCGCCGTCCACCAGGAAGTCGGTGGCGTTGACGAAGGAGGAGTCGTCGCTGGCCAGGAAGGCGACGGCGGCGGCGATCTCCTCCGCCTCGGCGAACCGGCCGAGCGGGATGTGCACCAGGCGGCGGGCCGCGCGCTCCGGATCCTTGGCGAACAGCTCCTGGAGCAGCGGGGTGTTGACCGGGCCGGGGCACAGGGCGTTGACGCGGATGCCCTCGCGGGCGAACTGCACACCGAGTTCCCGGGACAGGGCGAGAACGCCGCCCTTGGAGGCCGTGTACGAGATCTGCGAGGTCGCCGCGCCCATCCGGGCCACGAAGGACGCGGTGTTGATGATCGAGCCCTTGCCCTGGCGCCGCATGTGGGGGAGGGCGGCCTTGCAGCACAGGTAGACGGAGGTGAGGTTGACCTCCTGGACGCGCTTCCAGGCCTCGAGGCCGGTCTCCAGGATGGAGTCGTCGTCGGGCGGGGAGATCCCGGCGTTGTTGAAGGCGATGTCGACGCTGCCGTAGGTGTCGTACGCGGCCTGGAACAGGGCCTCGACCTGCTCGGGGTCGGTGACGTCGACGTGGACGTAGATGCCGCCGGTCTCCTCGGCGGCGGCCTTGCCGCGTGCCTCGTCCACGTCCGCGCAGACGACATGGGCGCCCTCGGAGGCGAGCCGGCGGGCCGTGGCGAGGCCGATGCCACTGCCCGCGCCGGTGACGACGGCGCTGCGGCCGGTCAGCCGGCGGCAGATGTTCTCTTCGCTCATGTGCGGTCAGGCCTCCGTGCTGATGAATACGTTCTTGGTTTCGGTGAAGGCGGTCAGCGCGTCCGGGCCGAGCTCGCGCCCGACGCCGGACTGTTTGAACCCGCCGAAGGGGGTCCAGTAGCGGACGCTGGAGTGGGAGTTGACGGACAGGTTGCCCGCGCGGACGGCCTGGGAGACGCGCAGGGCGCGGCCGACGTCCCGGGTCCAGACCGAGCCGGACAGGCCGTGGTCGGTGGCGTTGGCCAGGCGTACGGCGTCGGCCTCGTCGTCGAAGGGGAGGACGACGGCGACGGGGCCGAACACCTCCTCCACGGCGACGCGGGCGCCCGGGTCGACGCCGGTGAGGACGGTGGGCGGGAACCAGTAGCCGGGGCCCTCGGGAGCCTTCCCGCGGATGCCGTCGAGGCCGTCGGTGCCGTAGGAGCGGACGCGGGCGAGCTGGGTGGCGGAGATCAGCGGGCCCATGTCCACGGTCTCGTCGGCGGGGTCGCCCACCCGGACCGCCTCGACGGCGGGCGCGAGCAGCTCCAGGAACCGGTCATGCGCGGAACGCTCGACGAGGATGCGGGTACGGGCGCAGCAGTCCTGGCCGGCGTTGTCGAGGAAGGACATGGGGGCGGCGGCAGCTGCGGCCTCCAGGTCGGCGTCGGCGAAGACGATGTTGGGGCTCTTGCCGCCGAGTTCGAGGGTGACGCGCTTGAGGCGGTCCGCGCCCCTGGCCCACACCTGTTTTCCCACGGCCGTCGATCCGGTGAACACGATCTTGGCGACGCCCGGGTGTTCGACGAGGGCGTTTCCGGCGACGGGGCCGTGTCCGGGAAGCACCTGGAACAGGCCCTCGGGAAGCCCTGCCTCCAGGGCGAGTCCGGCCAGGCGCAGGGCGGTGAGGGGGGTGGTCTCGGCGGGTTTGAGGAGTACCGCGTTGCCGGCGGCGAGGGCGGGTGCCGTTCCCCAGGCGGCGACGGGCATGGGGAAGTTCCAGGGGGCGATGACGCCGACGACGCCGAGGGGCTCGAGGAAGGTGACGTTCACCCCGCCGGAGACCGGGATCTGACGCCCCGTCAGGCGTTCCACTCCCCCGGCCGCGTAGTCGAGCAGATCCCTCACGTTGCCCGCCTCCCAGCGTGCGTTGCCGAGGGTGTGGCCGGCCTCGCGGACCTCCAGGCGCGCCAGTTCTTCGATGTGCTCGTCGACCGTGACGGCGAACCGGCGCAGCAGCCGGGCCCGGTCACCGGGTGCGAGGGCGGCCCAGGCGCTCTGCGCGCGTGCGGCGCGTACGACGGCGGCATCGACGCCGGCGGGGGTGGTGGCCGGGACGGTGGCGATGACCTCCTCGGTCGCGGGGTTGCGTACCTGGAGCTCGGAGGAGTGGTCGCAGGACTGCTCGGACAAGAAGGGCCTCACATGCGTTCGAAGGAGCGGCGCAGCTCCCAGTCGGTGACCGCGGCGTCGAAGGCGTCGGTCTCGACGCGCGCCATGTTGCGGTAGTGCGCGACGACCTCCTCACCGAAGGCCGCTTTGGCGATCGCGCTGTTCTCCCACAGCTCGGCGGCCTCACTCAGGGTGGTGGGGACGTGCTCGAAGTCGGCGGTGTAGGCGTTGCCGGGACAGGGTGCGGGCAGCTCGAGCTCCTGCTCGATGCCGTACAGACCCGCGGCGACCATGCCGGCCACGGCGAGGTGCGGGTTGACGTCGCCGCCGGGCAGCCGGTTCTCGAAGCGCAGGGAGCGGCCGTGGCCGACGACGCGCAGGGCGCAGGTGCGGTTGTCGCGCCCCCAGGCGACGGCGGTCGGGGCGAAGGAGCCCGGCTGGAACCGCTTGTAGGAGTTGATGTGCGGGGCGTAGAGCAGGGAGAACTCGCGGAGCGCGGCGAGCTGCCCGGCGAGGAAGTGGCGCATCACCTCGGACATGGACTCCGGCTCCTCGGCGGAGCCCGGCATGACGCTGTCGCCGGCGGCGTCCGCGAGGGAGAGGTGGATGTGGCAGGAGTTGCCCTCCCGCTCGTTGTACTTGGCCATGAAGGTGATCGAGACGCCCTCCTGGGCGGCGATCTCCTTGGCTCCGGTCTTGTAGACGGCGTGCTGGTCGCAGGTGACCAGGGCCTCGTCGTAGCGGAAGGCGATCTCGTGCTGGCCGGGGTTGCACTCGCCCTTGGCGGACTCGACGGTGAGTCCGGCGCCGGCCATCTCGTTGCGGATGCGGCGCAGCAGGGGCTCGATGCGGCCGGTACCGAGCACCGAGTAGTCGACGTTGTACTGGTTGGCGGGGGTAAGCCCCTGGTAGCCGGCGTCCCAGGCCTGTTCGTAGGTGTCCCGGAAGACGATGAACTCCAGCTCGGTGCCGACCTGGGCGGTGTGACCGAGCGCGGCGAGGCGGTCCAGCTGGCGGCGCAGGATCTGCCGGGGGGCGGCGACGACCGGGGAGCCGTCGGCCCAGGCGAGGTCGGCGACGACCATGGCGGTACCCGCGTTCCAGGGCACCCGGCGCAGGGTGTCGAGGTCGGGGTACATGGCGAAGTCGCCGTAACCGTTCTCCCAGGAGGACATGGCATAACCGTCGACGGTGTTCATGTCGGCATCGACGGCGAGCAGGTAGTTGCAGCCCTCGGTGCCGTGCCGGAGCACCTCGTCGAGGAAGAAGCGCGCGGCGAACCGCTTGCCCTGGAGCCGCCCCTGCATGTCGGGAAAGGCCAGGACGACAGTGTCGATCTCGCCGCCGGCGACGAGTGCGTGCAGCTCCTCGACGGCCAGCGGTGGTGTGCGGTCTGCCACGGGAGTGCCTCCTCGGGCCTCTTCGGGCTGCTTCGGGCTTCTTCGGGCTTCTTCGGGCTTCTTCGGTCAAGCCGGGAGCCATAAGGTATTGCGGAGAACCATTGCTTGGGAAGGGGGCACGACGAGATGCCGGAAGACGCGGTCGGCGCGGTCGGGGACCGTCTGGCACCGGTGCTGAGGCAGGTCCGTGCCGGCAACGGCTTCGAGGAGGCGTTGGAGCAGATCCTCCAGGTGGTGCGGCTGGGTCTGGTGGCGGGCGGGGAGCGGCTGCCGGCCGAGCGGGAGCTGGCGGAGCGGCTGGGCATCAGCCGGGTGACGCTGCGCGAGGTACTGAAGGTGCTCCAGGACCAGGGTCTGGTGGAGTCGCGGCGCGGGCGGTACGGCGGAACGTTCGTGCTGCCCCGCGCGACGGACACCGGCGAGCGGGAGCTGCGGCGGCGGATCACCGAGGTGGACATCGAGGACGTGCTGCGCTTCCGGGAGGTGCTGGAGGTGGGCGCGGCGGGTCTCTGCGCGGCGCACGGGCTGACGGACGGGCAGGCGGCACGGCTGCGGGAGGCACTGTCCGGCACGCAGGAGGCGCCACTGGGTGACTACCGGCGGCTGGACACGCTGTTCCACCTCACGCTGGCGGAGCTGTGCGGCTCACCGACACTGACCGCGCAGTACGCGGCGGTACGGGCCGCGGTGAACGATCTGCTGGACTGCATCCCACTGCTGGTGCGCAACCTGGAGCACTCGCAGCGGCAGCACGCGGCGCTGGTCGAGGCGGTGCTGAAGGGGGACGCGGACGGGGCGCGGGAGATGATGCGCGAGCACTGTGCGGGGACGGCGGCGCTGCTGCGGGGGTTTCTGGCGTGAGGGCGTGACGCGCCGGGGGTCGGGGCAGGGTTTACCGCGGCTTGACGCACGGGTCTTGCGCGCACGCCGTTCGCGCCACGAAGGTATGGGCCCACAAAGGTCTGGATCCACTCCATTGCCGCCCTGCTCGCCACCGCCCCCTGGGGAGTCGCCCCGTGAGCCTTCCGACCACGCCCCACGAACCCGCCGCCGAGGACGATTACCTCGAGCGCAGAAGGCTCCGGCGCGGCAGCGCCGGCTGGCTGCTGCTGACCGGTCTCGGTGTCGCCTATGTCGTCTCCGGCGACTACTCGGGCTGGAACTTCGGCCTGGCCGAGGGCGGCTTCGGCGGCCTGGCGATCGCCATGGTGCTGATGGGCGCCATGTACACCTGCATGGTCTTCGCCCTCGCCGAGCTGTCCTCGATCCTGCCCACGGCGGGCGGCGGCTACGGCTTCGCCCGCCGGGCGCTCGGACCGTGGGGCGGGTTCCTCACCGGGACCGCGATCCTCATCGAGTACGTGCTCGCGCCCGCCGCGATCTCCATCTTCATCGGCGACTACGTCGAGTCACTGGGCCTGTTCGGCCTGGAGTCCGGCTGGCCGGTGTATCTGGCCTGCTTCATCGTCTTCATCGGCATCCATCTGTGGGGCGTGGGGGAGGCGCTGCGGTTCAGCTTCGTCGTCACCGGCATCGCGGTGGCGGCCCTGGTGGTCTTCGCGCTGGCCGCACTGCCCGAGTTCGACGCGTCGTCCCTCGACGACATCCCGGTGGACTCCTCGGCCCTCGGCGCGAGCTCCTGGCTGCCGATGGGGCTGCTGGGCATCTGGGCGGCGTTCCCGTTCGGGATGTGGTTCTTCCTGGGCGTGGAGGGAGTACCGCTGGCCGCCGAGGAGACCAGGGAACCGGCCCGTACGCTGCCGAAGGCGATCCGCTGGTCCATGGGCATCCTGGTGGTGCTGGCCGTGGTGACCTTCTTCGCGGCGGCCGGGGCGCGGGGCTCGGCCGCGGTCCAGGATGCGGGCAACCCGCTGGTGGAGGCACTCCAGCCGGACGGCGAGGCGACGACGCTGAGCCGAATCGTCAACTACGCGGGCCTCGCGGGCCTGGTCGCGTCGTTCTTCTCACTGATCTACGCCGGTTCGCGCCAGCTGTTCGCCCTGTCCCGCGCGGGTTACCTGCCGAGGTTCCTGTCCCTCACCAGCAGCCGCCGGGCGCCGTACCTCGGTCTGCTCGTACCGGGCGCGATCGGCTTCGCGCTGGCCGCCGGGACGGGCGACGGGGCCCGCATGCTGAACATCGCCGTCTTCGGCGCGACGATCTCGTACGCGCTGATGTCCCTCTCCCACATCGTTCTGCGTCGCAGGGAACCGGAACTGCCGCGGCCGTACCGGACGCCGGGCGGCGTGCTGACCTCCTCCGTGGCACTGGTGCTGGCGTGCGCGGCACTGGTGGCGACGTTCCTGGTGGATGTGACGGCGGCGTTCATCGCGCTGGCGGTGTACATCGTGGCGCTGGCGTACTTCGGCCTGTACAGCCGTAAGCATCTGGTGGCGAAGGCGCCGGAGGAGGAATTCGCGGCGCTGGCGGCGGCCGAGGCAGAGTTGTCACGGGACTGAGGCAGAGGGAGGTGCCCTACGTGTCGGCCAGGCCACTGATCGGCATCAGCACGTACGCGGAGTCCGGTGTGCGCTGGGGCGTGTGGCAGCTGGATGCCGCGCTGCTGCCGGCCGGCTACCCACGGCTGGTACGGCGGGCGGGCGGACTGGCCGCGATGCTCCCGCCGGACGCGCCGGAGCACGCGGCGGACACCGTGGCCCGGCTCGACGGCCTGGTCGTCGCGGGCGGCCCGGACGTGGAACCCGTCCGCTACGGCGCCGAGCCCGGCCCGCGCACCGGGCCGCCCGCGCGGGCGCGGGACGCCTGGGAACTGGCCCTGATCGAGGCCGCCCTCAACCGGGGCGTCCCGCTGCTCGGCATCTGCCGGGGCATGCAGCTGCTGAACGTCGCCCTCGGCGGCACGCTCGTCCAGCACATCGACGGGCACGCGGAGGTGCCGGGCACCTTCGGCCGCCACCCGGTCAAGCCGGTCCCGGGCACGCGCTACGCCGCCGCCGTCCCGGAGGAAACCTCCGTACCGACCTATCACCACCAGTCGGTCGACCGCCTGGGCAAGAACCTCGTCCCCTCGGCGTACGCCGAGGACGGCACGGTGGAGGCCATCGAACTCCCCACCGCCCCCTGGACCCTGGGCGTCCAATGGCACCCGGAAATGGACGACGACCTACGCGTCATGCAAGCCCTGATCACCTCGGCATCCGCTTAGCCACGCTCGGCCACACCGCGCCCCGCTCCCCACTCCCCCGCTCCGGCGCTCCTCCGTTCCGCGGGCAGTCACACCGGCAGTCGTGCCGCAGGGCGGCGCGGGAGGGCGCGGCGGCACCCCGTAAGCGCCGGGCCGCACATCCCCTCCCCCGCTCAGCACCACCGAGGGGCACGCCATGAAGACCACACCGGACACTCACCCCCGCGTCAGCGACAACAGGTCCCGCGCCGGCCCGGTGGGCCGATGCCCCGTGGGCCACACCGCCCGCAGATCCCGAGTCAGCGCAACCCCTTCCACAGGAATCCGCACCAGCCGCCGCAGAGCCAACTCCTCCCCCACCGCCAGCTCACTCAGCACCGCCGGCCCCGCCCCGCCCACCACCGCCGCCTTCACCGCGGTCGTCGAGGACAACTCGATCAACGGTCGCGCCAGCCCACCCAGCGCGGCGTCCAGCACCTGCCGCGTGCCCGACCCCTCCTCCCGCAGAATCAGCTCGGTCGCCGCCAGCTCCCGGGCCGCGAGCGGCCGCCGCCGACGCGCCCACGCATGCGACGGTGCCGTCACGACGATCAGCCGGTCGTGGGCGATCACCGCGGAGTCCAGCCCCGCCGGCACCGTCAGCCCTTCCACGAACCCGACGTCCGCCTCCCCGGACATCAGCCGCTCCGCCACCGCCGCGGAGTTCCCCGCGAGCAGTGACACCGCCGTGTCCGGGCGTTCCGCGCGCAGCGCGAGCAGCCAGCCCGGCAGCAGATACTCGGCGATCGTCATGCTCGCCGCCACCCGCAGCCGTGAGTCCCTGCGGTCCCTGAGCGCCTGCGCACCCGCGTCGAACGCCTCCGCCGCCTCCACGATCCGCCGCGCCCAGTCGGTGACCAGCGCCCCCGCGTCGGTCAGCTGCGATCCCCTCGGCGAGCGGTCGACCAGGGCCACCCCGAGCTGCCGCTCCATCGACCGGACGCGGCTGCTCGCCGCCGGCTGGGTGATGCCCAGTTCGCGCGCCGCGCCGCCCAGGCTTCCCAGCCGCGCCACCGCCAGCAGCAGCTCCAGCGCCCCGAGGTCCGGCACCCGGTGACCCAGCGATCCGACGCTCAGGGGACGGTCGCCGACGGGGTCCTCCGTCTTGCTCATAAGGCCAGCTTATGCCGTCACAGGAGCGGACTCCCTGGTGGGCGGACTCCCTGGTGAGCGCCCTCCCCCACCCCGGTGACCGTTCTCCCCCCGGGCAGGACCGTATGACCACGGTCCTCGCCACCGTCCGGCCCTCGTGTGCGACGCCCGTGCGTCGCCTCGGGCCCAACGGGCAGACTTGCGTCACGGGCACCGCCACCGTGGCGGCCCCCGCCGCCGTACTTCCCGCGCACCCGACGTGCGCACCGCGCCCCTCGCCGCCGCCCGGGCCGGCCGCTCCGCACACCGTGCGCGGCCCGGTCAGCGGCTCGCTGCTCGCAGGGCCCGGCCCAGCACCGTCGGCGCCCCGGCCAGCGACGGCCCGTACCAGGTGAGGTGCCGGCCGTCGACCAGCGCGCAGGGCAGCCCGGGGAAGGCCTCCGGGCCGTCGTCGGCGGTGAAGCGGTACGGCTCGTCGGGGAGCACGACGAGGTCCGGTCGCGCCGCGCGCAACTCGTCGAGCGGGATACGGGGGTAGCGCTCCGGGTGGGTCGCGTACACCTGGTCGACGCCGAGGCGGGCCAGTAGGTCGCCGGCGAAGGTGTCCCGGCCCAGCACCATCCAGGGGCGCCGCCACACGGGCACGACCGCGGTCCGCCGCTCCGGAGGCGCGGGCAGGGCGTCCCAGGCGGCTTCGGCCTCCTCCAGCCACCGGGGCCGTGGCGCCACCCCGCACGCGGTGAGCACCCGGTCCAGTTCTCCGAAGGCCCCCGCCAGCGTGCGCACCTCCGTCACCAGCACGTCGAGGCCCGCCGCCCGCAGTGCCGCCAGATCGGACTCGCGGTTCTCCTCCTCGTTGGCGATCACCAGGTCGGGGGCGAGGGCGGTGATCCGGTCCACCTTCGGGTTCTTCGTACCGCCGACGCGCACGACGTCCAGCCCGGCCGGATGGCTGCACCAGTCGGTGGCGCCGACGAGGACGCCGGGGGCGGAGTGGGCCACGGCCTCCGTCAGCGAGGGCACGAGGGAGACGACCCGGGCGGGGCTCATCGGCGCGGCTTGTCCCGCAGCGCCTCGATGTCCTCGGCGACCGCGACGACCAGCAACCGGGTCTCCGGCACCGTGGCCCGCCAGCGGTGCCGCACACCTCCGGTCAGATACAGGGTGTCGCCGCGGCCGAGGCGGTACGCGCGGCCCTCCGCCTCGATCTCCACGGCGCCGTCCGCCACGTACATCAACTGGTCGTTGCGGTACTGCAGTTCACGGCCCGCGTCATGGTCACCGGTGAACTCGGAGGCGTACATCTGGTGGTGACCTCGCACCAGGGAGCGCACGCGGGGCTCCGCCCAGGGCTCGCTGCCCTCGGCGCGGACGACGTCCACACTGCATGCCGGGTCGGCGGCGGCGAGGAGTTCCACGGCGGTGGTGCGCAGGGCGTCGGCGACCTTCTCCAGCGACGTCTGGCTGGGCCGCGCCCGCTCGTTCTCGATCTGGCTCAGGAACGGGACCGACAGACCGCTGCGCTCGGCCACGACGGCAAGGGTGAGGTCCAGCGCGCGGCGGCGGCGGCGCACGGCCGCGCCCACCCGCAAGGGCTGTTCTTTGTGGTCGCCCATCGCTCCGGCTCCCTCCTCACCGATCGTCCCGCACCCTGCACGCCCGCCGTACCGGCGCACTCCTTGTGTTGAGTTGACTGCACCCTACGCACGTTCGGCAAACCGTTTCAGGCGCCTGTCACGTCGCCGTCCCACCAGGCCGGTGCGGACCTCACGGTTCGCGCCAGCCGCCCGGCGGGCCCCTCGGTTTCCCACGGATACGGAAAAGGGGTGTTCTGGCCATTGTTCCCCGGGCCGGGCAGAAGGTCACGGGGAGGTTCGGGAAGGATCGGAAAGGTTCGGGGAGGGCATCACCCTCTGCGTTTGGCCGGATTCCTACCGTGTTCCCGGCAGGGGCGGGACATGCCCGAGGGGCGGGCCCGGCCGCGCCGTCAGGTGCGGGTCCGGGCCCGCCCCTCGGGGGTTGGCCGGTACGGCGGTGGACCGCGCGGCCGGCGGACGGCGCGGTGCCGTCGACCACTGGCTGCGGAGCACCGGCCGCTGCGGGGCCCTCGCTACTGCGGGGTCATCCGCTCCACCATGTCCGGGTGCTCCTCGAGCCAGGCGGCGACGGCCTCCTCCTCATGGCCCTGGCCACGGTTCTTGATCTCCGCCTCCAAGGTGCCCAGCTCGTCCTCACTCATACGCCAGCCCTTGATCCACTTCGTGAGCTGCGGGTACTGCTCGGGGAACTTCTTGCTCGCGATGGTGCGGATCGTGTTGCCCTCACCGAAGGCCTTCTTCGGGTCCTTCAGCTTGGTCAGCTCGTACTCGCTGTAGGCCCAGTGCGGCGACCACAGGGTGACCGCGATCGGTTCCTTCTTGGCGAGGGCGCGCTTGAGCTCGGCCAGCATCGCCGGCGTGGAGCCGTCGACGACCTCGTACTCGTCCTCCAGGCCGTAGCCCGGCATGACCTCGTTCTTGAGCAGCTGCATCTCACCGGTGCCCGGCTCGATGCCGATGATCCTCCCGTCGAAGAGGTCGGCCTTGCCCTTGAGGTCCTCGAGGGACTGGACGTCCTTGACGTACGAGGGGACGGCGATCTCCAGCGAGGTGGGCTCGTACCAGGTGCCCAGGTCGGTGAGACGGTCCTTGCTCTTGTCCCAGTAGTTCTTCTGCGCGTACGGCAGCCAGGCGTCGAAATTGAGGTCGAGGTCCCCGGAGGCGAGGCCGGTGTAGACCGGGCCGACCTCCATCTGCTTGAGGTTCAGCCGGTAGCCGCGCCGTTCCAGGACGTTCTTCCACAGGTAGGTGACGGCGATGTCCTCGTCCCAGGGGAACCAGGCCACGTCCAGGGGCCGCTTCGCCTCGGCGGGGGTGTCGCCGGAGCCGGACGCGACCGGGGCCAGCTTGTCGACGACTTCCGGGTTGTCCTCGAGCCAGGCGCGGACGGCGTCCTGCTGCTTGCCCTTGCCCGCCTTGTTGATCTCGGCCTCGAGACCGGTGAGCTGCTTCTCGGTCATCGAGAAGTCCTTCAGCCACTTCCCCACGACCGGGTTGTCGCCGGCGAAGCCCTTGCGGGACACCAGGTGCACCCCGTCACCCTCGCCCCAGGAGCCCTTGGGATCCTTCAGCTTCTTCAGGTCGTAGTCGCTGTACGCCCAGTGCGGCGACCAGAGTGTGACGACGACCGGTTCCTTCTTGCTGTACGCCCGCTTGAGCTCGGCCAGCATCGCCGGGGTGGAGCTGTCGACGACCTCGTACTCCTTGTCCAGGCCGTAGTCCCCGAGGACCTTGTCCTTCAGCAGACCCATCATGCCGGCGCTGGACTCGATGCCGGTGATCTTCCCTCCGAAGGTGGAGGACTTGCCCTGCAGGTCCTCCAGCGAGTCGATGTCGTCCATGTACGCCGGGACGCTCAGCTCCAGAGTCGTCTCCTCGTACCAGGTGCCGAGGTCGTCGAGCCGCTTGCCGTACTTCTTCCAGTACGCCTCGTGGGTGGTGGGCAGCCAGGCGTCGGTCTGGAAGTCGATGGTGCCCTGCGCGAGTGCCGTGTAGAGCGGTCCGGCCTCGAACTGCTCGGCCTCGACCTCGAACCCGCGCCGCTCGAGGATCTCCTTCCACAGGAAGGTGGAGGCGACGCCCTCGTCCCAGGGGATGTAGCCGATGCTGATCTTCTTGCCGTCGCCGACCTTCTTCGCGTCGGCGGCGGTGCCGGAGCCGCCGGCGCTGCCGCCGAACAGTCCCATACCGCCCGCGACCAGGGCGAGGACGACGACACCGACCACGGCGACCTGCGGACGGGGCCGGTAGGACCAGATCTTCAGCCCCTGGGTGGCACGCGCCTTGGCGGCGGCGCGCCGGCCGAGCGGGGAGACGTGGGTGCCCAGGGCGCTGGTCATCCGGTCCAGGTAGATCGCCAGGATCACGATGGCGAGACCGGACTCGGCACCGAGGCCGATGTTCAGCTGGCCGATGGCCTCGATGACCGCCCCGCCGAGACCGCCGGTACCGACCATGCCGGCGATCGCGGCCATGGACAGGCCGAGCATGATGACCTGGTTGACGCCCGCCATCACCGTGGGCAGCGCCAGCGGAAGCTGGACGCGCAACAGGGTGTTGCGGGGAGTGGTGCCGAACGCCTCGGCGGCCTCGACCAGTTCCTTGTCGACCTGACGGATGCCCAGCTCGGTCATGCGCACGCCCGGGGCGAGCGCGAAGATCAGCGTGGCGACGATGCCCGGGGCGGAGCCGGTCCCGAAGAACAGGATCGCCGGGATGAGGTAGATCATCGCGGGCAGCGTCTGCATGAAGTCCAGGATCGGCCGGACAACGGCGCTGACCCGGTCCGAGCGGGCCGCCCAGATGCCCACCGGCACCGATATGACCAGCGCGATCACGGTGGCGACGATGACCAGGGCCAGCGTCACCATCGAGTCCTCCCACAGTTCGAGGGAGTCCAGGAAGGCGAAGCCGAAGAAGGTGAGGACACCGGCGAAGGTGCCGCGCAGCCAGAAGGCGATCATCGCGAAGATGCCGCACAGGATCAGCGGCTCGGGCGCCTGGAGGACGGCGTTGACACCGTCGTAGGCGCCGGTGAAGACGGCCTTGAAGAAGTCGAACAGCCAGGTGACGTTGGCGAGCAGCCAGTCGACGGTGCTGTTGACCCAGTCGCCGAGCGGAATCCTAGGCACGGGCCATCACCTTCTCGCCGCCCTTGTCCCGCGGGGTGTCACAGACACCGGGGCCGGACTCCTCGTCGCCGAGGAAGCCGACGAGCCGCTGCCGGGGCACGACGCCGACGAGCGCGTCCTCGTTGTCGAGCACCGCCACGGGGTGCGGCACCCGGGCGCTGATCGCGCACAGGTCGGTGAACGGGGTCTCGGGCGTCGCGGTCTCGCAGCCGCAGTCCGCCTCGTCACCGCGGACGTCGGAGTCCATCACGGACCCGGCGGTCAGGACGCGGGAGCGATCGACGTCCTGGGTGAAGGAGGCGACGTAGTCGTTGGCGGGCCGGATCAGGATGTCCTGCGCGGTGCCGATCTGCACGATGCGGCCGTCCCGCATCACCGCGATGCGGTCGCCCAGGCGCATGGCCTCGTTGAGGTCGTGGGTGATGAAGACGATCGTCTTCTTCAGCTTCTTCTGCAGCTCGATCAGCTGGTCCTGCATGTCGCGGCGGATCAGCGGGTCGAGGGCGCTGAAGGACTCGTCCATCAGCAGCAGGTCGGCGTCGGTGGCGAGCGCGCGGGCCAGGCCGACGCGCTGCTGCATACCGCCGGACAACTCGTCGGGCCACGATTTCTCCCAGCCGGCCAGGCCACACAGGGCGAGCGCCTCGTCGGCGCGGCGTTCACGCTCGGCGCGGGGCACGCCCTGCACTTCAAGACCGTAGGCAGCGTTGTCGCGGACGCTGCGGTGCGGGAACAGCGCAAAGTGCTGGAACACCATGCTGATCTTCTTCGAGCGGACCTGGCGCAGTTCCCGGCCGGACAGCGCGGTCAGGTCCTGACCGTCGAAGCGCACGTGCCCGGCGGTCGGCTCCAGCAGGCCGTTGAGCATCCGCAGCAGGGTGGACTTGCCCGAACCCGACAGGCCCATGACGACGAATATCTCGCCCGGCTCCACCGTGAACGAGGCGTCGATGACGGCCGCGGTGACGCCGTCGGCGCGCAGCTCGTCCCGGTCTGCCTTCTTGTGACGCAGTCGTTCGACCGCCTGGTCCGGTCGTCTGCCGAACACCTTGAACAGGTGCTCGGCCTCAAGCCTGGATGACACGCGTACCTCTTGTCTCGACGGCACATGGCAGAAGCGATGTCCGGCGGACGGCTCACGCGGCCCACAACAGTTGAAACTGCAACCGGCATCGCTCCGGGTCCGCGCCTCCCCGGTTCTGCACAGGGCAAACGCATTCGTGCGCCGCCTCACACAGGCGGCGGATGACGCAACCTGTTGCTTACAGCGCAACGGGGCGCTGCGTGCGGGGCAGTGTCGGTGCGGTGCGGCATGATGCGGACGTGACCGGACGACTGATGCTCCTCGACACCGCCTCCCTGTACTTCCGCGCCTACTTCGGCGTTCCGGAGTCCGTCCGGGCCCCGGACGGCACTCCGGTGAACGCCGTGCGCGGGCTGCTCGACTTCATCGACCGTCTGGTCAAGGACCACCGGCCGGACCATCTGGTGGCCTGCATGGACGCCGACTGGCGTCCGCAGTGGCGGGTGGAGCTCATCCCCTCCTACAAGGCGCACCGCGTGGCCGAGGAGCGCGCGGCGGGCCCGGACGAGGAGGAGGTGCCCGACGCACTGTCCCCGCAGGTGCCGGTCATCGAGACCGTGCTCGACGCGGTGGGCATCGCGCGCGTGGGAGTCGCCGGGTACGAGGCGGACGACGTGATCGGCACGTTCACCGGCCGGGCGACGGGACCGGTCGACATCGTCACCGGCGACCGCGATCTGTACCAGCTGGTGGACGACGCGCGCGGGGTGCGCGTGCTGTATCCGCTGAAGGGCGTGGGCACGCTCCAGGTGACCGACGAGGCCACGCTGCGCGAGAAGTATGGGGTGGACGGCAAGGGGTACGCGGATCTGGCGCTGCTGCGCGGCGATCCGAGTGACGGACTGCCGGGTGTGCCGGGTGTCGGGGAGAAGACCGCGGCCAAGCTGCTGGCCGAGTTCGGTGACCTGGCCGGGATCCTGGCTGCCGTGGACGACCCCCGGGCCAGGCTCACGCCGACGCAGCGGAAGCGCCTGGATGTGGCCCGCCCGTACCTCGCGGTCGCCCCCAAGGTGGTCAGGGTCGCGGACGACGTCCCGCTGCCGGACGTCGACACGGCACTGCCGCGCACGCCGCGCGATCCGGACGGAGTGGAGTCGCTGGCCGCCCGCTGGGGGCTGGGCGGCTCGCTGCGGCGTCTGCTGACGACGCTGTCGTCGTGAGCCGCGCGCACGGCCGAACCCGGGCTCACCCACCGACGGAGGTCGAGAGTGCTAACTTAGGTAACCCTAACTGTGACAGCTGGGAGGCACCTCATGGCAGAGCGTCCGGGACGCGCAGCGCGCACGCCGCACACCGCCCAGGTCGTCCGCACCGAGCGGCTGACCCCGCGCATGCAGCGCGTGGTGCTGGGCGGCGAGGGCCTCGCCGGCCTCGCGGCGGACACCTGCACGGATCACTACGTCAAACTGCTGTTCCCGGCCGCGGGGGTCACCTATCCGGAGCCCTTCGACCTTCAGCGCATCCGCGAGGAATTTCCGCGCGACCAGTGGCCGGTCACCCGCACGTACACGGTGCGCCAGTGGGACGCCGAGCACCGCGAGCTGACCCTGGACTTCGTGGTCCACGGTGACGAAGGGCTGGCCGGCCCCTGGGCGGCGAACGTCCGGCCGGGCGAGACCGTACGGTTCAACGGCCCCGGCGGCGCCTACGCCCCGGACCCGGCCGCCGACTGGCATCTGCTCGTCGGAGACGAGAGCGCGCTGCCCGCGATCGCCCGGTCCCTGGAGGCACTGCCGCGGGGTGCCAGGGCGTTCGCCTTCGTGGAGGTCTCCGGTCCCGAGGAGGAGCAGAAGATCGACTCCGACGTGGAGGTGCGGTGGCTGCACCGGGGCGACCGTCGCGTCGGTGAGGCGTTGGTGGAGGCCGTGCGGAGCCTCGACTTCCCCGAGGGCCGGGTGCACGCCTTCGTCCACGGCGAGGCGCACTTCGTGAAGGAGCTGCGCCGGCTGCTCCGCGTGGAACGCGGCATACCGCGCGAGGACCTGTCGATCTCCGGGTACTGGCGGCTCGGTCACAACGAGGACGGCTGGCAGGCTTCCAAGCGGGACTGGAACGCCCGTATCGAGGCGGAGCAGGAAGGCGCGGAAACCGCCGCCTGACCTCCGGTCCGGCCACCGGCCGGGTGAACCGCGGCACCCCGCACCGGGCCGGGCGGCGTGGCGAGCCCCCGACGGCGCGCCGCTGCCCCAGGATCCGGGCGCGTGGCACACACCTTCGACGAACTCGTGGCCAAGCACCGTGCGGCGGACGAGGCACACACCCGGGTACAGCAACTGCGGGACACCTACGACCCGCGCGCCCGCGCCCACTGGAGCGCGCACCAGCGGGCGACGTGGGAGACGGCCTGGCGGGCCTGGCGGGACCTCGCCCGGGACGTCCGCATCGCGGTGACCGACTACGCCCGTGCCGAGGGCAGACCGCTCCACGAGATCGAGGCGGAGCTGACCCGGGCGCTCCACCACGAGGAGCCGCCGGATCCGGGCACTCCGGACAGGTAGCACGCCGGATGGGTAGCACACCGATCACCGGTACGGGCTCCCCACACCACGACCTCGGGTCCCGCGGGCCCGGCCACGGGAACCAGGACGTGCGGGCGTGAACGGCCCCCAGCCGGGTCACCGCAGACCGTACCGGCACCGGGTCGGGCCGCCCGGGCGCCGGCGGCGCGTCCCTGTGCGCGTAGGGCGCCCGTACGCTTGCTCGGTGTGAGACGCAGACGGACGGTGCCGCCCTCTCCCCTGCCGCAGCGCGACGGCGTGGACCCGGTGCGGGTGCGACTGCCCGCCGGGGAGCAGTGGGCCACGGTGCGGGAGCATCTGGTGCGGCGGCTGGCGGCCGGCGCGCCAGTGATCGACGCGATGTTCGCCGCGGGGCTGATCGTCGGGGCGGACGGGCGGGCCGTACCGGCGGACACACCGTACGCGCCCGGTATGTTTCTGTGGTTCCACCGGGAGCTGCCCGCCGAGGTGGCCGTGCCGTTCCCGTTGGAGGTCGTGCACCGGGACGAGCACATCGTCGTCGTCGACAAGCCCCACTTCCTGGCCACGACCCCCCGCGGCAGCCATGTCGCCCAGACCGCGCTCGCCCGGCTCCGCCATGAGCTGGGCATCCCTGCCCTGGGCGCCGCGCACCGCCTCGACCGGCTCACCGCGGGCCTGGTGCTGTTCACGGTGCGGCCCGGGGAGCGCGGCGCGTACCAGACGCTGTTCCGCGACCGTCTGGTGCACAAGGAGTACGAGGCCGTCGCCCCGTACGACCCGGCGCTGGAGCTGCCCCGGACCGTACGCAGCCGGATCGTGAAGGAACGCGGGGTGCTGACCGCCGAGGAGGTCGGGGGCGAGCCGAACGCGGTGACCCGTGTGGAGCTCACCGGCCACCGTCCGGACGGTCTGGGCCGGTACCGGCTGGTGCCCGCCACCGGACAGACCCATCAGCTGCGCGTACACATGAACGCCCTCGGCGTGCCGATCCTCGGCGATCCGCTGTACCCCGTGGTGACCGGCCCCGTCCCGGCCGGTGACTTCCGGCGTCCGCTGCAACTACTCGCGCGGGCGCTGGAGTTCACCGATCCGATGACGGGCGTGGAGCACCGGTTCACCAGCGGCCGGGTGCTCGCGGCCTGGACGTCGTACGAGGACTGGGCGGCCGGTCAGTAGCCGCGCCACCAGCGCAGGAGGCGCTGCCACGCGTTCCGCGGCGGGGCGGCTTCCGTCACCGGGGCAGGCGGCGGCACCGGCACGGGCGGCTCGATGTGCGGCACGGGCGGCGCCGGCTCGGAGGCCACCGCGGTCTCCGGCCGGGCGGCTCCCCCGATGTGCCAGTCCTGCTGCAGGGACGCCTCGTTCTCGTGGCTCGGCCGCTGCGTCACGTCCTGCTGCGGCCGGGGTGTGAAGTGGACGGGCAGCGACACGAGATGCCGCGAGGCGATGGACTCGGTGAAGGACAGCTCCGCCTCGTCGACGCTGAGCTCCACGTCGGGCAGCCGCATGAGCAGCGCGTCGACGCCGACTTCGGCGATGGTGCGGCCGATGTCCTGGCCGGGGCACTCGTGCGGGCCGCCACCGAAGGCGAGGTGCGAGCGGTTGCCCTGCATGTCGGCGGTCGGATCGGGGCGCACGCGTGGGTCGACATTGGCCGGCGCGGGCGCGAACAGCAGTCCGTCGCCCTTGCGGATGCGCCGGCCGCCGAGCTCCGTCTCCTGCTTGGCGTAGTAGGCGAAGATGGTGCTGAACGGCGGTTCGTCCCAGAGCAGTTGCTCCACCCCCTGGGGCACGGTCATCTGGCCGCCGTTGAGCTGGGAGCGGAAGCGCGGGTCGATCAGCACCTGGCGCAGCACGTTGGCGAGGAGGTTGGCGGTGGCCTCGTAGGCAGCGATCAGGACCACTCTGAGGTGCTGGCTGACCTCCTCGTCGGTCAGCCCGGCCGGGTGGGCGATGAGATGGCCGGCGAAGTCCCCCAGCGGCTCGGCACGGCGGCGGACGGTGAGACGTTCCAGGGCCGCCATGACATAGGCGTTGCTGGCAATGGCGGTTTCGGTGCCCCGGATCATGTCGCGGGCGGCCTGGACGATCCGGTCGTTGTACTCGTCGGGCATACCGAGGACGTGGCACATCACGGCCATGGGCAGATGCTCGGCGTACTGGCTGACCAGGTCGGCCTCGCCCACCTCGCAGAAACGGTTGACGACCCGCTGGACGCTGCGGTTGACGTGCCGGCGCAGGCTGCGGAAGTCGGTGGCCGCCACGGCGCCGTCGATGGCGCCGCGCAGCCGCTTGTGCTCGTCGCCCTCGGCGTGCGCGCACATCGGCTGCCAGGCGATGTGCGGCATCAGCGGGTGATCGGGCTTGACCAGACCGTCCCCGAGCGGGGACCAGATACGGCTGTCCTTGCAGTACTGCGCGGGAGTGCGCACCAGTTGCTGGCTCTCGGCATGGCCGAGGACCACCCACATCGGGACGTCGTCGTGGATCAGCACGGGTGCCACCGGACCGTGTTCGGCCCGCAGTTCCTCGTACAGCTTCCTCAGGTCCTCCGACTCGTGCAGCCGGGCGAGCCCACCGGGACCCAGGCCGTGCGCGGGGCAGCCGGGGGGCGGCCCGGGCCGGGGGCCGTCCGTGCCGGTCGGGGAGTCTTCCGTCTGGGAGTGGGATTCAGGCGTCACAGTGGTCGCTCCGGAAGGGGAAGGCAGGGGCTGGGGGAACTGATGCCGCGGATCAGGTGAGCGAGCGGCTCAAGGCGAGGGAGTGCAGGAAGCGCATCAGGGTCATCAGGACGTCACGGCTGGAGGCACGGCGCCGCACATCGCACTCCACGATGGGAATCTGCTCGGACAGATCGAGGGCGGACCGCAGATCACCGACGGGGTACCGCGGGCCGTCCGGGAAGGAGTTCACGGCGACGACGAACGGCACGCCGCGCTCCTCGAGGCGCCCCATGACGTCGAAGCTGACTTCGAGGCGACGGGTGTCGACGAGGACGACCGCGCCGAGCGCACCCTCGAACAGCCCGTTCCACAGGAACCAGAAGCGTTCCTGGCCCGGGGTCCCGAAGAGGTACAGCACCAGCTGTTCCGTGATCTTGATGCGCCCGAAGTCCATGGCGACGGTGGTGGCCGTCTTGGACGCCGAGCCGAAGTTGTCGTCGACCCCGATGCCGGCCTGTGTCATGGTCTCCTCGGTGGTCAGCGGTTTGATCTCGCTGACCGAGCCGACCATGGTCGTCTTGCCGACGCCGAATCCGCCCACGATGACGATTTTCACCGCGGCCTCGGCCGTATGCGGCAGCTGATCCTCGGCCCGGGGTCCCGGGATGGTCTCAGAGCCTTTGAAGTCCATGCATCACCGCTTCGAGAAGGGAACGGTCGGGGAGCGCCTTGCGGACGATCGAGGAGCGCGCCTGGACCAGTTCCGCCGTCAGCAACTCGGTGAGCAGCACGGTCACCACGCTGAACGGCAGGCTGAGATAGGCCGACAGTTCGGCCACGGACAAGGGTGCGGCGCAGAGCCGGAGCAGCGCCGCCTGCTCGGGGGTGGCGGAGGGCGGGGGGTCCGGGGAGCGGGCCACGATCAGCGTCACGAGGTCGATGTCCGCCCGGTCGCCGTCCGGGCCGGCGACGACGTACAGCCGCTCGGGGTTGCCGCCCTCGCCCTCCTTCTTGGCCGGTCCGGCCGGCTGCGGAGGGGGGCCGCCCTGGGGGGAGCGCCTCTGGCGTTTCGGAGGAGTCATACGGTCTGCCCGTTCCGTCGCGGCGGACTGGTCAGATGGGCGCCGATGCGGACGACGAGGTCGCGCATCATGCCCCCCATGCGGCCGGGTTCGCAGGTCATGTCGGAGAGCACCGCGAGGTAGGCGTTGGCACCGGCCGCCATGAGGTAGAAGTAACCCTCGTTGATCTCGATGAGCACCATCTTCATCTCTCCGTCGCCGTGCGGAAGTTCCTGGGCGACGGCTCCGGCGAGGCTCTGTACGCCCGCGCAGGCCGCGGCGACCCGGTCGGCGGCGTCCGGCTCACCGCCGTAACGGGCGATGCGCAGACCGTCGGCGGAGAGCACCACGATCATCTCGACGCCTGGTACGCCGTCGGCGAGCTCCTTGAGCATCCAGTCGAAGTTGGCGCGTTGCTGGATCACTTGAGGTCCCCCTCGTCATCGGCCTCGGTGCGGGCCGGTTCGTTGATGAGATGCAGGTATGCGGTCGGGTTGCGGGTGAAGTCGGTGGGGTGGACACCCGGGTCGAGGTCCTTCTTCAGGCCCTCCCAGAAGGCGTCGACCCACAACCCGGGTTCGCGGTCGTTCCGCTTCTTCTCGGGCTCGGGCACGGCCCAGATGTCGTGGTACTCCTCGCCCCGCTCCTTGGCCTCCCGTTCGGCCCGCTCGGCGGCCGCCTGTTCGGCGTACCGCTGGGCCAGCGGGGTCTTCACCCGGCTGCGGCGCTGCGGCAGCCCGCCCGCGGTCCATTCGGTGACCTCGGGGACGTCGTCCTCCATCGGGACCGTGTCGGGGATGCGCGGGCTGGTGGGGCGTCGCTTCTTGGGCGTGCGCTCCGGTCCCGGGAGGGCGTCGACCGGGCGGGGCACGGCCGTCGCCCCGATGCCATGGGCGAGACCCACGCCGGGCTGGTCGGTGATCATCTCGCTCGGTACGACGAGGACGGCACGGACACCGCCGTAGGCGGAGGCGCGCAGCGAGACCTGCATGTTGAACGCGGTGCAGAGCCGGCCGACGACGGCGAGGCCGAGGCGCGGGTTGCCCCCGATCTCCTGGAGGTCGACACCCCGCTGGGCCTGCTCCAGGATGCCTTCGATACGGGCCCGCGCCTGCTCGTCCAGGCTGACTCCGGCATCCTCGATCTCAATGGCGACGCCGGTCTGCACCTCCGTGGCGGTGACGCTCACCTTGGAGGTCGGCGGCGAGTAGCGGGTGGCGTTGTCGAGGATTTCGGCGGCGGCGTGGATGACCGGCTCGACGTAGATGCCCTTGATGTTGATCTTGGCGATCGACTTAAGGTCGATACGGCGGTACTCGAGGATGCGGGACATGGCGCCGCGCAGCACGCTGTAGAGGGCGACGGGCTTGGGCCACTGGCGTCCGGGGCGGCCGCCACCGAGGACGGAGATGGAGTCGGCGAGGCGGCCGATCAGCGCGGTGCCGTGGTCGATGCGCAGCAGGTCGTCGAAGACCTCGGGGTTGCGGCCGTGGTCCTCCTCCATCTCCCGGAGTTCCTTGGCCTGCTGGTGGACGATGGCCTGGACGCGTCGGGCGATGCTGACGAAGGAGCGCTGGGAGGAGTCACGCAGGTTCTCCTCGTCGTCGATGATCTTCAGCATCGTCCTGAGCAGCTGGACCTGGTACTTCGGCAGGTCGCGCCAGGCCGGGTCGAGGCGGGGCAGGGCGCGGATCACCTCGTCGGGGTCGTTGCCGCTGTGCAGGTAGTCGAGGGTCGCGGGGAAAACCTGCTGGGTGAAGTACTGCGTCTCCGTGTCGTGGGCGGCGATCCGGGCCTCCAGATACGCACGGTGACGGGCGTACTCGGCTCGGGCCTCCCGCAGTCCGCGGCCACGGCGCACCGCCTCGGCCGTTGCGGCGGTCACCAGCAGGGTCGCGACGGCGCCGCACACCCCGACAGCGGTCCGGGCGGGCTCCGTCACCAGGGCGACGGCGGCTCCGGTCGCCGCGGCCATCACTATGGCCGGCAGCAACAGCACACGTGCATAAGGAAGTTGGACACTCGCCATGTGAGCCCTCTGAAGCGAATCGACTGATGATCGGGGAACATGCACATAGGGGAACAAGCGCACGATTTCATCTCAACCCAGTGCGCTGCGGGCGAGCTTAGTCCGAGCGGATCATCGCCATGTCATATTCAGCGAGTGCCGGAAATGACCTCTGGGGCAGGAGTACGCTCGTGACATTTGCACGCTGCGCCGCCTTTCGAACACATTGAGTTACGGCGTACGGGCGTGCGAAAACCACTCACCGTCACGAGTGAGGGAAGCCCCCGGCGACCTCATCCTGCCCATCGGGCGGGCCGACGATACGGCCCACACGGCGCAGTGGAACGCACAAACCCGGCGCGCGCGGGGCGCACCGGGCTTTGTGGCGGTATCGGTCGGCTTCGGTCAGCCCACGGAGGAGTAGGCGACCACGCCGCGCAGCAGTGCGTCGACCGCCTTGCGGGCGTTCTTGGCGACCGTCGGTCTCTCGACGGCCGGTGCCGCGGCCGAGATCTGCCCGAGCACGTCGATGACCTGCTTGCACCAGCGCACGAAGTCACCGGCCGGCATCTCCACCTCGCGCAGCACCTCGTCCAGGCCCTTGCCCGAGGCCCACATGTAGGCGGCCCAGGCGAAGCCGAGGTCGGGCTCGCGCTGGCCCACCCCCTCGGTCTGGCTGATCCGGAAGTCCTCCTCCAGGGCGTCCAGCCGGCCCCAGATGCGCACCATCTCGCCGAGCGCCGCCTTGGCCTTGCCCGAGGGCAGCTTGGGCGCCATCGCGTCGTCGGCCACCCGGGCCTCGTACACCAGCGCCGAAACGCAGGCGGCGAGTTCGGCCGGGGCGAGCCCTTCCCAGACGCCCTCGCGCAGACATTCGCTGGCCAGCAGGTCGAGTTCGCCGTACAGGCGTGCCAGCCGCTTGCCGTGCTCGGTGACCTCGTCGCCGCGCAGATAGTCCATCTCGGTCAGCAGGGCGACGATCCGGTCGAAGGTGCGGGCGATGGTGTTCGTCCTGCCCTCGATACGGCGCTCCAGCTGCGAGGTGTCGCGCACCAGCCGGTGGTAGCGCTCGGCCCAGCGGGCGTGGTCCTCACGGTCCTGGCAGCCGTGGCACGGGTGCGCCCTCAGCGCCTTGCGCAGCCGCGCGATCTCCCGGTCGTCCGCCGCCTGGGAACGCTTCTTGCGGTGCCGGTCCGGCGGGATGTGCCCCGCCTTGGTGCGCAGGGCGGAGGCAAGGTCCCGACGGGACTGCGGCGAACGCGGATTGAAGGACTTCGGGATCCGCATCCGCTCCAGCGCCTCCACCGGCACCGGGAAGTCGATCGACGCCAGCCGCTTGACCTGCCGCTCGGCGGTCAGCACCAGCGGACGCGGACCGTCGTGGTACTCCACACCCCGGTGCCCGCCCGAACGGCCCGCGGGCAGCCCCGGATCGAGAACCAGAGCCAGCCCCGCGAACTTTCCGGCGGGTACGTGGATGACGTCACCGGGCTTGAGCTTCTCCAGCGCGACAGCGGCCTCCGCGCGCCGCTGCACCGCGCCCTGCCGGGCCAGTTCGGTCTCCCTGTCCTTCAGCTCCCGGCGCAGCCCCGCATACTCCTCGAAGTCGCCGAGGTGGCAGGTCATGGAGGCCTTGTAGCCCTCCAGCCCTTCCTCGTTGCGCTGCACCTGGCGCGAGATGCCCACGACCGACTTGTCCGCCTGGAACTGCGCGAAGGACGTCTCCAGCAGTTCGCGCGAGCGGTGCCGGCCGAACTGCTCGACCAGGTTGACCGCCATGTTGTACGAGGGCCTGAAGCTGGACCGCAGCGGATATGTCCTGGTGCCGGCCAGTCCCGCCAGGTGGTCGGGGTTCATGCCACGCTGCCACAGCACCACCGCGTGGCCCTCGACGTCGATGCCGCGCCGGCCCGCCCGGCCCGTCAGCTGGGTGTACTCGCCCGGGGTGATGTCGGCGTGCTGCTCGCCGTTCCACTTGACGAGCTTCTCCAGCACCACCGAGCGGGCGGGCATGTTGATACCGAGGGCGAGGGTCTCGGTCGCGAACACGGCCTTCACCAGACCGCGCACGAACAGCTCCTCCACGACCTCCTTGAACGTCGGCAGCATGCCCGCGTGATGGGCCGCGATGCCGCGCTCCAGGCCTTCGAGCCACTCGTAGTAACCCAGGACGTGCAGGTCCTCGGCCGGGATGGAGGAGGTGCGCTCCTCGACCAGTGAGCGCACCTGGAGCCGCGCCTCCTCGTCGTTGAGCCTCAGTCCCGCGTACAGGCACTGCTGGACCGCGGCCTCGCACGCGGCGCGGCTGAAGATGAACGTGATGGCGGGCAGCAGGCCTTCGGCGTCCAGGCGCTCGATGACCTCGGGCCTGCTCGGGATCCACACGCGCGAACGCTGTCGGCGCTCCCGCTCCCGGTCGGCCTCGCGCGTGTTGCCCCGCCCGCGCCGGCGGTCGCCCCAGGAGGGGCGGCTCGCCTCCAGGCGCGCCATGCGGGTGAGGTCGGGGTTGACGGCCTTCTTGTGGCCCTCGCCCTCCTCGAACAGGTCGTGGAGGCGGCGTCCGGCGAGCACGTGCTGGAACAGCGGCACGGGCCGGTGCTCGGAGACGATCACCTGGGTGTCACCGCGGACGGTGTCCAGCCAGTCGCCGAACTCCTCGGCGTTCGACACCGTCGCCGACAGGGACACCAGGGTCACCGACTCGGGGAGATGGATGATCACTTCCTCCCAGACGGCACCTCGGAAACGGTCGGACAGGTAGTGCACCTCGTCCATCACCACATAGCCGAGGCCGAGGAGGGTCTGTGATCCTGCGTACAGCATGTTCCGCAGCACCTCGGTGGTCATCACGACCACCGGAGCCTCGGAGTTGACGCTGTTGTCGCCGGTGAGCAGGCCCACCTTCTCCGTGCCGTAGCGGCGGCACAGGTCGGCGTACTTCTGGTTCGACAGCGCCTTGATGGGTGTCGTGTAGAAGCACTTCTTGCCCTGGCCGAGGGCGAGGTGGACGGCGAACTCGCCCACGATCGTCTTTCCTGAGCCGGTGGGCGCGGCGACCAGCACGCCCTTCCCCGTCTCGAGCGCCTGACAGGCCTCGATCTGGAAAGGGTCGAGGCCGAAGTCGTACATCTCGCGGAAGGAGGCGAGCGCGGTGGCCTGCTCGGCAGCGCGCCTGCGTGCTGCCGCGTACCGCTCGGCCGGTGAGAGATCGTCTGTCATCGTGCTTTCGAGCGTACCGGGCCGCACCGACAACAGGACGATCATTATCGGGAACCGTCCCGGTGCGCAGCGCGGGCTGCCGGGTCAGGGGCCGACGACTCGGAGGGCGCCCGGTACGCACCGCGCGGTCAGCGGCAGCGGGCCCACCGGCTCGCCGTCCGCATAGCCGGTGACCTGCTCGGCGGCCAGTTCGACGCTCGCCGCGCGCAGCACGGTGACCGCGGGGTGGCCGACGTGCGTCCCCCGGTACACCTTCGGGAACACCCTGAGCAGCGTGGCCCGGCCACAGTCGCCCACCACCGTGATGTCGAACAGCCCGTCGGTGAGATCCGCGCCAGGGCAGATCCGCATGCCGCCGCCGTACGACGGCCCGTTCCCGACAGCCACCAGCGTCGCCTCGACCTCGCGGACCTCACCGCCGTCGAGAGTGATCCGGTACGGCAGCGGCCGGAAGGCGGCCAGCTCGGCGACCATCGCGACGTCGTACTTCAAGCGCCCGAGCGGCAGCCGCATCCGGTTGCCGCGGTCATTGACCCGGGAGTCGAAGCCGGAGGCGAGCACGGCGCCGAACCAGCGGTCGCCGATCCGGCCGAGGTCGATGTCACGGACCCGGCCGCACTTGAGGGCATCGGCGATCATCCGGCCCGCGGCGGCCGGTTCCCGCAACGGCATGCCGAGCGCGCGGGCGAAGTCGTTGCCGGTTCCGGCGGCGACCAGGCCGAACGGAGTGCCGGTGCCGACGACGGCCTGCAGGGCGAGGTTCGCCATGCCGTCGCCCCCCACGGCGACCAGCGCGCCCGTGCCCTGCTCGATCGCGGCACGCGCCCGGGCCAGGGCGTCCCGCGGGTCGTCACCGAGGACGGTCCGCACCGAGAAGCCGGCGTCCCGCAACGCGGAAGCGGCCGGCAGCGCCGCGCGGGCGCCCCGGCCGCGACCCGCGGTGGGGTTGACGAAGAGGGTGATCTCGCTGGTCACGGGAGTGACCCTATGAGCTGCGAGGCGGTCCTCAGGTCACGTCGTCATAACCGTTGACCCGGTCCTTGGTCGTCTGCTCGGGCAGGGCGGCCACGGGCTCCACCGTTTCGATGGGCTCGGGTGTGAGATCCAGCTCGGAGGCCTCGTCGTCGTCGGGGCCCTCGGACTCCTTGCGGGCCCGTCGTTTGTCGTTGAGCAGCGAGATCGCCACAGCGACGAAGTAGAGGACGACGATGGGCCCCGAGAGCGCGATCATGCCGACCGGATCGGTGGTGGGCGTCGCGACCGCGCCGAAGACGAAGACGCCCATGACGACACCGCGCCACCAGCCGATCATGCGGCGGCCGGAGACGATGCCGACCATGTTCAGCATGATGAGCAGCAGGGGAAGCTCGAAGGCCAGACCGAAGACCAGCACCATCCTGATGGTGAAGTCGAGCACCTCGTCGAGCGAGAGGATGTTGGCCGATCCCCCGGGTGTGAGGCTGAGCAGCACCTTGATGCTGACGGGGAGGATGACGTACGACAGGTAGGCGCCGCCCACGAACAACGGAACCGCGGCCGCGACGAAGACGTACGTGTACTTCTTCTCGTGCTTGTGCAGTCCGGGGGCGATGAAGGCCCAGAGCTGGTAGAGCCACACAGGGCTGGAGACGATCAGGCCGGCCATGAGGCTCACCTTGATCGTCGTGGTGAACGGTGACGTCAGCGTGTTGAAGGAGACGATGGCACAGTTGCCGCCGTCGCTGTTCGCCAGGTCCTCGCATTTCGGCACCGGCTCCGCGAGGAACTGCATGAGCTGCTCGCTGTAGAACGCGGCCACGATCATCACCAGGACAATCGCGACAACGGCCTTGGCGAGACGATTGCGCAGCTCACGAAGGTGTTCCACCAGAGGCATGCGCCCCTCGGGATCCCTTTCGTGTTTGCGGGCAGACTTGAGCAACCCACGTTCCCATCTCGTGCGGCGGGCCGGAGGTCACCGGCCCTGCGTCAGCGCTTGGTCGTGTCCGTCGGCTCGGTGACCGGGCGGGAGCTGGTCACGTCGCCGGGGGCCGCCTGAATGGTGCGCTGTGCCGGGGGCTGCTCGCCGGTGGCCGGCGGATCGGCCGGGGCAGAGGACTTGTTGTCGTCCTTCATCGCCTTGGCCTCGCTCTTGAGGATGCGCGCGGACTTGCCGAGCGACCGCGCCATGTCCGGGAGCTTCTTCGCGCCGAACAGCAGGATGATGACGACGAGGATCAGAATGATCTCGGTAGGTCCGAGCCGTCCCATAAGTCTTTACCTTCTCACCGAGGCGGGTGGGTGGGTAGCTGTCCGACCGGTCGGACATGCGCCCGAACGACGGTGCTGGCAGCGATCGTAACGCTCAGGGGTGAACGTCCGGCAATCCCCGTGCGTACTCCCGTCCGCGGTCCGCGCCTCGTTCTCCGGGCCGCGCTCAGCAGCGTACCCGCCGCGCCCCCTGGGTCGACAGGCCGCACGCCCGCCGAGCCTCCGCTCCTGCGGGCAGTCGCGCCGCAGGACGACGGGGGCACCTCCCGCTCGGGCGAAGCCGAGAGCGGATGAGGCACCAAGCCAGCGCCGGGCCGCGCACCTCGGTCCGCCCCCGCGCAGGGCGACCGGACCGAGCACCCGGGGCCGCCTGCGAGCTCCCTCGACACACCGCAGCCCGGCACGCGCCGACCCGGCGAAGGGGGCCCGGACCGTTCAGAGCGCCTCGGCAGACCGCGCCGCACTCCCCGCCGCCCGCTCCAGGTCCTCCGCGGCCCGGCTGATCCGCCGGGCCGAGTCCGTGACCTGCCTGCCGAGCCGCTCCGCCTCGACGAAGACCCGGACGGCGAACACCCCGAGCACCAGTACACCCAGGAACCCCACGGCAACCGCGAACATCGGCCAGAACATGAGGGCGAGCCTAGACGGTCGAGTGCAGCCGCAGCGTCCGGACCCCGCCCCCGGTCAGCAGCTCCACGATCCGCTCCCCCGCCGGCTTCCGGACGGCAACCCCGCACCGCGGGCAGGTGAAGGAGTAAAAGGTGGTACGACTGCTCGCCCCGATGGCCAGCCGCAGCGCACCCGCGGCGAGCTCGAAACGTTCCCGGCAGTCCGGGCAGCCCGCCCGGAACATCACCGGGGTCACGCTTCTCATCCCGGCGAACGCGGACGCCGCCGTCATGCCCCGCGTCCCAGGGGTCGCCGACTCGCTCAAAGCCCTCGCTCCTGCCTGTCGTCCTGCCCGTACCCCACCGGCTGCCCGCACCGCGCCCGAGGTGCGGCCGCTCATCCGGCGGCCTCGACCCCGTCGTACGCCGCCAGTGCCTCGCGGGCGGCATACCGGGCGCTGTCGGCGAGCTCGGGCGGTTCGACGATGCGGCCGTCGCGGCCGAGCCGCAGGGCCAGCCGCCTCAACGAGGCCGGCTCGGGTGTGCGCAAAGTGATACGCAGTCCGCCGTCGGGAAGCTCATCCGCGCTGTCGTGCGGGTAGTACTCGGCGACCCAACGCCCGCCCGGCGCGACCTCGACCACGACCTCCGGGTCCTCGGCCGCGGGCTGCACCAGGCCTTCCGACAGGTCCCGCAACTCGACCTCGGGCGGCGCGGACGGCTCGTCGAGGATCCTGATCTCGGCGACCCGGTCCAGCCGGAAGGTGCGGCGTGCCTCCGAGCGGCGGCACCATGCCTCCACATAGGTGTGGCCGACGCTGACCAGGCGGATGGGGTCGATCTCCCGCTCGGTGACCTCGTCGCGCGCGGGCGAGTAGTAGCGGATCCACAGTCTGCGGCGCTCGGCGATGGCCCGGTCGACGTCGGCGAAGACGCCGCCCTCGGACTCGAAGGTCACCGAGAGCCGGGAGCTGGCACCGGCCGCCTCACCGGCCGCGGTCTCCACCTTGGCGGTGGCGCGCAGCAGCGCCTGCCGGTCGCTTTCGCGCAGTCCGGGCAGGGTGGCCACGGCGCGGGCGGCCACCAGAAGGGCGGTGGCCTCGTCGGCGGCCAGGCGCAGCGGCTCGGCCGCGTCCGCGCCGAGTGCGGCCGGGTTGTGCCACCAGATGCGCTCGCCGTCGGTGTCGATGTCCAGCAGATCGCCGCCGCGGAAGCTGGTGCCGCACATGGGCAGCACGTCGAGGTCGGAGACCAGCTCGTCCTCGGTGATGCCGAAGGCGCGCGCCACGTCCTCGATCCGGGCGCCGGGGCGCTCGCGCAGATACGTCACCAGGGAGAGCATCCGCCGGGTCTGGTCGATGGCGTTCACGGGCCTGACCGGTTTGCCTGCCACGTTCTTGTCCGCTCCCCCTCAGCCCTTGGCCACGGCACGCAGCCGGTCCACCACATCGGTCCGCAGCTCGGCGGGCTCCAGGACCACCACGTCCGGTCCGAACTCCACCAGCCAGGCATCCAGGCCGTGCCCGTACGGAATCTCCAACTCGTCCCAGCCGTCACCGAGTTCCCGGACCGCCGTGGCCTTCGCCCGAAGGGGGTAACCGGCGTCGGAGCGCAGCCGGATACGCGCCGAGCGGTCCGCGGTCTCCCCGGCCCAACTCGCCACGGTCTCCCGTACGGTGACGACGTCCGGCACCGGGACGGTGAACCGTCCGTTGCGCGAGCGCACCTTGCCGGTGATCCGGGAGAGCCGGAAGACCCGCTCGGCGCCGCGGTCCCGGTCCCAGCCGGCCAGATACCAGTGGCCGCGCCAGCACTCCAGTGCCCACGGTTCGACATGCCGCTGTTCGGGCTGGGCGGCGTTGGCCTTGCGGTAGTCGAAGACGACCGGCCGGCGGTCGCGGCAGGCCAGCATCAGCGGCTCGAACGCCGCCTCGTGCACGGGGATGCGCGGTTCGAGCGCACCATGGGAACCGTACGGGTCGACGTCCTCGGGGATGCCCGCCGCACGCAGCTTCTGCAGGGCGCCGCTGGCCGCTCCGGCGAGCCGGGCCTGCTGCCACACCTTGGCGGCGAGCCCGAGGGCCGCTGCCTCCTCGGCGTCGAGGGTGATGGGGGGCAGCCGGTTGCTGTCGCGACGGGCGAGATAGCCGGTCTCGCCGTCGAGGTTCTCGACGGTCTCGATGACCAGTCCGAGTTCGCGCAGATCGTCCTTGTCCCGCTCGAACATGCGGTTGAAGGAGTCGTCCGAGCCCGCCACGCCGTTTCCCGGCCTGAATGCCTCGACGTACGCCTCGATGGAATCACGCAGCTCGCGCTTGCTGAGCGGCCGCCGGGTCCCGAGCAGACACAGCGCCAGATTCATCAGCCGCTCGGCCTTGGCAATGGCCATCGACGCGCTCCGCCTCCCTATGGTGCTTACGAGCGATGACCGTACAGCCCCGCGGCGGCGCGGCAAAAGCCGAGGGCCCATGCCCGGACAGGCATGGGCCCTGGACGATCGGCTCCGGTCGGATCAGACGCCGAGCAGGTCGACCACGAAGATCAGGGTCTCACCGGGCTTGATCGCCGGAGTGGGGCTCTGGTTGCCGTAGGCGAGGTGCGCGGGGATGGTCAGCTGACGGCGGCCGCCGACCTTCATGCCCTGCACGCCCTGGTCCCAGCCCTTGATGACCCGGCCGCCGCCGAGCGGGAAGCGGAACGGGGTGCCACGGTTCCAGCTGGCGTCGAACTCCTCGCCCGTGCTGAACGCCACGCCGACGTAGTGAACGGTGACGGTCTGGCCCGCCTGCGCCACCTCGCCGTCGCCCTCCCAGATGTCCTTGATCTCGAGGTCCGCCGGGGGCTCGCCGCCCGGGAAGTCGATCTCGGGCTTGTCGATGCTCACGTCTAACGCTCCTGCTTGTCTGCGGAAAGGCGAACACGCACAGTCTTACATCCCCACGGCGTCACAGCTTCGCGAGGATGTCGACCGAGAAGACCAGTGTGGAGTCCTTCTTGATGTCGCTGCCCTGCGGCGGGTTCTCCCCGTAGCCGAGCTCCGGCGGGATGACGATGAGGACCCGGCTGCCGACCTTCTTGCCGGTGAGTCCCTGCGCCCAGCCCTTGACGACCTGCTGGAGCGAGAACGACGTCAGCTGCCCCCGGCCGTAGGTGGAGTCGAACTCCTTCTCCCCGTCCCACAGCACGCCCTTGTACTGCACGAGGACGCTGTTGTCGGCGCCGACCTCCTCGCCGTCGCCCTCGAGGATGTAGCTCGACACGAGCTTCTTCGGCGGATCGGTGTCGGGCACCTCGATGGAGGGAGCCTTGCCGTCGGTGTTGGTCCCGACCTTGGGCAGGTCCTTGTTGTCCTGAGCCACCTCGCTGCCCTTGGCGGAGCTCTTGGCGTTGAACGCGTCCTGCACGTCGACCACGAACACCAGCGTGTCGGTGCCCTTGATGCCCGCCTGCTCGTTGCCCTGTTCGCCGTATCCCCAGGTGGGCGGGACGGCCATCTGGACGCGGCTGCCGGTCTTCTTGCCCGTGAGCGCGTACCGCCAGCCGTCGATGATGGTGCCCTGAGCCAGCTGGATGGCCAGCGGGCTCTTGCGGTCGTAGGAGTTGTCGAACACCTTCGCGGTGCTCCACACCTGGCCCAGGTAGTGGGCCACGACGAAGTCGTTCTCGGCGACCGTCTTGCCGCCGCCCGCGATGACCGTCTTGACCGCGAGGTCCTTGGAGGGGTCACCGCTGCCCTTGGCCACCGTCGGCTTCTCCCCGAACTTCGTACCCGCCGTGATCGCCGGCAGGGGACCGTCGACGATCTTCGGCGGCGGCGCGGCGGACGCCTCCGGCGCCGAGGGCGACGCGCTGTCGCTGGCCTTGCCCGACTCGGACTTGTCGTCCCCGCACGCGGCGAGGGTGGCCAGTCCAGCGGGAACGGCAATGAGAAGTGAGCGTCGGCGCACGGTGGGGGCCTCGTAATCATCGATCTTGTGGATGGCGTCCGCGCAACTCTACGGCGTGACGAGGGCGCCGCACGGTGTAACGTACGGCGCCCGTGTGACGTTCCGGGAATTCTTCCGATCCCTGGCGGAACGCCCTGCTCACATTCCGGCGATCAGCTTCTCCACCCGCTCGTCCACCGAACGGAACGGGTCCTTGCACAACACGGTGCGCTGGGCCTGGTCGTTGAGCTTGAGGTGCACCCAGTCGACGGTGAAGTCCCGGCGTTGCTCCTGGGCCCGCCGGATGAAGTCGCCCCGCAGCCGGGCCCGAGTGGTCTGCGGCGGTACGGACTTGCCCTCGAAGATCTTCAAATCGTTGCAGATCCGGGCGGCTTGTCCCCTCTTCTCCAGCAGGTAGTACAGGCCCCGCCGGCGGTGGATGTCGTGGTAGGCGAGGTCTATCTGCGCGACCCGGGGGTGCGACATGGTCATGTTGTGCTTGGCCCGGTACCGCTCCAGGAGCTTGTACTTCATGACCCAGTCGATCTCGGTGCCGATGCGGTCGAGGTCCTCGGACTCGATCGAGTCCAGCGTGCGGCCCCACAGCTCCAGCACCTGCTCGACGGTGCCGGTGCGGATGCCCCGGCGCTCGCAGAAGTCCACTGCCTTCTCGTAGTACTCGCGCTGCACCTCCAGCGCGGACGCCTCCCGGCCGCTGGCCAGGCGCACCTTCCTGCGCCCGGTGATGTCGTGACTGACCTCGCGGATCGCCCGGATCGGGTTCTCCAGGGTGAGATCGCGCATGACGGTGCCCGCCTCGATCATGCGCAGCACCAGGTCGGTGGCGCCGACCTTGAGCAGCATGGTCGTCTCGGACATGTTCGAGTCGCCCACGATGACGTGCAGCCGGCGGTAGCGCTCGGCGTCCGCGTGGGGCTCGTCGCGCGTGTTGATGATCGGCCGGGAGCGGGTCGTCGCCGAGGAGACGCCCTCCCAGATGTGCTCGGCCCGCTGGCTGACGCAGTACACCGCCCCGCGCGGCGTCTGCAGCACCTTGCCGGCGCCGCACAGCAGCTGGCGGGTGACCAGGAACGGGATGAGGATGTCCGCCAGCCGGGAGAACTCCCCGTGCCGGGCGACGAGATAGTTCTCGTGGCACCCGTAGGAGTTTCCGGCCGAGTCGGTGTTGTTCTTGAAGAGGTAGACGTCGCCCGCGATTCCCTCCTCGTGCAGGCGTCGTTCGGCGTCCACCAGGAGTCCTTCGAGGATGCGCTCGCCGGCCTTGTCGTGGGTGACCAGCTCGGTCACGTTGTCACATTCGGGTGTCGCGTATTCCGGATGTGACCCCACGTCGAGATAGAGGCGGGCGCCGTTCCGCAGAAAGACATTGCTGCTTCGGCCCCATGACACGACACGGCGGAAGAGGTACCGCGCCACCTCGTCAGGCGACAGGCGGCGCTGTCCCCTGAACGTGCACGTGACGCCGTACTCGTTCTCCAGCCCGAAAATGCGGCGGTCCATGAGGGAACATTACGCCCGATCCCCTGAACCCAAACGAGGTTCGAGGGCACGGTTCGGATCATTTTCCGAACGGGCCGCAACCACGGCTCGTCCGGCGGGACCTGCCAATACCCGTCCGGTGGCGATCAAAACCAGCAGCGACACGCCGCCCGCGGCGCCGGGTACGGCGAACCCCCACAGGGCCCCGCCCGCCTCGACCACCGGACCGGTGAGGCCCGTTCCGACCGACGCCCCCACGGTGAAGGTCGTCACCAGCCAGGAGAACGCCTCCGTCACCGTCCCGCGCGGCGCATGCCGGTCCACGAGCACGAAGGCACAGGCGATGGCCGGCGCCAGGAAGAGCCCGGCAACCACGGTGAGCAACGTCATGGCCACTACGCCGGGCATCAGCATCAACGGCAGATAGCACACCGCCAGAAGGGCCACCAGCACCTGAAGCCGCCGTGCGGGCTCACCGGCCCACTGCCGCGCCCCGTACGCCATACCGCCGATCAGGGCACCCAGCCCGATCCCCGCCATCAGCCAGCCGTACACACGGTCCCCGCCGTGCCCGTCGGCGTACGACATGGCCGCCACCGTGATGGACCCCAACGCCATCCCCACGGCCAGGAAGGCACCCAGCAGCGCGAGCAGCCCCGGCGAGCGCAGCGCACCCAGCCAGTGCGCCTCACGCGGTGCCGACCGCCAGGCGCGCGAGGGCGGCGAGACGACGACGGAGAGAGCGCCCAGTACCCCGATGACACTCAGCACCAGCAGCGCGGCCTGCGCGGACCACAACGCGGTGCACACCGTCACCAGCAGCGGCCCGACGGTGAACATCACCTCCTGGGCCACGGCATCCATGGCGTAGGCCCGGTGGACATGGTCCTCCTTGGGCAGCACGGAGGACCACAGCGCCCGCAGTCCGCCCTCCAGGGGCGGAGTGAAGAGTCCCGCTGCGGCCACCGCGCCGTAGGCCGGCGCCGGGGACCCGATCCCCACGAAGGCGAACACAGCCATCGCCAGCGCCGACAGCACGGCGGCCGGCAGCTGCACCCGCGGCTGTCCCCGCAGGTCCACCAGCCGCCCGAGCACGGGCTGCCCGACGGCGTTGGCGACGCCGTACACCGCCGCCAGGGCGCCGGCCAGGCTGTACGTACCGCCCTCGGCGCGCACGAACAGCACGATCGCGACGGCCGCGGTCGCGTTGGGAAGCCGTCCCACGAGCGTGCCGACGAGCAGCCGGGTGGCGTGCCGTGCCCGGAGGATCTCCAGGTATCCCGTGGCCATTCCGGCGCCTCCACTGGAAAGTGTTACGTATAACTAAGGTCTCCATACGTACCATGTCCGCTGTTCACCAGTCCAGACGAAGGAGCGGCCCGACGATGCCCCGAGCCGGCACCCGCCCCACGAGCCGGGACGTCGCCCAGGCCGCCGGCGTTTCCCAGGCCGCGGTCTCCCTGGTCCTCGGCGAGAAGTGGCGCGGCCGGGTCTCGGTGGCCACGGCGGAGCGCGTCCGCGAGGCCGCGCGCACCCTGGGCTACCGGCCCAACCTGGCCGCCCGCAACCTCCGTCTGGGCCGCACCCGCACGGTGCTCCTGGTCGTCCCCGCGCTCACCACGGAGTTCTTCGCGGGCGTCTACACCGGGGCCGCACGGGTGGCCTCCCAGCACGGCTTCGGTGTGGTCCTCTACCCCTCCCCCGAGGGGATCGGCCCAGCCCGCGACCCCTTCGCGTCCGCCCAGGCCGCCCTGGACGGCGTGATCGCCTCCTCCATGGCCGCGGAGGCCCTGACCGCGATCCGCGGAGACCAGCTGCCGCTGGTGATGCTGGACAGCGATCCCGGGGGCACTGTCGGCGCGGCCACGGTCAACCTCGACATCGCCGACGGTGTCCGCCAGGTCACGGACCACCTGCTCGGCCTGGGCCACCGTCACTTCCTCCACCTGGCGGCGGACGTGGCGTCCTGGACCTTCGAGGTACGCGCGCGGAAGCTGGTGGCGCGGCTGCGGGCGGTACCGGGCACCTCGTTGCGTACGGCGCGGGCGCCGATCTCCATCAGGGGTGCGGAGGCGTCGGCGGAGGTGGCTCTCTCCGGGGCACCGGACCGGCCGACGGCGGTGGTCTGCGACGACGATCAGCTTGCGGCGGGCGTGTACAAGGCCGCACGGCGGCTGGGACTGCGGGTTCCCGAACATCTGTCCGTCACCGGGTGGGACGATCTGGCGCTGGCGACGGCGATCGATCCGGAGCTGACGACGGTCCGTCTGGACGCGGAGCTGTTCGGGGAGCGGGGGATGGGGGCGCTGCTGGCGGTGCTGGAGGGCCGTGTCCCCTCGCCCGGCGACATCCCGGTCGACCTGGTGGTACGGGGATCCACGGCACCGGTGCGGTGAGGGGTGCCCCCGCTCCTGTGGGGCCACGTTTCGCACACCCGGTCCTTGTGGGACGCCCCGCGGCGAGGTGGGCTGTACGGCCCGGGCTTGCGGGGGCCTCGCACCGATGTGGGCCGGGGCGTTTGCGGGGCGCCCTGCGCTGATGTGGGCCGGGGGAGGTCGCGCAGCCGGCGCCGGAGGGGTGCCGTCGCGCCCACCCGTGGCCGGCCCGGCGGTACGGCTGCCCGCGGAAGCGGAGACGGAGGGCGGGCATCCCGCCGCGCACGGCGGTCGGTGCGGGGGCGGTGGCCGGGGCTGGTCGCGCGCGGCGGGAAGGGGACGGGGCGGGGCGGGGGCGGTGGCCCGCAGCGACTGGCGCGTCCGCACCCTCAACCCGACCAGGACACCGGTTCCGCACCAGTCCGAGGACGGATACCCCCGACCTGGCTCCGCCCCACCCACCGACCGCAGGCGCTGCACCAGCCCTCACCCGACCGAAAGCTGCGCCGCAGGCACGCCGCAGGCATCCGCCCACCACGCCGCAGGCACGACGCGGGCCCGGGTCCCTACTCGACGTCACCGCCGGAGTCGGTCTCCGCGTCCTCGCGGTCCTCCGCCTCCGCCGCCGTCTCGGCTCCGCCGGCCTCCAGCAGACGCGCCAGCTGCCTGGCGCCGATGCGCCTGAACTTCCGCTTCTGCGGCCTCATACGGTCCAGCACCGCCACCTCCAGCCGCTCCGCGGGAATCTCCCGCTCACTGCCGTTGGTGTCGCGGGACAGCGACTGCACCGCCAGCTCCAGCGCCTCCGCCAGCGTCATCCCGTCCCGGTGCCGCTGGTCCAGGTATCCGCTGATCTGCTCCGCGTTGCCCCCCACCGCCACCGAGCCGTGCTCGTCCACGATGGAGCCGTCGTGCGGCAGCCGGTAGATCTGGTCGTTCTCCGGGGTCTCCCCGACCTCGGCCACCACCAGTTCCACCTCGTACGGCTTCTCCCCCACGCTCGAGAAGATCGTCCCGAGCGTCTGGGCGTACACGTTCGCCAGACCCCGGGCGGTCACATCGTCGCGGTCGTAGGTGTAACCCCGCAGATCGGCGTATCGCACGCCCCCGATCCGCAGATTCTCGTACTCGTTGTACTTTCCGGCGGCAGCGAACCCGATCCGGTCATAGATCTCGCTGAACTTGTGCAGCGCACGGGACGGGTTCTCGCCGACGAACACGATGCCGTCGGCATACTGCAGCACGACCAGGCTGCGGCCACGGGCGATGCCTTTGCGGGCGTACTCCGCCCGGTCGGCCATCGCCTGCTGAGGTGAGACATAGAACGGCGTCGACACCGGTTATCCGTCCCTTTCTGTCGAAGTCACTGGATCACCCTGAAACAACCGAACAACCCGCCTGCGGCCCTACAGCAGCGAGGCCCGCGGACCGTCCGGCTGCTCCAGCCGCCGCTCCAGCACGGACCGGGCGATGTCGGCCGCCTCGTCCTCGGTGAGCCGGCGGAAGCCGTCCTCGGTGATCACGGTGACGATCGGGTAGATCCGGCGGGCGACATCGGGACCACCGGTCGCCGAGTCGTCGTCTGCCGCGTCGTACAGCGCCTGCACCACCAGTGTGGTGGCCTCGGCCTCGCTCAGGTCCTCCCGGAACAGCTTCTTCATCGCACCGCGCGCGAAGACCGACCCGGAACCGGTGGCGGCGTACCCCTGCTCCGCGGAACGCCCGCCCGTGACGTCGTAGGAGAAGATGCGTCCCTTCTCCCGGTCCACGTCGTACCCCGCGAACAGCGGGACCACGGCGAGGCCCTGCATCGCCATGCCCAGATTCGAACGAATCATCGTCGAGAGCCGGTTCGCCTTGCCCTCCAGCGACAGCTGCGCGCCCTCGACCTTCTCGAAGTGCTCCAGCTCCAGCTGGAACAGTTTCACCATCTCCACGGCCAGCCCCGCCGTACCGGCGATGCCCACCGCCGAGTACTCGTCCGCGGGGAACACCTTCTCGATGTCCCGCTGCGCGATGACGTTCCCCATGGTGGCCCGCCTGTCACCGGCGAGTACGACCCCACCGGGAAACGTGACGGCGACGATGGTCGTCCCGTGCGGCGCCTCGATCACACCCTGGACGGGCGGCAACGTCCTCCTGCCCGGCAGCAGTTCCGGCTGCTGCTCGGAGAGGAAGTCCATGAAGGAGGAGGACCCTGGCGTCAGGAAGGCAGCCGGCAGACGCCCGGTGCTACGAGTGTTGGCTTCCACGCGATTCCTTCCACGTATGCGGCAGCCCGCCTTATGGCATCGGGCCGATCCTTGAACTGCCCCAGCGCTGCACTGCAGCTGAAGCACAGTACGCCACGGACCCTACCCGTCTCATGGCAGTGATCCACCTGCTTGGCCGGGGCGTCCGGACAGAACACACAGGGCCCTGCCCCACCCGAGAGGCGATCATCGCGTCAGGCTCACGCTCGGCTTCGGTCATGCCGATGGAACCGAGCCTCCTGGCGCTGCCGGCAGTACTCGGCAGAGCACTCCCGGCAGCACACCTGGAGACCGCCCGGCGCGGCCTCGCTCGTCGCGAACGCAGCCCCGGACAGCGCTGCTTCACCCCGAACAGCGCCCGATGCCTGACTATTCGGTCACGGATCCCGATTTCACCTTGGATTCAAGGTGAAATTACTCCCCACCCTTTTGAACAAACGATCGAACGAAATCCTCTGCGTTGGCTTCGAGCACGTCGTCGATCTCGTCCAGGACGTCGTCCACGTCCTCGTCCAGCTTTTCCTGACGCTCCTTGAGGTCCTCGGAAGCCTGCGTCTCCGCCGCCTGCTCCTCGACCTCCTCCGTGGACCGGGTGGCCTTCTGCTGCCCGCCGCCGGTGTCCTTGGTCGCCATCACCCTCACCCCGCTCGGTTCGCCCGACACACTTGCTCGGTCAAGATCAGACCCTACTCCCAGGGTCCGACAATGCCCCCGTCGTTGCTCCAACGTACGGGGACCACCTCGATGATTCCCGGACCAGGCGTTTTCCACCCTGTCCGGCCGTCCTTCCCGGGTACCCCCGGTACCCGCTCAGTTCCCCGACAACACCCTGACCAGGTCTTCTGCCGTGCGGCAGCGGTCCAAAAGCTCCTTGACGTGATTACGCGTTCCGCGAAGCGGTTCCAGGGTTGGGACCCGCTGGAGCGAGTCCCGGCCCGGCAGATCGAAGATCACCGAGTCCCAGGAGGCGGCGGCGACATCGTCCGCGTACTGCTCCAGGCACCGCCCGCGGAAATACGCGCGAGTGTCCTCCGGAGGGGCCGTACGCGCCCTCTCGACCTCTCCCTCGTCCAGCAGGCGCTTCATCCGCCCACGGGCCACCAGACGGTTG
Source organism: Streptomyces sp. NPDC031365 (assembly GCF_055569765.1). NCBI lineage: Bacteria > Bacillati > Actinomycetota > Actinomycetes > Kitasatosporales > Streptomycetaceae > Streptomyces > Streptomyces sp. NPDC031365. The sequence continues at coordinate 124,738 of NZ_JBVIIM010000018.1, read as the reverse complement.
TACAGGCCCTTGTCGGGACGTACGTCGGCGTACTGGAGGTCCACCAGATGCAGCCTGGCGGCGTCCCAGTCCAGGCCGTCCCTGCGCCGGTAGCCCTCCATGAGCTCCCGCTTGGCGACCCAGTCCAGCTCGCCGGCCAGGCTCATCGGGTCGTTCTCCAGGCGCGTGAGCGTGTCCTCCCAGCGCAGGAGGACGTCCTGGGTCTGCTCGTCGGCATCGGCCCCGAAGCGTTCCTCCACGTACTTGCGGGCCAGCTCGAAGTACTCCATCTGAAGCTGCACCGCGGTCAGCGTCCGCCCACTGCGGAGCGTGACGAGTCGCTTCAGGGACGGATCGTGCGACACCTGGTGCAGCGTCCGCACCGGCTGGTCCACCGCCAGATCCACCGCGATGAACCCGTCCTCGATCATGGACAGCACCAGTGCGGTCGTCCCCACCTTCAGGTAGGTCGAGATCTCGGACAGGTTCGCGTCGCCGATGATCACGTGCAGCCGCCGGTACTTCTCCGCATCGGCGTGCGGTTCGTCACGGGTGTTGATGATCGGGCGCTTGAGCGTCGTCTCGAGGCCGACCTCGACCTCGAAGTAGTCCGCGCGCTGACTGAGCTGGAAGCCGTGCTCGTGGCCGTCCTGGCCGATGCCGACGCGGCCGGCGCCGGTGAAGACCTGGCGTGAGACGAAGAACGGCGTCAGGTGGCGCACGATGTCCGAGAAGGGGGTCTCCCGCTTCATCAGGTAGTTCTCGTGCGTCCCGTAGGAGGCGCCCTTGTTGTCGGTGTTGTTCTTGTAGAGGTGGATCGGCTGGGCGCCGGGAAGCTGCGCGGCCCGTTCCGCCGCCTCGGCCATGATCCGCTCGCCGGCCTTGTCCCAGAGCACGGCGTCGCGCGGGTTGGTGACCTCGGGGGCACTGTATTCCGGGTGTGCGTGGTCCACGTAGAGCCGCGCACCGTTGGTCAGGATGACGTTGGCCAGGCCGATGTCCTCGTCGGTGAGCTGGCTGGAGTCGGCGGCCTCACGGGCGAGATCAAAGCCTCGCGCGTCCCGCAGCGGGTTCTCCTCCTCGAAGTCCCAGCGGGCCCGGCGGGCCCGGTGCATCGCCGCCGCGTAGGCGTTCACGATCTGGGACGAGGTGAGCATGGCATTGGCGTTGGGGTGACCGGGCACGGAGATTCCGTACTCCGTCTCGATGCCCATTACTCGCCGTACGGTCATGCGGCCCTCCTTGCCCGGCGGCGTCCCCGGTCGGGGACGCTGCTGTACCGCTGGCGCTCCGGTGCGTGTGCGGTGCCCGTCCCCGCACTGCGCGACTCGGCGGTACGGACGAGCCTAGAACGCCTTCGCCCTGGTGGGGAGATCATTTGCGTCAATTGCTGTGCTCCAGCCGTGGCCCAAAAAACAGTCGGCTGCGGGTACCCGCTGAGGGCACCCGCAGCCGCCCTGGTTTTTACAGGTACTGCCCGGTGTTCGCCACCGTGTCGATGGAGCGTCCGGTGTCCGCGCCCTGCTTTCCGGTGATGAGCGTACGGATGTACACGATCCGCTCGCCCTTCTTTCCGGAGATACGGGCCCAGTCGTCCGGGTTGGTGGTGTTGGGCAGGTCCTCGTTCTCCTTGAACTCGTCCACGCAGGCCTGGAGCAGGTGGGAGACGCGGAGGCCCTTCTGCTTCTTTTCCAGGAAGTCCTTGATCGCCATCTTCTTGGCGCGGCCCACGATGTTCTCGATCATGGCACCGGAATTGAAGTCCTTGAAGTACAGGACTTCCTTGTCTCCGTTGGCGTAGGTGACTTCCAGGAAGCGGTTTTCCTCGGATTCCGCGTACATTTGTTCCACAGCGGTCTGGATCATGCTCTGGACCGTCATGGACTTGTCGCCGCCGTGCTCGGTGAGGTCGTCGCCGTGCAGCGGGAGGCGTTCGGTGAGGTACTTGCCGAAGATGTCCTTGGCCGCCTCGGCGTCCGGACGCTCGATCTTGATCTTCACGTCCAGCCGGCCGGGCCGCAGGATGGCGGGGTCGATCATGTCCTCACGGTTGGAGGCGCCGATCACGACCACGTTCTGCAGGCCCTCCACGCCGTCGATCTCGGCGAGCAGCTGCGGGACGATGGTGTTCTCCACGTCCGAGCTGACACCGGAGCCACGGGTGCGGAAGAGGGACTCCATCTCGTCGAAGAAGACGATGACGGGAGTGCCCTCGCTGGCCTTCTCCCGGGCCCGCTGGAAGACCAGGCGGATCTGCCGCTCGGTCTCACCGACGTACTTGTTCAGCAGCTCGGGGCCCTTGATGTTGAGGAAGAAGCTCTTGCCGGCGGCCACACCGGTGACCTCGGCGACCTTCTTGGCCAGCGAGTTGGCGACGGCCTTGGCGATGAGCGTCTTGCCGCATCCGGGGGGCCCGTACAGCAGCACACCCTTGGGCGGCCGCAGTTCGTGCTCCTTGAACAGGTCCGGGTAGAGGTACGGCAGCTCGACCGCGTCGCGGATGGCCTCGATCTGGCCGCCGAGGCCGCCGATCTGCTCGTAGCCGATGTCGGGGACTTCCTCGAGGACGAGTTCCTCGACCTCGCTCTTGGGGACGACCTCGTAGACGTAGCCCGAGCGGGGCTCCATGAGCAGGGCGTCGCCGGGACGGATGGTGACGTCCAGCAGCGGCTCGGCGAGCCGCACCACCCGCTCCTCGTCGGTGTGCCCGACCACCAGGGCCCGTTCGCCGTCCTCGAGGATCTCCTTGAGTGTGACGATGTCGCCGACGCGCTCGTACTTCATGGCCTCGACCACGTTGAGCGCTTCGTTGAGCATCACTTCCTGGCCACGCCTGAGCTCCTCTAGCTCGACGCTGGGGCTCACGTTCACCCGTAGCTTGCGGCCGCCGGTGAAGATGTCGGCCGTGCCGTCCTCGTTCGCCGTGAGGAAGACTCCGAAGCCGGCGGGGGGCTGTGCGAGCCGGTCGACCTCCTCTTTGAGGGCCACGATCTGGTCGCGTGCCTCGCGGAGTGTGCCCGCGAGTCGTTCGTTCTGGGCGGACACGCCGGCCAGGTTGGTCTGCAGCTCGACGATCCGCTCTTCGAGAATCCTCGTGTGTCGCGGAGAGTCGGCGAGCTTACGTCGCAGGACGGCGATCTCCTGCTCAAGGTAGGCGATCTGCCCGGCCGGGTCGTCGGACCCGCGTCCCGGGCGGATGCCGCGGTTCATGTCGTCGTCGTGGGCTGCCACGGTCCTCACCTCCTCCAAGGGGAGCTGGACGCTTCCAGACCCTACCTGGGCGGGTGTCGATTGAAACCCCTAGATCACAAAGACGGTCGGGGTGTGTCCGATCTTCACCCTTGCGCTCTCCCTCACGCCAGGGGAATACCCACCGCAGATGATCGGAACCCAGGCAAAGGTAGGGTCGAAGTGTTCAACACCCGTCGGAGCTGGCCGGATTCCCGTTCGGTTCGACGCAGGAAACAGCAGGAGGGATGAGCGTGCAGCAGGAGGCCGGAGTCGTCGGCGAGGACCTGGAGGTCTGGATCGACCAGGATCTGTGTACCGGCGACGGCATCTGCGCCCAGTACGCGCCCGAGGTGTTCGAGCTGGACATCGACGGTCTGGCCTATGTGAAGAGCCCGCAGGACGAGTTGCTGCAGGACACGGGGGCGGCAACACCCGTACCGCTGCCGCTCCTCACCGAAGTGATCGACTCCGCCAAGGAGTGTCCGGGCGAGTGCATCCACATCCGTCGGGTTTCGGACAGGGCCGAGGTGTACGGGCCGGACGCCGGGTGACGGATATGGCACGGCACGTCACGACTGTCTGATTTCTCACATCCCGGCCTGCGCGCCCCGAGGCGACCTCGCGCCAAATCACACGTTCTTGGCTCCGGACGGGACGGATCGTACGAACGCGCCGTTGCGCCACCGCCATTTCACGCTCTCGCGCACATCGGGGCAGCAACTGGGCACATCGGCGGTCGAGTAGCCGAGCAGGGTGGCGGCGACCTCGCCGTCGCGTACGGCGAAGTCGTCGACGTTGGTGCGGTCCTTGGGGTCGGCGAGGGTGGCGACCACACGCGGCTCGGCGCTGCCGGCAGCCTGGGTGACGACGTAGACACCGTCGGGCGGGGTGCCCATCGCGGAGTCGCAGTGCACCACCGCCACCGTCTCCGGCCGTCCGTCGCCGTCGAGGTCGCCGGACGCCTTCTTCTTCACCACGGGCTTCACCCGGCCGCACTCGAGGGGGAAGTCGACGGCGGCCGGGTCGGGCGGGGCGATGTGTGCCGGGGCGCTCTTCGTCTGCGGCCCGGGTGTCGGGACAGCGGTCGCCGCGTCGGGTCCCAGGACCGAGGACAGGGCCACGACACCGGCGAGGGCCGTGGCGGTGGCGACCCAGTGGATCGGGCGTGCATGCGTGTGGGCGAGCTCCGGAACGGCGGAAGGCTGCACTAGGAGTGTCTCCTGTGAGGGCTGTACCGGTGGGGGTGGCCAGCATCGTGCCACACGTCACAGTTCGGAGGGAACGGCGGGGTGTGCAGTTCCGGTGCGGGGGACCGGAGTGGGTTGCGGCCGCTGCCCCGTGTCGAGGTGCCGTGGTGTCGATGTGTCAACGCGAAAGCGGGGGGGGGGGGGGGGGGGGGGGGGGGGGGGGGGGGGGGGGGGGGGGGGGGGGGGGGGGGGGGGGGGGGGGGGGGGGGGGGGGGGGGGGGGCGTT
>NZ_JBVIIM010000018.1:17686-120049 GCF_055569765.1 Streptomyces sp. NPDC031365 | reverse complement strand
ACAGGAGGGGGGTATCCATCCTCCTCCTCGGTAGAGTCTTGGTGGCTTGAAGCCCCCAAACACAAAAACGCTCCACCGCGTCCCTTCCTGTCCCGACCCCCCCCCCCACGGCGCCTGTGTGTTGCGGACGACGGGCCGGATCAGCGACCGGCGCCTCCGTCGGCGTTGGGACCGGCGTAGTCCTCGCCGTAGGCCCCCTTGGCGGGGCGGCGGCGGCGCATGGGCGGCTCGACGCCGTCGGCGAGGCGGCGGGCGGTGAGCAGGAAGCCGGTGTGGCCGATCATCCGGTGGTCCGGGCGGACGGCGAGGCCCTCGATGTGCCAGTTGCGGATCATCGACTCCCAGGAGGTCGGCTCGTTGAAGCAGCCGATCTCGCGGATGGACTCCACGGTCCGGGCGAGCTGGGTGGTGGTGGCGACGTAGCAGCACAGGATGCCGCCGGGCACGAGCGCCTTGGAGACGGCGTCCAGGCACTCCCAGGGGGCGAGCATGTCCAGGATGACGCGGTCGACGTCGGGGTCGGACAGGTTGTCCTGGAGGTCGCCCACGGTCAGCTGCCAGGCGGGGTGCGGAGCGCCGAAGTACCGCTCGACGTTCTGCCGGGCGATGTCGGCGAAGTCCTCCCGGCGCTCGTAGGAGTGCAGCATGCCCTGGTCGCCGATGGCGCGCAGCAGGAAGCTGCTGAGCGAGCCGGAGCCCACGCCGGCCTCCACGACGCGTGCGCCGGGGAAGATGTCGGCGAAGGCGAGGATCTGCCCCGCGTCCTTCGGGTAGACGACAGCCGCCCCGCGGGGCATGGACAGGACGTAGTCGGGGAGCAGGGGGCGCAGCGCGAGGTAGGCGACGTTCCCGGTGGTGCGGACGACGCTGCCCTCGGGAGCACCGATCAGTTCGTCGTGGGGGAAGGAACCCTTGTGGGTGTGGAAGTTCTTCCCGGCCTCGAGCGTGAACGTGTAGTGGCGGCCCTTGGGGTCGGTCAGCTGAACCTGGTCCCCGACCTTGAAGGGCCCGCGCCTGCGGGCGGCACCGGTCGGTTCGGACATGTGACCAGCCTACCGGTCCCCGGAGCGGCCGCCGACCACCGCCGGCGCGTTCAGCTCGGCCTCGCCATGGCCTTCACGAAGGCACGCTCGACGTCGGCCGCGGACAGGACTCCGTAGATCTCGCCCGTGTCCTCGACGACGAGGTACTCGGTGGCCGGTGCCGCCCGCAGGGCGTCCAGGAGGTCCTCCCCGGCGAGCTCGGCGGAGACCCGCATGCCGTCGGTGAGGTCCTGGGCGAGTCCGCTGACCGCGACCCAGGGGCGGCGGTGTTCCGGTACGCCGACGATGGCCGCTTCGCGGACCAGCGAGAGGGGCGTGCCGTCGGGGTCGACGACGACCAGGGCGCGCGCCCCGGCCGCGTTGGCGCGGCGCAGGGCCTCGGAGAGGGGCGTGTCCGTCTCGACGGGCACCGCGCGGCGGGTGAGGTTGCGGGCGCGCAGCTCGGGCAGGTGTTCGCGCAGGCGGGCCACGCGCAAGCTGTTCCCGGCGCCGGTCCAGATGATCGCGGCGAGGATGGCGGCGAGCAGCGCGTCCAGGACGGTGTCCATGCCGACGTTGTCCACGGCGTCGGAGCCGAGCGCCCCCGACTGGGTGAGCAGCGGGAGGCCGATCAGTACGGCGACGGCGAGGGCGCGGCCGACCCAGGCGGCGGCGATGGTGCCGGTCATCGGCCTGCCGGTGATCGCCCAGACGACGGCGCGGAGCATACGGCCCCCGTCGAGTGGGAGGCCCGGCAGGAGGTTGAAGCCGGCAACGATGAGGTTGGAGATCATCAGGCCGGCCAGCAGGACACCGGGGACGCTGCTGGGGTCGACGGCCAGTAGGGCGAGGTAGAAGACACCCGACAGCACGAGGGAGAGCAGGGGGCCGACGAAGGCCAGCACGAACTCCCGGCCGGGGGTCTCGGCCTCCTTCTCGATCTCGGAGACGCCGCCGAAGAACTGCAGCTGGATGCGGCGCACCGGCAGCTTGAAGCGGAGGGCGGCGAGTGTGTGGGCGAGTTCGTGGACCAGTACGGAGGCGTAGAAGGCGACCGCGAAGAACAGGGAGACCAGATAGCTCGCGGCGCCGAGCTCGGGCAGTACGCGGTCGATCTGTCCGCCGAACACCCAGGTGATGAGGATGGCGACGAGGAACCAGCTGGGCGCCACATACACGGGCACCCCGAACGGCCGCCCCATGAGCAGCCCGCCCCGCCGGCGCTCCTCCTGCCGCCGCGGCCCTGACCCCTTGCCCGATCCCTTGCCGCCGCCTGAGTGGGCCGGCGGGCGACCGGCGTGGTGCTGCGCCGCCGGGTCGTCGGGGCGTTCACCGGTGTCCCGGCCGGCGGGCGGACCGGCCGGTGCCGAGGCCGGGCCCGCGGGGGGTGCGTCGTGGCGGTCCCCGGCGGGCGCCGGGCGCTCCTCGTGCGGTCCGGGAGGGGGGGTCCGGTTCGCGGGAGCGCCGGTGTCGGCCCGAGTTGTGGGGCCGGGCCCCGCGGGCGGTGCCGAGGGCCCGTGCACGCGGGCGCCGTCGGCGGTGGGCTCGGCCGGAGCCGCGGGGCGTTCGCCGGTCTCGTGGGGGGTGTCGTCGGCGGCCGGGGTCCGGGGCCCCGTGTCCTCGGCCGACTCGTCGTTGCCGGGCCGCGGCTGCCCGCGCCCGCCGCTTACGTCCACCGGTGTCCCCTCGTTCGCTGCGTATCCCGCGCCTGCCGGACGGGAGGTCTCGAGTCGATGGTATGCGGCGTTCGCCGCCCCTTCCGCCCGGCACCCCTGTCTCTACCCCTCCTTCCCCTTCTCTCCCTTCGGTCACGCCACGCTGATGCTCCTCTTGCCTGTCAAGCGGCCTGTAGCCAGTCGCGGTAGGCGTGGGCGAGGTCGCCGTCTCGGCGGATCCCGCGTTCGAGGGTGGAGATGGTGGCCGGCCAGAGGCCGAAGTGGTTGGCTGCGGCGGTCAGGGTGATGTTCTTGGACTGCCTCGGAGGCCGTGGGCCGTCGATGCCGAGTGCGGGCCTTGACCGCGGAGCGGGCGGCATTGTGCAGGGCGCGTATGCCCGCGACGGTGTCGTCCTTGGGGGCGCTGGAGGCCCGTCCGGACACCAAGCTCCTACCAGGTCATGTTCCGCCCGGCCGGGGCCATGAGGACAGGTCCCGGCGGCCGGGCAGAACAGCCAGAAGACAGTCCAGCAGGACGTCGGTCAGTGGCAGAGCCATGATCACCGGAGCCTGAGTATCAGGATCAATGTCAGTGGCGGGACGTAAGGTCTGTGGGCATGGAGACGAGCACCGAGGGCGCGGCACGGCCCGACAGTCCGGTCACGGCGGAGGCGGCAGTGGACACGGTCGTGGTGGCCCAGGCCGGCGCGGTACCGCCCGCCTCGCTGTCCCCCTCGCGTGCGAGTGACTTCATGCAGTGCCCGCTGCTGTACCGGTTCCGGGTGATCGACCGGCTGCCGGAGAAGCCGAGCGAGGCGGCGACCAGGGGCACGCTGGTGCACGCGGTGCTGGAGCGGCTCTTCGACGCTCCGGCGTCCGAGCGCACCGCGCCGCGGGCGAAGGCGCTGGTCCCCGGCCAGTGGGACCGGTTGCGCGAGACCCGCCCGGAGGTCGTGGAGCTGTTCGCCGACGATCCGGAGGGCGAGCGGCTCGCGCGCTGGCTGTCGGAGGCGGAGACGCTGGTCGAGCGCTGGTTCGCGCTGGAGGACCCGAGCCGGCTGGAGCCTGCCGAGCGGGAGCTGTTCGTCGAGGCCGAGCTGGAGTCCGGGCTGCGGCTGCGGGGCATCATCGACCGGGTGGACGTGGCGCCCACCGGCGAGGTGCGGATCGTCGACTACAAGACCGGCAAGGCCCCGCGCCCGGAGTACGCCGAGGGTGCGCTGTTCCAGATGAAGTTCTACGCGCTGGTGGTGTGGCGCCTCAGGCAGGTGATCCCGCGCCGGCTCCAGCTCGTGTATCTGGGCAGCGGTGATGTGCTGACCTACGATCCGGTCCTGGCCGATCTGGAGCGGGTCGAGCGCAAACTGCTCGCGCTGTGGGACGCGATCCGGCTGGCGACCGAAACGGGTGACTGGCGTCCGCGTCCGACGAAGCTGTGCGGCTGGTGCGACCACCAGGCCCACTGCCCGGAGTTCGGCGGCACTCCCCCGCCGTATCCGCTCACGGTGAGGGCGACTGAGTCCGGTGGGCGCGGTCAGGGCAGAATGGGGCCGGACTAGCGAAGGAGACTTACGTGGCCATCCGCGTCCTACTGGTCGACGACCAGCCGCTGCTGCGTACCGGGTTCCGGATGATTCTGGAAGCCGAGCAGGATCTCGCGGTCGTCGGCGAGGCCGGAGACGGCCTCCAGGCCCTGGACCAGGTGCGGGCGCTGCAGCCCGACGTGGTGCTGATGGACATCCGTATGCCGCGGATGGACGGGGTGGAGGCGACCCGGCAGATCACCGGGCCCGAACGGAACGGGCCGGCGAAGGTCCTGGTCCTGACGACGTTCGATCTCGACGAGTACGTGGTGGAGGCCCTGAAGGCGGGGGCCAGCGGCTTCCTGCTGAAGGACGCCCCGGCCAACGAGCTGGTGCAGGCGATCCGTGTGGTGGCCGCCGGGGAGGCGATGCTCGCGCCGAGCATCACCCGCCGGCTGCTGGACAAGTACGCCACGCATCTGCCGTCCGGTGACGAGCCGGTGCCGGACACGCTGCACACGCTGACCGACCGCGAGGTCGAGGTGCTCAAGCTGGTGGCGCGCGGGCTGTCGAACGCGGAGATCGCGGCCGATCTGTTCGTCAGCGAGACCACGGTCAAGACGCACGTCGGGCATGTGCTGACCAAGCTGGGTCTGCGCGACCGGGTGCAGGCGGCGGTGTACGCCTATGAGAGCGGGCTGGTGCGCCCGGGCGCACAGTAGGAGCGCGGTACTACGAGGGCGCCCCTCTGCGCGGGGAGGGGTGCTGACCCGTTCCAGCGTGGGGAACATGACCGCGGGGCCGTCGGGGTCATTGATCTTTTCCCGACCACGATCTGGGAGCCGTCGGCCCCGGTGCCGCCGTTCTCGGTGCCGCAGCCGGTCAACAGGCCGGAGGCCGGCCCCGCCACGATGGGCAGGACCGGCCACGGTTGCGCGGACTCACGTGTGTTGCCTTGTCGTTCCCTGCCCGGACCGTGCCACGGTCCGGGTCCGTACAGGTCGTCAGCCGCTGACGCCGCGTCCGAGTTCCCACAGCTGGAGAGTCGAGGACGAGTTGAGCGCGTAGGCGGTTCCGGTGACGTCGCCGCGCGTGGCGACGTACTGCTTGCCCTGCCACAGCGGCAGCACCGGAACATCGGCGGCGACGATGTCCTGGATCTCCGTGAGGCTGTCGGAGGCGGACAGTCGGTCGGCCTGGCGGCGCGACTCCGGGATCAGGTTCTTGATGATCTCGGGGTTGGCGTAGGGCGAGTTGAGGAAGTTGTCCTTGTCGAGGAAGGGGGCGACGAAGGCGTCGGCGTCCGGGTAGTCGGGGAACCAGCCCATGCCGTAGACGTCGTACTTGCCCTTCTGACCGGCGGTCTTGAACTTGTTCCAGGTCTCGCCCTTGATGTCGGTCCGGAACAGGCCGCTGTCGTCGAGCTGCTTGCTGAGCTGCTCGAACTCGCTCTTGGTGGCGGGACCGTAGTGGTCGTACGTGTAGTGCAGGGTCAGCTCCACCGGTGTGGAGATGCCGGCCTCCTCCAGCAGCTTGCGGGCCTTGGCGACGCTCGGGTCGCCGTACTTGTTGAAGAACGCGTTGGAGTGGCCGGTGACGCCTGCGGGGACCAGCGAGAACAGCGGCTGGGCCTGGGAGCCGTAGACCTTGCCCACCAGCTCGCTGCGGTTGATGACCTGGGCCATCGCCTGACGGACGGCCTTGTCCTGCACGGACTCGGCGTCGGTGTTGAAGGCCAGGTAGCGGATCTCCAGACCGGGCGACTCGACGAGCTCGACCTCCCCGTCGGTGGCGGTGCTGAGCTTCCGGATCTGCTCCGGCGACATGCTGCGGGTCATGATGTCGATCTCACTCTTCTCCAGCGCCTCGCCCATGGCGTCCGCGTCGTCGAAGGAGACCATCTCGACCTTGTCGTTCTTCACCTCCAGCGCGCCCTTGTAGAAGCCGTTCTTGGTGAAGGTGGCCTGGACCATCACGCCGTCCTCGACCGTGCTCTCGAGGGTGTACGGGCCGGAGCCGTCGACCTCGAAGCCCTCGCGCAGCTTGCCCTTGTCGTAGTCGTCCGGGTTGACGATGCCCGCGACCGGGGTGGACAGCTTGTACGGGAAGGTGGCGTCGGCGCTCTTGAGGTGGAAGATCACCTCACGGTCACCCTGCGTCTCGATGGTGTCGATGGTGGACAGCAGCGCGAAGACGCCGCTGTCGCCTTCGAGGGCGAGGGCGCGGTCGATGGAGAACTTCACGTCCTCCGCGGTGATCGCGTCGCCGCTCGAGAACTTCAGCCCGTCCCGCAGGGTGCAGCTGTAGCGCTCGCTGCCGGCGTCGGTGAACCCGCACGTCTCGGCGGCCTCGGGCACCGGCTCGCCGTCGCCCCGGGGCTGGACCATCAGGGTCTGCACGGTCTGCCGCAGGATGTTCCAGGTGCCGACGTCATAGGCCCAGGCCGGGTCGAGGGGCGCGAGGCCGTCCTCCTTGGATGCGGTGAACCGGTCCGTGGTGCCCACGACGATCGCATCGCCGTCGCCGCTCCCGCCGTCGGTGTCGCCGCAGCCGGCGAGCACCGGCGCGAGCAGGCCCATCGCGGCCGCCAGCACCAAAGTCTTGCGGTTCATGCTCGAGTTTCTCCAGGACTGTCGACTCCGTGTATCCGGCATGCAGGGGTTGTCGCAGCGGATCACAGGGATGGGGGCGAGGTTCTCGCGATGACATTAGTCCGCGCCCGCAGGGGTGCCCGCAACAGCCGGAGTTGGAAGCTCATCACGCAGTGGAACCAGGTGTGAACGGATCGGCGAAGGAATCCGGGGAAGGAATGGTGCACCTTCTCGCCAATCGGGACACAAGGGCACACCAGTGACGTCCGAAATCGGGCGGACGGCACACCCGGACATCGTTGTCGACCCCTCCTCATGTGTCGAACCTCACATGTGAAAGGGGCGAGATGACGCCGGAATTCAGCCATCCGTGACCGGAGCGAATTCTTTCGGGTCGTCAGCCCTTCACCACGGGCCGAGGGGCGGAATTCCGGTTTCTCGCACCGCTGCACGCTGGGTGAACGCCTAGCGCATTTCCGTCATCAGACCATGCAGGAATGTCAGGTTCACGACTTCCAGCGAGGGGACGACCGTCCGCCGGGCCGCCGGTGTGATCGGGCCGACCGAGGGCACCGCGACGACCTGGCATCCCGCCGCCTCGGCAGCGGTCACACCGGTCACGGTGTCCTCGACGACGGCACACCGCACGGGATCCACACCGAGCCCGGTGGCCGCCGCCAGATAAGGGTCGGGGTGCGGCTTGGTACGCGGCACCTCGTCGCCCGCGACCGACAGCGCGAAATGATGTGGGCCCAGCGTGGTCAGCACCCGGTCGATGATGCGCCGGTGGGAGGCGGAGACGAGCGCCGTGGGGATCTCGTACTCGGCCAGCTCGGCGAGCAGCCTCGAGGCGCCCGGCATCAGCGGCAGGGCATGGTCGATGCGGTCCTCGAAGCCGTCGTTGAGCAGGACCGTCAGTTCGGCGAGATCGATGTCGGCGCCGGTCGCCTCGATGAGAAACCCCGCGCTGCGGGTCATGGGGCCGCCGACCACGACGTGGCGCCAGGCGTCGTCGAGGGTGTGGCCGAGGGAGGCGAAGACCTCGACCTCGACGTCCCACCAGAAGCCCTCGGTGTCCACCAGGGTGCCGTCCATGTCGAGGAGCACGGCCTGGAGGGCCGAGCCTTCGGCCGTAAGAGTTCCGAGCGCGGGGACCGTACTGGTCATCCACATACCTCCTTGAGGGACGGTCAGGCCGGTTCCCACGAGGGGAACCGGCCTGCGGTGGACCGACCAGTGTACGTCGTGCGGGGCCGGAACGCCTGATGTGACGCGTGCGCCGGTGCGCGGTCGTGTCGCGTGCGCCGGTGCGCGGACGCCTCAGCGGGCGTTGAAGTACTTGGCCTCCGGGTGGTGGATCACGATGGCGTCCGTGGACTGCTCGGGGTGCAGCTGGAACTCCTCGGAGAGCTGGACGCCGATGCGTTCGGGCTGGAGCAGATCGGCGATCTTGGCGCGGTCCTCCAGGTCCGGGCAGGCGCCGTAGCCGAGGGAGAAGCGGGCGCCCCGGTACTTCAGGGCGAACATGTCCTCCATGGCGGCCGGGTCCTCACCCGCGAAGCCCAGTTCGGAGCGCACACGCGCGTGCCAGTACTCGGCCAGGGCCTCGGCCAGCTGCACGGACAGCCCGTGCAGCTCCAGGTAGTCGCGGTAGGCGTTCGCCTCGAACATCCGCGCGGTCTCCGTGCCGATACGGGAGCCGACGGTGACGACCTGGAAGCCCACGACATCGGTCTCGCCGGACTCCTCCGGACGGAAGAAGTCCGCCAGGCACAACCGGCGGCCGCGGCGCTGGCGGGGGAAGGTGAAGCGGGTGCGCTCGTTGCCCTGCTCGTCCAGGATGATCAGGTCGTCGTCCTTGGAGACACACGGGAAGTAGCCGTAGACCACGGCCGCCTCCAGCAGGTTGTCCGTCTGGAGCCGGTCCAGCAGCCCGCGCAGCCTCGGACGGCCCTCGGTCTCGACGAGCTCCTCGTACGTGGGTCCCGCACCGGTACGGGCCTGCTTCAGACCCCACTGGCCCTTGAACAGGGCCCCCTCGTCGAGCCAGCTCGCGTACTCCTTGAGCTGGATGCCCTTGATCACGCGGGTGCCCCGGAAGGGTGGCTCGGGGACCGGGTTGTCGGTCGCGACGTCGGAGCGGACGTGCCCGGCCTCGGGACGCTCCTCGATCTCCACGGTGGCCGCGCGGACCCGTCGCTGCTTGAGCTCCGGGAGCCGGGCTCCGGGGACGCCCCGCTTGACGCCGATGAGGGCGTCCATCAGGCGCAGGCCCTCGAAGGCGTCGCGGGCGTAGCGGACTTCACCCTGGTAGATCTCGTGGAGGTCCTGTTCGACGTAGGCGCGGGTCAGTGCCGCCCCGCCGAGGATGACCGGGTAGTCGTTCGCGAGTCCGCGCTGATTGAGCTCCTCGAGGTTCTCCTTCATGATCACGGTGGACTTGACCAGGAGGCCGGACATGCCGATGACGTCGGCCCTGTGCTGGTCGGCCGCTTCCAGGATCGCGGAGACGGGCTGCTTGATGCCCAGGTTGACCACGGTGTAGCCGTTGTTCGACAGGATGATGTCGACCAGGTTCTTGCCGATGTCGTGCACATCGCCGCGGACGGTGGCCAGCACGATGGTGCCCTTGCCGACGTCCTCCCCGTCCTCGACCTTCTCCATGTGCGGCTCCAGATGCGCCACCGCGGTCTTCATCACCTCGGCGGACTGGAGCACGAACGGCAGCTGCATCTGGCCGGATCCGAACAGCTCACCGACCACCTTCATGCCGTCCAGCAGGGTGTCGTTGACGATGTCGAGGGCCGGGCGCTCCGTGAGGGCGTCGTCCAGGTCGGCCTCCAGGCCCTTGCGCTCGCCGTCGATGATGCGGCGCTTCAGCCGCTCCTCCAGGGGCAGGGCGGCCAGTTCCTCGGCCCTGCCCGCCTTGAGCGACTTGGCGGTGGCGCCCTCGAACAGCTGCATGAGCTTCTGCAGCGGGTCGTAGCCCTCCCGCCGCCGGTCGTGGATGAGGTCCAGTGCCGTCTGGACCTCCTCCTCGCTGAACCGCGCGATCGGCAGGATCTTCGACGCGTGGACGATCGCGGAGTCCAGGCCGGCCTTGACGCACTCGTCCAGGAAGACGGAGTTGAGCAGGATCCGGGCGGCCGGGTTCAGGCCGAAGGAGATGTTCGACAGGCCGAGGGTGGTCTGCACCGCGGGGTGGCGTTCCTTGAGCCGGCGGATGCCCTCGATGGTCGCCAGACCGTCCTTGCGGGACTCCTCCTGACCGGTGCAGATGGTGAACGTCAGGCAGTCGATGAGGATGTCCTCCTCGTGGATGCCCCAGTTGCCCGTCAGGTCGTCGATCAGCCGCTCGGCGATCTCCACCTTCTTCTCGGCGGTACGGGCCTGCCCCACCTCGTCGATGGTCAGCGCGATCAGCGCCGCCCCGTGCTCCCGCGCCAGCTGCGTCACCCGGGCGAAGCGGGACTCGGGTCCTGCGCCGTCCTCGTAGTTCACCGAGTTGATCACCGCACGGCCGCCCAGCTTCTCCAGCCCGGCCCGGATCACATCCACCTCGGTGGAGTCCAGCACGATCGGCAGTGTGGAAGCGGTCGCGAACCGGCCGGCCAGCTCCTCCATGTCGGCCACGCCGTCCCGGCCGACATAGTCGACACACAGGTCGAGCATGTGCGCGCCCTCACGGATCTGCTCGCGGGCCATCTCCACGCAGTTGTCCCAGCGGCCCTCCAGCATCGCCTCACGGAACTTCCTCGACCCGTTGGCGTTCGTCCGCTCACCGATCGCCAGGTACGACGTGTCCTGCCGGAAGGGGACCGTCTGGTAGAGGGACGCGGCGCCCGGCTCCGGGCGCGGGTCGCGCTCCACCGGGGTCAGTTCGCGCACCCGCTCGACGAGCCGGCGCAGGTGCTCGGGCGTCGTGCCGCAGCAGCCGCCCACCAGGGACAGGCCGTAGTCCCGTACGAAGTTCTCCTGGGCGTCCGCCAGCTCTTCCGGGGAGAGCGGGTAGCGCGCGCCGTCCTTGGTGAGCTCGGGCAGACCGGCGTTCGGCATGCATGACAGCCGGACCCGGGAGTGGCGGGCCAGATAGCGCAGGTGCTCGCTCATCTCGGTCGGCCCGGTCGCACAGTTCAGGCCGATCAGGTCGACACCGAGCGGCTCCAGCGCGGTCAGCGCCGCACCGATCTCCGAGCCGAGCAGCATGGTGCCCGTCGTCTCGACCGTGACCGACACGATCAGCGGGACGTCGAATCCGGCGGTCTTCATCGCGCGGCGGGCGGCGATGACGGAGGCCTTGGTCTGCAGCAGGTCCTGCGTCGTCTCCACCAGCAGCGCGTCCGCGCCCCCCGCGAGCAGGCCCTCGGCGTTCTGCTGGTAGGCATCGCGGATGGCGGTGAACGTGGTGTGGCCGAGGGTCGGCAGCTTGGTGCCCGGCCCCATCGAGCCCAGGACCCAGCGGGGCCGGCCGTCCCGGGCGGCGAACTCGTCCGCGGACTCGCGGGCGATACGGGCGCCCGCCTCGGACAGCTCGGTGACACGCTCGGCGATGTCGTACTCGCCCAGGGCGGTGAGGTTGGCGCCGAAGGTGTTGGTCTCGACGCAGTCGACTCCGGCGGCGAAGTACTCCGAATGGACCGAACGGACGATGTCCGGGCGCGTCAGGTTCAGGATCTCGTTGCAGCCCTCGAGGTTCTGGAAGTCCTCGAGGGTGGGGTCCTGGGCCTGGAGCATGGTGCCCATCGCTCCGTCGGCGACCACCACGCGGGTGGCGAGCGCCTCACGGAGAGCGGACGCACGGGTCCGGCTGTCGGCGGAAGGGGTCAGCGGCAACGAGGCCATGTAAGGGGCTCCCTCAAGTGCGACGGCTGTCGGCTTTGCGGCTGTCCGGAGAGCTTCTGTTCGAGCTTCCCGGCAGGCCGCACGCCGTCAGGGTATCCGGGACCGCGCCCTGATGTTCAAGGCGTCCACGGGGCGGACGATGATGGCCGAAGCGCGGTGCACGGAGTAGGAGTTGCGGAAGCGATCCCGGCCGACCATTGGCGAGAGGTCGACATGGACCGGTAGTGTTCGGCATTGCCGAACAGCGGCAGCGGCGTCGCAGGTCGACGGTCGAAGGGGACGGAGGCAGTACGGCGATGGCACGGAACATCCAGTCGCTCGAACGGGCGGCAGCGATGCTGCGGCTGCTCGCGGGCGGCGAGCGACGGCTCGGCCTGTCGGACATCGCCTCGTCGCTGGGCCTCGCCAAGGGCACCGCCCACGGCATCCTGCGCACCCTCCAGCACGAGGGCTTCGTCGAGCAGGACGACGCCTCCGGGCGCTACCAGCTGGGCGCCGAACTGCTGCGCCTGGGCACCACCTACCTCGACGTGCACGAGCTGCGGGCGCGCGCCCTGGTATGGACGGACGACCTGGCCCGCTCCAGCGGTGAGAGCGTCTACCTGGGCGTACTGCACCAGCAGGGGGTGCTGATCGTGCACCACGTCTTCCGGCCCGACGACAGCCGCCAGGTCCTGGAGATCGGGGCCATGCAGCCGCTGCACTCCACGGCCCTGGGCAAGGTGCTGTCGGCCTACGACCCCGTGGCCCACAGCGAGGCCCTGGAGGCCGACCGCAAGGCCTTCACCGACCGCACCGTGTGCGACCTCGACGCTTTCGAGCACCTCCTCGACCTCACCCGCGCACGCGGGTACGCGGCGGACGTGGAGGAGACCTGGGAGGGCGTCGCCTCCCTCGCTGCCCCCATCCACGACCGGCGCCGCATGCCGGTGGGCGCAGTCGGCATCGCGGGGGCGGTGGAGCGGCTGCGCCGGGACGGCGAGCTGCGGCCCGAGCTGATCGCGGCGGTCCGGGACTGCGCCCGCGCGGTGTCGCGGGACCTGGGCGCCGGGCGGTTCTGAACAGCACAGGAACGAGGACCGGGAGCCGTACGGCGTCCCGGTCACTGTCATGCCGCAAGGCCCGCACACCGGGCACCGGGCGTCAGAACCGCCGCGGAGACCGACAACTCGGAGCACTCGGAGCACTCGGAGCACTCAATAACGATCGGGTTTTCGACAACCAAACTCTTGACGCATCCAAGGCTCCGGGAAAGACTCCCGTCCATCGGTCGGCATTGTCGAACACTTACCGGCAATACACGTTAGAGTGTGACAGCGCCAAGGGCCGGCATCGCTCTCATCCCTGAGGGCGCCAATCCCCGGAGGGACCCGGGGGTCGGCTTCCCTGGACGAAGGACAAAGGAGTCGCGGGTGTCCAGCTCCGACATCTTCATCGGCGAGACCATCGGTACCGCCATACTCATCCTGCTCGGCGGCGGCGTGTGCGCCGCCGTGACGCTCAAAGCCTCCAAGGCCCGTAACGCCGGCTGGCTCGCCATCGCGTTCGGGTGGGGCTTCGCCGTCATGACGGCGGTGTACATAGCGGGGCCGCTCTCCGGGGCCCACCTCAACCCGGCCGTGACCGTGGCACTCGCCGTCAAGGACGGCGAGTGGAGCAACGTTCCGGTCTACTTCGCCGGAGAGCTTCTCGGTGCGATGATCGGTGCGACGCTGGTCTGGATCGCCTACTACGGCCAGTTCCAGGCCCACCTCACCGACAAGGAGATCGTCGGCGGTCCGGGCGCACAGGCCACCGCCGCAAAGTCGGTCGAGGCGCAGGAGAAGGGCGCGGGCCCCGTGCTCGGCATCTTCTCCACCGGTCCGGAGATCCCGCACACGGTGCAGAACCTCGCCACGGAGATCATCGGCACCGTCGTGCTGCTGCTCGCCGTGCTCACCCAGGGTCTGAACGACGCGGGCAACGGCCTCGGCGTGCTGGGCGGTCTGATCACGGCGCTCGTGGTCGTCTCGATCGGTCTGTCGCTGGGCGGCCCGACCGGCTACGCGATCAACCCGGCCCGTGACCTCGGTCCGCGCATCGTGCACGCGCTGCTGCCGCTGCCCAACAAGGGCGGCTCCGACTGGTCCTACTCCTGGATCCCCGTGGTCGGCCCGCTGATCGGCGGTGCCCTCGCGGCCGGTATCTACAACGTCGCCTTCGCCTAGGTGACCGGATCACCGCAACGCGCGAATCTTGTAGAAGCGCCGTACCCACAGCCCCGTAACCAAGGAACACCCAGGAGCACACCGTGACCGACGCCCACACCGCCGGCCCCTTCATCGCCGCCATCGATCAGGGCACCACCTCGTCCCGCTGCATCGTCTTCGACCGCGACGGCCGCATCGTCTCCGTCGACCAGAAGGAACACGAGCAGATCTTCCCCAAGCCGGGCTGGGTCGAGCACGACGCCACCGAGATCTGGACCAACGTCCAGGAGGTCGTCGCCGGGGCCATCGAGAAGGCCGGCATCACCCGGGACGACATCAAGGCCATCGGCATCACCAACCAGCGCGAGACCACCGTGCTGTGGGACAGGAACACCGGTGAGCCCGTCCACAACGCCATCGTCTGGCAGGACACCCGCACCGACGCCCTGTGCCGCGAACTCGGCCGCAACGTCGGCCAGGACCGCTTCCGCCGTGAGACCGGCCTTCCCCTCGCCTCCTACTTCGCCGGCCCCAAGGCCCGCTGGCTGCTCGACAACGTCGACGGTCTGAAGGAGCGCGCCGAGGCGGGCGACATCCTCTTCGGCACCATGGACACCTGGGTCATCTGGAACCTGACCGGAGGCGCGGACGGCGGCCACCACGTCACCGACGTCACCAACGCCTCCCGCACCATGCTGATGAACCTGCACACCATGCAGTGGGACGAGAAGATCGCCGAGTCCATCGGCGTCCCGCTGACCATGCTGCCGGAGATCCGCTCCTCCGCCGAGGTCTACGGCGAGATCACCGGCGGCAAGCTGGGTGACCTGCTCGGCGGCATCCCGGTCGCCTCCGCGCTCGGTGACCAGCAGGCGGCCCTGTTCGGCCAGACCTGCTTCGCCGAGGGCGAGACCAAGTCGACGTACGGCACCGGCACCTTCATGGTGATGAACACCGGCGACAAGATCATCAACTCCTACAGCGGTCTGCTGACCACGGTCGGCTACAAGATCGGCGACCAGGACACGGTCTACGCCCTGGAGGGCTCGATCGCCGTCACCGGTTCGCTGGTGCAGTGGATGCGCGACCAGATGGGCCTGATCTCCACCGCCGCCGAGATCGAGACCCTCGCGCTCTCCGTCGAGGACAACGGCGGCGCCTACTTCGTGCCGGCCTTCTCCGGTCTGTTCGCGCCGTACTGGCGCTCCGACGCCCGCGGTGTGATCGCCGGACTGACCCGGTACGTCACCAAGGCGCACCTCGCGCGCGCCGTGCTGGAGGCCACCGCCTGGCAGACGCGGGAGATCGCGGACGCCATGACGAAGGACTCCGGCGTGGAGCTCACCGCCCTCAAGGTCGACGGCGGCATGACCTCCAACAACCTGCTGATGCAGACGCTCGCCGACTTCGTGGACGCCCCCGTGGTGCGTCCGATGGTCGCCGAGACCACCTGCCTCGGCGCCGCCTATGCCGCCGGCCTGGCCGTCGGCTTCTGGAACAGCACCGACGACCTGCGCGCCAACTGGCGGCGGGCCGCCGAGTGGACCCCCCGCATGGACGCGGAGATCCGCGACCGTGAGTACAAGAGCTGGCTCAAGGCCGTCGAGCGGACCATGGGCTGGCTCGAGGACGAGGATTAGGAACCACCATGACCACCCAGTCCACCCTGCAGTCCGTGCCTGCCCTGGGGACGCACCCGGCGTCCGGCTCCAACCCGAGCCGCGCCGAGACCCGGGAGCAGCTCTCCAAGGCGTCGTACGACCTTCTCGTGATCGGCGGCGGCATCCTGGGCATCTCCACCGCCTGGCACGCCGCGCAGTCCGGCCTCAGGGTGGCTCTGGTGGACGCCGGTGACTTCGCCGGCGCCACCTCCTCCGCCTCCTCCAAGCTGCTCCACGGCGGTCTGCGCTACCTGCAGACCGGCGCGGTGAAGCTGGTGGCGGAGAACCACTTCGAGCGCCGTGCGGTCTCCCGTCAGGTGGCCCCCCACCTGGCGAACCCGCTCACGTTCTACCTCCCCGTGTACAAGGGCGGGCCGCACGGCGCGGCCAAGCTCGGGGCCGGCGTCTTCGCGTACTCGGCGCTGTCCGCCTTCGGCGACGGCGTCGGCCACCTGCTCTCCCCCTCCAAGGCCGCGCAGGACGTGCCGGAGCTGCGCACCGAGAACCTCAAGGCCGTGGCCGTCTACGGCGACGACCAGATGAACGACGCGCGCATGGCGCTGATGACGGTCCGCGCGGCTGCCGAGTCGGGCGCGGTCGTCCTCAACCACGCCGAGGTGACGGGTCTGCGCTTCACCAGGGGCCGGGTCACCGGCGCCGATCTGCGCGACCGCCTGTCGGGCGACGAGTTCGGTGTCAACGCCCGCCTCGTGCTGAACGCCACCGGCCCCTGGGTCGACCACCTGCGCCGCATGGAGGACCCCGATGCCGCGCCGTCCATCAGGCTGTCGAAGGGCGCGCATCTGGTCCTGAAGCGGACCTCCCCGTGGAGGGCCGCGCTGGCCACGCCGATCGACAAGTACCGGATCACCTTCGCACTCCCCTGGGAGGACATGCTGCTGCTCGGCACGACCGACGAGGAGTTCGAGGGCGACCCGGCGGATGTGGCGGTCAACGACAAGGACATCGCCCAGATACTCGACGAGGCCGCGTTCTCCATCCGCGACCAGCAACTCGACCGTGACCTGATCACGTACTCCTTCGCCGGTCTGCGGGTACTGCCGGGCGGTCCGGGGGACACGGCCAAGGCCAAGCGCGAGACGGTCGTCACCGAGGGCCGGGGCGGCATGCTGTCGGTCGCGGGCGGCAAGTGGACCACGTTCCGCCACATCGGCCGCACGGTGATGCAGAAGATCCAGGCGTTGCCCGGGAACCCGCTGGGCGAGGACCTCGAGCCGGTCTCCAGGCTGCCCAGGAAGCTGCCCCTTCCGGGTGTGGCCAACCCCCGCGCGGTGGCACACCGTCTGCTCGTGGACGGCCCGGCACCCGGCCCGCGCATGGCGGCGGACACCGCCAGGCACCTGGCCACCCACTACGGCTCGCTGGCCTTCGACATCGCCCGCCTGGCGAACGAGGACCCGGCGCTGGCCCGGCGCGTCCACCCGGACGCCCCGGAGATCTGGGCGCAGGTCGTCTGGGCCCGGGACCACGAGTGGGCTGAGACCGCGGACGACGTGCTGCGACGCCGCACCACCCTGACGATCCGGGGGCTGGCCACGGACGAGGTCCGCGCGAACGTCCAGGACCTGCTCGACAAGAGCTGACCGCTCCTCGCCCGGCTCCCCCGCACGGGAGCCGGTAGCGGGTCGGGGGCGGCTCCGCGCCGACGGAGCCGCTCCCCGTCGCACGCGGTGAGGAGCCGCCGACGGCGGTGGCCACCCGTGGCGGGTCACGCCTCGGCGGGGCCGCCCCGGGTGCGGACCGGTTGACCCGCGTCTGCCCGCGTCGGAGGAGGGCGCGGGTCCTGACGGGTGACCGCACGCGCCCCCTGACGGATACATCGGAGGTCCGAGTCGCAGAAGGCCGATCACGGCAGTCAACGACGAGGCGATCGTGAAGACCAGGGGGTGATCGTCTCTGCGTCCCGGCGCCCGGCTGCCCGAGGAGAGCGAGCTCACCGCCGAGCCGAGGCTGTCCCCCAACTCCCTTCGCGAGGCGGTGCGTGCGCCGTCCCTCATCCGCATCCTGAACGTGCGGCAGGGCGACGGCACCCATGTGACGGGCCTTGACCCACAGGTCCTGCCGAAGGCGTTGGGCTTTGTCGCCGATTTCCCTCGCGACGACACGGTCCTGGCGTTCCTCGCCGTACGCCGCCTCCTGGAACCGGCCGCGACGGCCGCCGCGACGACTCGCCTGAGCGAGAAGGAACTGGACGCGCTGTCATGCCAGTTGGACGGACTGGGTGACGAACCGTCCGTGGAGGGTCTGACCGCCGCCGAGCCGCACTTCCACCGGGGCATCGTCCGCGGCTCCGGCAACTCCGTGCTGCGCTCCCGGCTCGACGGGCTGTCGGGGGCCCACCGCCCGGATGTGCACCGTCGCCCAGGACCGCGCGGGCGTGGAGCAGTGGCCGCGTTCCCCGCTGTGAACCCTGCCTTCCGCACCAAGGGCCCGGCCATCACGGAGGGGTGTTTCCCGGTGCCCGACGGGGCAGTGATGGGGGGCACTCCCCCTGTGCAGGGGGTGCTGGCTCCCCCACGGACACGCCGTAAGGTTGGGGCGTACGCGAGGGCACGTCGGAAGGAGGCGCTGGGTGATCGAGCTCGAGGGGGTTCCCGAGCTGATCGACCCGGTCATGGTGGCCGCGTTCGAGGGCTGGAACGATGCCGGTGACGCTGCTACCACCGCGGTCGCGCACCTGGACAGGGAGTGGAAGGGCGAGGTGTTCGCGGCGCTGGACGCCGAGGACTACTACGACTTCCAGGTCAACCGGCCCACGGTGTTCATGGACAGTGGGGTCCGCAAGATCACCTGGCCGACGACGCGGCTGTCGGTGGTCCGGGTCGGCGGTGACAAACCGCGCGATCTGGTACTGGTCCGCGGCATCGAACCATCCATGCGGTGGCGTTCGTTCTGCAACGAGATCCTCGGCTTCGCCCACGAACTCGGCGTGGAACTGGTGGTCGTCCTGGGCGCGCTGCTCGGCGACACCCCGCACACCCGCCCGGTCCCGATCAGCGGTACGACGTCCGACCCGGACCTGGCCCGGCGCATGAACCTGGAGGAGACCAAGTACGAGGGCCCCACGGGCATCGTCGGGATCCTCCAGGAGGCATGCACCCACGCCGGCGTGCCCGCGGTGTCGCTGTGGGCGGCGGTCCCGCACTATGTGTCGCAGCCGCCCAACCCGAAGGCCACCCTGGCCCTCCTCAACCGTCTGGAGGACCTGATCGACGTACGGATACCGCTGGGCGAACTGCCCGAGGACGCGCGTGCCTGGCAGGTGGGTGTGGATCAACTGGCCGCGGAGGACAGCGAGGTGTCCGAGTACGTCCAGACGCTGGAGGAGGCCCGGGACACCGCCGAGCTGCCGGAGGCGTCCGGCGAGGCGATCGCCCGTGAGTTCGAGCGCTACCTGCGGCGCCGTGACGGGTCGTCGGGTCCGCCCGGCGGGCACGCGACGGCGGACGGTTCGGACGGTCCGTCGTACCGGAGGGACACCCCGGGCGGACGGACCCGGCCCTCGAAGCCGCCGAAGCCGGAGGCCGACTCGGACGGCGAGGATTCGTCGGAGGACTGAACCACGGACCGAACGGGACGAAGGGCGTCCCTCCCTCGGGGAGGGACGCCCTTCGCGGTCGCCTACAGCGCCACGCCGAGCAGCGCGTCCACCGCGCGGGAGACGACGCCGGGCGCGCCGGTGTCCGTGCCACCGCTCTCCTCCTGGAGCACGGTCCAGCGGTCCACGGCAGCCAGCGCGGCCGGGGCGTCCAGGTCGTGGGCGAGGGCGTCGCGGATCTCCTCGACCAGGGCGTCGGCCGGCGGGCCGTCTGGGCGGGAGACGGCGGCGCGCCAGTGTTCCAGGCGGGTCACGGCGTCCTGGAGGACCTGGTCGGTCCACTCCCAGTCGGCGCGGTAGTGGTGGGCGAGCAGCGCGAGCCGGATCGCCGCCGGGTCCACGCCGTCCCGCCGCAGCCGGGACACGAGGACCAGGTTGCCCTTGGACTTGGACATCTTCTCGCCGTGCAGCGCCACCATGCCGGCATGGACGTACGCCTTGGCCATGGGGAACTCGCCGGTGAGCACCTGGGCGTGGGAGGCTCCCATCTCGTGGTGCGGGAAGACCAGGTCGGAACCGCCGCCCTGGACGTCGAAGCCCATGCCGAGGTGATCGAGGGCGATGGCCACGCACTCGATGTGCCAGCCCGGGCGGCCCCGTCCGAGCGAGCCGCCGTCCCAGCTCGGCTCGCCCTCACGGGCGGCCATCCAGAGCATCGGGTCGACGGGGTTCTTCTTGCCCGGACGCTCCGGGTCTCCGCCGCGTTCGGCGGACAGCAGCCGCATGGCGGCGGCGTCGAGGTGCGAGACCTGGCCGAAGTGCCGGTCGGACTCGACGGAGAAGTAGACGTCGCCGTCGATCTCGTAGGCCGCTCCGAGTTCGCACAATCGTTCGACGATCGGGACGATGCCGGGTATCGCCTCCACGGCGCCTATGTACTGCCGGGGGGGCAGCATCCGCAGGGCCGTCATGTCCTCACGGAACAGCGCGGTCTCGCGCTCGGCGAGCTCGGTCCAGTCGACGCCGTCCCGGTCGGCCCGCTCCAGGAGCGGGTCGTCGATGTCCGTGACGTTCTGGACGTAGTGAACCTGCCGCTTGGTGTCGAGCCACACGCGCTGCACGAGGTCGAACGCGTTGTAGGTCGCCGCGTGTCCGATGTGGGTGGCGTCGTAGGGAGTGATGCCGCAGACGTAGATACGGGCGACGGGACCGGGGTCCAGGGCGATCGGGCCCCTGGTCGCGGTGTCGTGGATCCTCAGGTCGCGGCCCTGACCGGGCAGGGCGGGGACCTCGGAAGCGGGCCAGGCATGCATGCCATGAGCCTAACCGGACCGGAGTTCCGGATACGAACCGGAGCGGGCCGGATGACCGGGAAGTCGCTCTTACGCCCCACCGCGCGGTGTGCGTTCCGCCCGGGGGTGGGTGCGGCGGGAATGCGGTGGTCAGACCGGCGGCCAGGGGATGGCCGGCCAGTCGGTGCCCGGCTGCGGATGGAGGCCGGTGCTCAGCAGGGACGCGACGCGGGCGCGTGTGGCGTCGATCTCCGCGGGGGTGATCAACGGGGTCAGGGCGGTGGTGAGGGGGCCTGTGGCCGTGAGGGCGTCCTTCAGGGCCTGGAGGACCGCGAGGGCCTCCTGGGTCAGCCGCTCCCCCGCCCAGCCCCACAGCAGCGTGCGCAGCTTGTCCTCGGCGTTGAAGGTGACCCCGTGGTCGATGCCGTACAGCCGTCCGTCCGCGGTGGGCAGCAGGTGCCCGCCCTTGCGGTCGGCGTTGTTGATCACCGCGTCGAGCACGGCCAGCCTGCGCAGCCGCTCGTCGTCCGCGTGCACGAGCAGCGCGGTGCGGCCCTCACCGGCGTCCGCGAATCCGACCGCCCTCCAGCCCGGCTCGGGCTCCTCGCCGTCCACCAGGGCGAGGAGTTCCGTGCCCGGGGCGGTCTCGATCCACAGCTGGCACATGCCCTCGCCGTACGGTCCGTCCCGCAGCACGGTGGGCGGCACGAGCCCCCAGCCGGTCGCCTCCGAGACCTCGTACGCGGCGACCTCGCGCCCGGCGAGGGTCCCGTCGGGGAAGTCCCACAGGGGCCGCTCCCCGGCGACCGGCTTGTAGACGCAGGCGGCCTCGCGTCCCTGGTGGGCGACGGTGCAGTACAGCGCCGCGTTCGACGCCTCACGGATGCGTCCGCGCACGGTCAGCTCACCCTGGGCGAGCAGCACGGCGGCGGCCGGGTCGACGGTCGTCACGCTCCGCGGCGGTATCCGTTCTGGCGCGGACATACGTGTCCCTCCGGGTCGAGCGGGAGACTGCACAGCGGACACGGCGGCCGCCCCGCGTTGACGACTTCCAGGGCGCGCTTGGCGAAGGCCCGCGCCTGCGTGCCGGTGAGGCGGACGCGGAGCATCGGGGGCCCGTTCTCCTCGTCCTGGAGCAGCCGCTCCTCGGCCTCGGCGAGATCCTCCTCGGAGTCGGCGTCCAGTTCGACGAGCGCCTGCGCCTCGACGACCATGCGCTGGTCCTCGCCGTCCCAGGCGAGCGCCATGGTGCCGACCCGGAACTCCTCCTCGACGGGGGTGTCCAGCGGCGCGGTGTCGGCGACCTCGGTGGGTGGCACGGCGGGCACCGGAGCACTGCCGCCGCTACGGCGTACGACCTCGTCCAGCAGTTCTTCCATGCGCTCGGCGAGCGCGGCGACCTGGGTCTTCTCCAGGGCCACGCTGGTCACCCGGGAGCCGGCGGAGGCCTGGAGGAAGAACGTACGGCGCCCTGGCAGCCCGACCGTACCGGCCACGAAGCGTTCCGGCTGGTCGTAGAGGAACACCTGACGGGACACGTCCTGTCTCCATTGAGAGTCGTGGGAACGGGCGGCTGTTCAAACGGCAACGCAACTCTGCGATCGCTTCACCCTACTGCGGCCGACGATCACGGTGCGCCCGCGTCGCCCCCGACCGTGGCGTCGTCGGCGGGCGCCTCCTCGCGGGGCGCCAGGGACCCGAAGTCGCCGGTGTCGCCGAGGCGGACGAGAAACGGACGCAACCGTGTGTAACGGATCGCGGTGATGGAACACGGTTCAACGGTGATCCGCTGGAAGAGGTCGAGATGAAGTCCGAGTGCGTCCGCGACGAGAGACTTGATGATGTCGCCGTGCGAACACATGAGATACACGGCGTCGGCACCGTGGTCGCGCTCCACGCGCGCGTTCCACTCGCGCACCGCCTCGGCGGCGCGCGTCTGCATCGCCCGCATGGATTCCCCGCCCGGGAAGGCCGCCGACGACGGGTGCGCCTGCACGATGTCCATGAGGGGCTCGTCGCGCAGTTCGGCGAGCTTGCGGCCCGTCCAGTCGCCGTAGTGGCATTCGCCGATGCGCTCGTCGGTGTGCGCGGCCAGGCCCGGGCGGGCGTCCAGCAGCGGCCGGAGCGTCTCCTGGCAGCGCTGGAGCGGGCTGGCGACGACCTCTGCCAGCGGCAGCTCGGCGAGCCGACCGGGCAGTGCGGCGGCCTGAGTGGCCCCGCGGTCGTCGAGGGCCACGCCGGGCGTCCAGCCGGCGAGCAGTCCCTCGGTATTGGCGGTGGAGCGTCCGTGCCGGACCAGGAGCAACGTGGGCATGCGGCCCAGGGTAGGCGTACGGGTGCGTGCGGTGTCCGCGATGAGACACCGGTGGGTGTCCGCGGTGAGAGAGGAGAAGACGCTTCGTGATCGTCGACTGTGCCATCTACCGGGAGGGGCATCGGTCGGAGGGGCCCCAGGACTTCTCCGACGCGCTGGACGAGGCGCGGTCGGCCGGGGGCTTCGTCTGGATCGGCCTGCACGAGCCGTCCGCGGACGAGTTCGACCTGGTCGCGCAGGAGTTCGGGCTGCATCCCCTTGCGGTGGAGGACGCCCTCAAGGCCCATCAGCGACCCAAACTCGAGGTGTACGACGACTCGCTCTTCGCGGTCCTCAAACCGGTGGTGTACGAGCCGCGGAGCGACACCGTCTCCTCCGGCGAAATCATGATCTTCCTCGGTGACTCGTTCGCGGTGAGCGTACGGCACGGGGAGGGCGCCCCACTGGCCGTGGTACGGGACCGTCTGGAGCGGGAGCCGGAGCTGCTGGGCGAGGGGGCGACGTCGGTGCTCTACGCGGTCGCCGACGCCGTCGTCGACCACTACCTGGAGGTGGCGACCGAGTTGCAGACCGACCTGGAGGAACTGGAGGCGGAGGTCTTCACCCCCGATGCCGGCGGTTCGCGGCACACCGCGTCCCGGATCTACAACTTCAAGCGGCAGATCCTGGAGTTCCGCCGGGCCACCGGGCCGCTGGCACTGCCGATGGCACGGCTGGCGGGGGTGGGCACGCACGGGGGGAAGGTGCCGTTCGTGGAGGACAGGGCGCGCCCCTTCTTCCGTGACGTGCACGATCACCTCACCCGCGTCAACGAGTCGGTGGAAGGACTGGACCGGCTGGTCTCGGACATCCTGTCGGCGCATCTGGCACAGATGAGCGTCCGGCAGAACGACGACATGCGGAAGATCTCCGCCTGGGCTGCCATGGCCGCGATCCCCACGATGCTCGCGGGGATCTACGGGATGAACTTCGAGCACATGCCGGAGCTGCGGTGGGAGTGGTCGTATCCGGTGGTGATCGTGGTGATGGGCGTGCTGGAGGTGCTCCTGTACCGGACGTTCAAGCGGCGGGGGTGGATGTGACGGGCGGCGCGGCGGGTCAGGCCACTTCGGGTTCCTCGGTGGCCGGGCCGCCCAGCGCGTCGCGGCGGTCCGGCATCCTGAGGGAGACCATGCGGCGCCAGCCTGCCAGGCGTTCGTACGCGTAGACCGCGCGGATGCCCGCCGCGAGGACCGCCGCCTTGGGCCTGGACCAGTTCAGGATGCCGCCCATGTGGGCCATCACCGCGAGGCTCACGTCCCGGTAGACGCGGATCTCCGCCAGCGCGCACTCGCGCAGCGTGCGCCGGATGTCCCGGCCGTGGCCGGCGTAGGCGAAGCGCAGCAGTTCCTCGTGGCAGTAGGCGAGGTGGTTGTCCTCGTCGTGCGAGATCATCTTCACCGCGCGGCCGAGGTCGGGGTGGTCGGCGAAATGCCTGCGCAGCAGTTCCATCTGCTCCGAGGCGCGCTGTTCGGTGACCCTGCTGTGGGCGAGGTACGTGACGATGTCCTGGACCGTGAGCGGCTCGTCCCTGTGGAGCTTGTCGTGGGCCAGACCGATGCCGTTCTGTTCCAGCAGCATCGTGTAGTCGGTCTCCGGGGGGACCGGGACGGGCTGCACACCGCGCTTCTTCATCAACGCGTTGAAGATCCGGCCGTGCTTGTCCTCGTCCGCACCATGCCTGGTGATCTTGGGAGCGAGGGCGCGCTGGGCCTCGGGGACCAGCGCGGCGATGCGGGCGTTCTCCCAGCCGCCCTGCGACTCACCGCTCGCCGCGATAGAGCAGAACAGCGCGAACGACTCGTCGTTGTCAAGGATCTCCTGGAACAGGCTCTTTGCCGAGAGCATGGTGGGCCGCCTCTCCGCGGACTTCCGCGGTGCCGCGTTTCCGACTTCTGCAGTTTCCGCAAAGAACGAGTCAAGTACGCGGGAGCGGGTGCGGCAACAGGGATGCCCGGCAAGTGCGCCAAAAGGATTACGCGCGGGAAGGCGGAGGGCGCGGTGGCGCGGTGGACTGACCGAGAGGGCGTAACCGTGAGGGCGGCCTGGCGTTGTTGTGGGTGACGGCCGTGGCGGGGTGGACCCCCGAGCCCCCACCACGGCCGTGAGAACGTCCGCGTCCTTCGCGCGGAACTCGCCGCCTGGGCACCCTCTCCGGCCCGAATGCCGTTTCACGTCACCGCGTCGGCGAGCATGAAGGCGGCCACGGCCAGCAGGACCACGGCGAAGACGCGCTGAAGGCGGGGTCCGGAGACCTTCGCGGCGAGGCGCTTTCCGTCCCAGGCGCCCAGCACGGCGGCCGCGATGAACGGGCCGATCACCGCCCAGTCGAGGGAGACGGCGGCGCCCGAACGGGTGGCGAGCGAAGCCAGGGAGTTGGCCGTGATGACCAGCAGGCTGGTACCGACGGCGGCCTGCATCTCGAAGCCCAGGACGGTGACCAGGGCGGGGACGGCGAGGAAACCGCCGCCCACGCCCAGCAGCCCGGTCAGCGCGCCCAGTCCCGCCCCGGTTCCGGCTGCCCTGCCCGGCCGTACCGTGCCGCTTCCGGCACCGGCCGGGTCGGCGGGCCGGAGCATCTGGAGCGCGGCCAGGGCGGCGACACCCGCGAAGGCCAGGGTGAGGACGGCCTGCGGCAGACGGGCGGCGGCGGCTCCCGCCAGGGCGGCCGGCAGAAGGCCCGCGGCGGCGAACGCCGCTCCGGCTCTCCACCGCACGTGTCCCGCGCGGGCGTGCGCGTACAGCGCTGTCAGTGAGGTCACGGTGACGATGACGAGGCTGCCGGTGGTGGCGGCGGCGGGGGTGAAGCCGAGCAGGTAGATCAGGGCGGGAACGGCCAGGACGCTGCCGCCGCCGCCGAGCGCGCCGAGCGCCAGGCCGACCACGGCCCCCGCGACCAGGGCCAGGACCAGTGCGCTCACGCGATCCGGCCGCCCTGCCCGCGCTGGTCGACGACCGGCAGCCCGGCCTTCGCCCAGGCGTTCATGCCGCCGGTGACGTCGACGGCGTCGACGCCGCGGGAGGCCAGGAGCTTGGCCGCCTGCTGCGAGCGGTGCCCGGAGCGGCAGATCGCCACCACCGGACGGTCCCGCACGTCGGGCGGGAGGGCGGCTCCGGCCAGCAGCCGGGTCAGGGGCAGGTGGACGGCGCCGGGCGCGTGCCCGGCCCTCCACTCCGGCACCTCGCGCACGTCGAGCAGCACGGCGGTGCCGTCGCCGGTGCGGGTGCGGGCCTGCTCGGGGGTGAGGCGGTCCGTGCCGCGTCGGAAGAGGAACATGGTCGTGCCCTTGGCTTGGGTGAGCGGATGGGGTGATCAGTGGCGGGTCACGGTCAGGCCCGCCTCGCCGGCGGCGTCGAAGCCGTCGTCAACGGCGACCACGTCCCGTCCGGCGGCGTCCAGCAGGGAGGCCGCGATCGCCGCGCGCATGCCGCTCGCGCAGTGCACCCACACGGTCCCGGCCGGCACCTCGCCGACCCGGCCGTGCACCTCGTGGATCGGGATGTGCACCGACCCCTCGACGTGACCCGTGGCGCGTTCGGAGTTCCGCCGCACGTCCAGCACCACCACCTCCTCGCCGCGCTCCCGCACGTCGGCGAGGTCGGCGAAGCGGGCGCGCGGGAAGGAGGCGGGCCGTTCGCCCTCGCGGACCCAGGCGGCAGGGCCGCCGGTGGCGGCGGCGGCCGGGCGGTCGATGCCGACCCTGGCCAGCTCCCGCTGCGCGTCGGCGATCTGCCCGGGGGTCTCGGCGAGCAGGGTGACGGGCTTGCCCCACGGGATCAGCCAGGCCAGGTAGGTGGCGAGCTTGCCGTCCCCCTCGAAGTTGAACGACCCGGCCACGTGGCCCTCGGCGAAGGCCGACCGGCTGCGCAGGTCCACCACCCACTCGCCCGCCGCGAGCCGCCGTGCGATCTGCCCGGCGTCGGCCGGCTCCGGCGGGGTGAGGTCGACGGGCGCGGGACCCGCGGCATTGGCCGGGCCCATGTGCGCGTAGTACGCGGGCACGTCGTCGAGGCCGGCCAGCACCCGTTCCACGAAGGTGTCCAGGTCCAGGGTGAGCGCGTCGTTGGTGGTGCGTTCCTTGCCGATCGTGGTCGCGTCCCCTTCGGCCTGGGAGGAGGAGCAGAAGCTGCCGAAGCCGTGGGTGGGCAGCACCGGCACCTCGTCGTCCAGCTCGTCGGCGAGGCGGTGGGCGGAGGCGTGCTGGGCGCGGGCGAGCTCCTCGGTCAGCCGGGGCTCCACGAGGTCGGGGCGGCCCACAGTGCCGATCAGCAGCGACCCACCGGTGAACGCCGCCACCCCGCGCCCGTCCTGCTCCAGGACGTAGGAGGTGTGATGCGGCGTGTGACCGGGGGTCGCGACCGCACGCAGGATCCAGACCCCCGTCCACCTCGACGCTGTCGCCGTCGGCGACCGGGGTGCGCGCGAAGGACACGTGCGCCTCGGCCGGCACCAGGTAGGAGGCGCCGGTGACGCGGGCCAGTTCCAGACCGCCGGTGACGTAGTCGTTGTGCACGTGGGTCTCCGCCACGTACACGATGCGCACCCCGCGCTTCGCCGCGGCGGTGATCACCCGGTCGATGTCGCGCGGCGGGTCGACGACGACCGCACCGTGGGCGCCACCGGTCAGGTAGCTGCGGTTGCCCAGGCCCTCGAACTCCAGGGTGTCGACGAAGAACACGGCTGCGACTCCTCCACAAGAGAGCTGTGTACCTCGGGGGTATCCGGTTCACTCACCCTAACAGGAATACCTAGGGGGGTATTCCCGGGGGCTCGGGAACCCGCCTGATATCGCGACGCCCCGACGGGTACCCGTCGGGGTATCAAGGAATCAGGTCTTCCGCACCGAAGGAGCAGCGCACCGTGTCCTACGACCGCACCGTCCGCCTGGCCACCACCGATTTCGACGCCGCCGTCGCCGCCGTTCGCCGGGCTCTGGCCGACCAGGGGTTCGGCGTCCTCACCGAGATCGACGTGACGGCCACCCTGAAGGCCAAACTCGACCACGACATGGAGGACTACCTGATCCTGGGCGCCTGCAACCCGGCCCTCGCCCACCGGGCCCTGGAAGCCGACCGCTCCATCGGTCTGCTCCTGCCGTGCAACGTCGTCATCCGCCGCGACGGCGACCACACGCTCGTCCAGGCCCTCGACCCGGGCACCATGGTCACCCTCACCGGCCTCGACGCGCTCAAGCCGGTCGCCGACGAGGCCACCGCCCGCCTGGACGCCGCCCTGCACGCCGTGGGCGCCGCCGCCTGACCCGCCCGGGCCGGAGCGTCGGGAGTAGGGAGAAGCAGAGCTTCTCCATCGTGGCGGCCGGGGCCTGCTCGGCCTCGGTGTCGACGCTTTCACGACCCACTGGTTCATACCCCTACCGGTATGCCCTATCGTGACTCCCGAATGCGGTATCGCCTCCCGGAGCCCTCACGATGACAGTGCCCTCTTCGCACCACAGAGCGGGTTCCGTGCTGCGCTGCCTGCTGGTGCTGGTCGCCGTGCTGGCCTCGTCCCTGTGCGCGGCCGGGCAGTCCGCGGCGGAATCCGTCCGCGCCGAACCGTCCTCCGCCGCAGTCGGCGCACGGCCCGCGGCAGGACCCCTCCCAGGCAAGGCCGCTTCGGAGCAGGGCAGCGTCGATGTCCTGGAAGCCGTCGCCCTCCATGAGGCGGTCGGCTCCTCGTCGTCGGACAGCGGACACTGCGGCAAGCAGGCCACCCCCGACATCGCCTCCACCCACGACGGCTCCCGTCCGTCCGCGCCGCTGCCGACGCCGGAACGCCAAGAGCACCGGACGCCGGACACGCCGGCAGGCACGGACGCCGCCTCCAGGGAGCCGGGGTCCGTGCCACCCGCACCCGACCCGGTACAGCTCTCCGTCCTGAGGATCTAGACCGGCCCTCGCGCCGCGTCCCTTCACATCCTCAGCGAAACGGAGTCCCTCTCATGCCCTCCTCCCGGTCACCACGCCGGGCGGGAGCGACGCTGGCCGCGTGGCAGTCCCCGCAGTGGGTCGCCGCCACGGCCGGTGCCGCACTGACCGCAGTGCTGGTGGGCGTGCCCACCGCAGTGGTCCCCTCGCCCCTGTTCTCCCGTTCCGTCCCCGTCCAGTGGTGGAACTACCCCGTGCTCGCCGCCACCGCGGTGCTCGCCGGCATCGTTCTGGCCACCTTCCTCAGGCCGCCGCACAGCACCGGCCCCGACGGCCCGGGCACGCCGGAGGACCACGGCGATCCGTCCGCGAAGACCGCCGGACGACTCGGGTCGGTCGGCGGTCTGCTGTCGTTGCTGGCAGTGGGCTGCCCCGTCTGCAACAAGCTCGTCCTGGTCCTGCTGGGCACCTCCGGTGCGCTCACCTACTGGGCACCGCTGCAACCGCTGGTGGCCGTCGTCTCACTCGTCCTGCTGGCCGAGGCGGCACTGCGCAGGCTCTCCACAGCCGACGTGTGCCCCGTACCGGCCCGTCGCTGAGCCTCCCGCCGCCCCCGCGGACACGTCTCCTCGCCCTTTCTCACCTCTCGGAGCACCACCATGCCCGGAAAATCCGCGACCTCCGCGTCCCCGCGAGCCGGGCGGCCACGCCCCGGCCGCACCCGGCGCGTCCTCGCCGTGATCGTGCTGACCGCCGCCATCGTGACCGCCGTCCTCGCCCTCGCCCTCGGCCGTGACACCACCGGAGGCGGCACGGCCGCCCCCGCCACGGTGTCGACCCCCGAGGAACAGCAGCCGGCCGACCCCGAGCTGCTCGCCCTGGCCCGCCGGGACGCCGCCGACCCGCTCGCCCTCGGCAGCCCGGACGCCCCTGTCGTGCTGATCGAGTACTCCGACTTCCAGTGCCCCTTCTGCGGCCGATTCGCCCGTGAGACCAAGCCTGACCTGATCCGCGACTACGTCGACACGGGCATCCTGCGCATCGAGTGGCGCAACTTCCCCGTCTTCGGCGCCGAGTCCGACCATGCCGCACGAGCCGGCTGGGCGGCCGGACAACAGGACCGCTTCTGGCAGTTCCACGACGAGGCCTACGCCGAACCGCGCCGCCGCAACGCGGGCGACTTCACTAGGGACAAGCTCGTCGCCATGGCCCGGAAGGCCGGTGTCAAGGACCTCGCACGGTTCGAGAAGGACATGACCTCCGACGCCGCCCACCAGGCAGTCACCCGCGACAGCGAGGAGGGCTACGACATCGGGGTCACCAGCACTCCCGCATTCCTGATCAACGGCCGGCCAGTGCTCGGCGCCCAGCCCACGGACGTCTTCACCGACATCATCGACCAGGCCGCCGAACAGGCACGGCAGCAGGAAGACGGCGGTGAGTGACCCCGGCGTGCTGGTCGCCTTCCTCGGCGGCCTGCTCGCCCTCCTCAGCCCTTGCTCGGCCCTGCTGCTGCCGGCGTTCTTCGCATACTCCTTCAGCAGCCGCACCCGGCTCCTGGGCCGCACGGCACTGTTCTACGCCGGACTCTGCCTCACCCTGGTGCCGCTAGGGGTGGCCGGCTCCTTCGCCGGGCGGCTCTTCTACGGACACCGGGACACCCTGGTCACGGCCGGCGGCTGGCTGGTCATCGCGCTCGGCGTGGCCCAGGTGCTGGGCCGGGGATACGGCTCGCGCCGCATGCAGCAGGCGGCCAGCAGGCGCCGCTCGGGATCCGCGGCCTCCGTGCTGGCGCTGGGCTCGGTCTACGGCCTGGCGGGCTTCTGCGCGGGACCGATCCTCGGCGCCGTCCTGACCGTCGCGGCCATGGGCGGCAACCCCTGGCGGGGCGGCGCGCTGCTGGCCGTCTACGCCCTGGGCATGGCGGTGCCGATGTTCGTCCTGGCAGCCCTGTGGGACCGCTACGACCTCGGGCGCCGGCAGTGGCTGCGCGGGCGGGTGATCCACCTCGGGACAGTACCGCTGCACACCACCTCCCTGGTCGGCGGAACGATGTTCATCCTGCTCGGCGTCCTGTTCCTGGCCTTCGACGGCACCTCCGCACTGCCGTCCCCCATGGGAGTGGACGCGGAATTCGCCTGGGAGGAACGGCTGTCCCGGTGGGCGGGCGCGGTCCCCGACCGCATCCTGCTGCTCGGCCTGGCCGCGGCCGCGGCAGCGGCCGCCCTCGCCGTCCTGCTGCGCACTCGCCCCGGACGGAAGGAGGAGCGACCCCCGCCGCGTGCCGTCCGCGCGGACGGCACCGCGAAGGAACATCGCTGACCTCACGCGTGTCCTGGGGGGACCCGTCGGGATTCTCCCAGGACAACGGGGGTTCGCAGACGGCCACAAGGCCGACAACCCAGTCCTGGCACGGCACGTGCGAGCGCGAGGACCGGCGGTGCCCTCTCCTCGCCCTCCTGCCCGCCGCCCCCTCCTACCTCCAACCCCGGCACCCCCCGCGCCGCCGAAGACCCGCAGCGCTGCCAGCGAGGGCGGGATCCGCAGACCGAAATCGCCGCGGTGGCGCGGCCGGTTGAACAGGTCGCTGGGCGACTCGATGGTGTAGCCGAATCGGCGCATCATCTCGCCGGCGCAGCGCTGTTCGAGGAACGCGACGTACGCGTCGATCTTGCCGCGCAGGGTCGACGGGGCACGCTTCCCGGGGCCGGCGAAGTACCGAGGCACGCATCTCGGCGCAGGGCCAGGGGAGCCGCTTCCTCGACACGCTGTCGGAGTTCCAGTGGGCGAGGGATGCGGCCGATCCGGCGTCCACGACGCCGGACGGGCTGATCAAACCGGTGGTGGAGGTCTGCGAGTTCTGCGCCACGGTGCCGTGGCAGCTCACGTCCTGCGAGGTGGACCGCCCTGCGTACTCCACTGGGGCGGGTCAGGCCAGACCGGCGCGCTCCAGCGCGTCGGTGCCGGCCCGGAGCGATGCGAGACGCTCGTCGAGCGTGAAACCGGCCGGGGCGAGGGTGAGGGTGGTGACTCCGGCGGCGGCGTAGGCCTTCATCCGGTCGGCGATGCGGTCGACCGAACCGAGGAGGGTCGTCTTGTCGATCAGGTCGTGCGGGACGGCAGCCGCGGCTGCCTGCTTGTCGCCGGACAGGTACGCGTCCTGGATCTCGGCGGCCTCCCGCTCGTACCCCATGCGCCGGGCGAGCTGGTTGTAGAAGTTCTGCTTGCGGCTGCCCATGCCGCCGACGTACAGCGCGGTGTAGGGGCGGAAGGTGTCGGCGAGAGTGGTGACGTCCTTGTCGTCGCCGACGGCGAGAGGGAGGGTGGGGCAGATGTCGAAGCCGTCGAGGGTCTTGCCGGCCTTCTCGCGTCCGGCGCGGAGGTGCTTGACGGCGGTGTCCTCGAGGTGGTCGGCGGAGGGGAAGATCAGCAGGGCGCCGTCGGCGATCTCGCCGGTCTGCTCGAGGTTCTTCGGGCCGATCGCGGCGATGTAGAGGGGGATGTGTTCGCGCTGGGGGTGCACGGTGAGCTTGATCGGCTTGCCGGGACCGCCGGGGAGGGGGAGGGTCCAGTGCTCGCCCTCGTGGGAGAGGCGCTCGCGGGTCATGGCCTTGCGGATGATCTCGACGTACTCGCGGGTGCGTGCGAGGGGTTTGTCGAACTTGACGCCGTACCAGCCCTCGGAGACCTGGGGGCCGGAGACGCCGAGGCCCAGGCGGAAGCGGCCGCCGGAGAGGGAGTCGAGGGTGGCCGCGGTCATCGCGGTCATCGCGGGCTGGCGGGCGGGGATCTGGAAGATGGCGGAGCCGACGTCGATACGCCGGGTCTGGGCGGCTACCCAGGTGAGGACCGTGGCGGCGTCGGAGCCGTAGGCCTCCGCGGCCCAGCAGACCGCGTACCCGAGACGGTCGGCTTCCTGGGCCACGGCGAGGTTGTCCGCGTCCATTCCGGCGCCCCAGTAGCCGAGGTTGATCCCTAGCTGCATGACCGTTCTCCCCTTACCGATGAGTAACGTCGCTTGTGCGCCGACCCTATACCTCCGGCGGGGGTGCGGGTCCTGTGCCCGCGGCACCGCTGCGGGTGGAAGGTGCGTGCAGCGCCATGCCGGTGGACGGGTCGGGTCCGGGGGCGGCCTCTGCCGCCGTCCCCGCACGCGCCGCACGCGACCGCGGTACGCCGCACCCTCCGCCCGCCGCGGGCCGGCTGCCTCCCCCGGTGCCGTGAAGGCCGGGAGGGTGTTTCCATGGCGGCACGGGCGGGCGCGGCGGCACGCCGTCGGCGCCCGCCCGTGCGAAGGCCCCCGCCCCGCACCGACGCCGGGTGCCCGGTGAACGCCGGGCTGCGCCCGGGTCGGCACGGACGCGGGGCGTCGCGGCGGCACCGGGTCGCACGTCCCACCCGGCCGGCGAACGCCCGCGGCCCGGCGGAAATCGGTTGTCCACAGGCCCCCACGCCGCCGCCCTCGGCCAGTAATCTCGGCGTTCATGGAGCAGAGGCATCTCGGCCGTACCGGCCTGCGTGTGTCCCGGATCGGGCTCGGGACTCTGACCTGGGGTCGGGACACCGACGAGCACGAGGCGGCGGACCTCCTGAAGACCTTCTGGGAAGCCGGCGGAACGCTCGTCGACACCGCCGACGTGTACGGCGACGGCGAGGCGGAGTACCTGCTCGGAAGGCTGATGGACGGACTCGTACCACGCCGCGACCTCGTGATCTCGACGAAGGCCGGCAGCGTGCCCGATCCGGACCGCCGGTTCGACGGCTCACGGGGACATCTGCTCGGGGCCCTGGACGCCTCGCTCGCCCGGCTCGGCACCGATTACGTCGACGTGTGGCACGTCCACGCCTACGACCCCGCCACCCCGCTGGAGGAGACGCTCCAGGCACTCGACATCGCCGTCGGCAGCGGCCGGGTGCGCTATGCCGGTGTTTCCAACTTCTGCGGCTGGCAGCTCGCCAAGGCGGCGACCTGGCAGCTGGCCGCGCCGGGAACACGGACACGGCTGGCGAGTACACAGATGGAGTACTCGCTGCTGCAGCGCGGTGTGGAGCGTGAGGTGCTGCCCGCCGCCCTCGATCTCGGGATCGGGCTGTTGCCGTCCTCGCCGCTCGGACGGGGCGTGCTGAGCGGCAAGTACCGGGGCGACGCCACCCCGTCGGACTCCCGGGGCGCCTCGGAGCACCTCGCGCCGTTCGTCGCCCCGTACCTCGACGACACCGCGAGCCGGATCGTGGACGCCGTCACCACGGCGGCGGACGGGCTCGCCGTGACCGCGCTGCAGGTGGCGCTCGCCTGGGTGCGGGACCGGCCCGGTGTGACCGCCCCCGTCGTCGGCGCGCGCAACGCGCAGCAGCTCGCGGCGGCGTTGTCAGTGGAGACCCTTAGTCTGCCTGACGAGATCTGCCGGGCGCTGGACGATGTGTCGGCGCCCGTGCACCGCTATCCCGATCACGACTGGAGCACGCTGTGAGCACCGAGCCGCCCGAGACGCCGGAGGACGCCGAGCCGGGGAGCGCGGGCGCCGCGCCCGCCGAGGGCGCGCAGGTGTCCGAGGCCGAGGCCGAGCTGGCCGCGCAGCGCCTGGAGCGGGAGCGGATCGAGCGACGGAAGGCGGAGCGGCAGGGGCCGGTCGAGGCCGGCACCAAGCTGAGCGGCACGGCCGCGGATCTGCTGGCCGCCGTGCGGGCCGTGGAGAGCGGGGAGAAGCCGGCGGCCACCGTGTTCGACGAGGCCCGGTCCTCGCCCCGGCGGCCCGCTCCCGAGCCCGTCCGGCAGACGACGGCCGTGACTCCGGTCGCCCCCGCCGCCGGTGCCGTCGAGGAGGTGCGGGGCGTGCTGGCCCAGGGGGGCGCTCCGGAAGGGCTCGCCGCGCAGGCTGCCGCGGTGCTGGGTGAAGGGGCCGGGGAGGTGCTGCGCTCCGATCCGTGGCAGTTGCTGCGGATCGCCGGGGTGCGGCCCGATCAGGCCGACGGGTTCGCGCGGGCACTGCTCGGTGCCGGGGCGGGGCCGGGTGATGAGCGGCGGGGCCGGGCGGTCGCCGTGTGGCTGCTGGAGCAGGCGGCGCTGGCCGGGCACACCGTTCTCGAGATGGCCGCCCTGGCCGACGCGCTGGGGCGGCAGGGAGTGCCGGAGCCCGAGGGATCCGTGCAGGACGCCATCTCGGAGGGGGACGTTCTCGTCTTCCAGGACGCCGTCGGCGAAGCCGGGGAGGACGAGGAGCAGCCGGTCCGGGTGCTGGTGGGTCTCGAGCGGTACGCGATGGCCGAGGAGAGCCTTGCGGACGGCCTCGCCCGGCTGGTCAACTCCGTGCCCAAACAGGACGGCGGGAGTGAGGAGTGGGAGCGTGCGGCCGCCTCGGCGGAGGGTTCCGCCGGTGAGCTGATCCGCGCCGTCGCCGGGCACGGGCTGGTGCTGCACACCGGCGGGGAGGCCTCGTCGGCCGAACCGGCGGCACTGCTCGACGCGGCGCACGGCCTGGGGCTGCGGGTCTGGGCCGCCACACACGGTCCGGTCGGGCGTGCCCGGTTCGCGGCACTGGTGGAGGGGCCCGGCGTCGCCACGGTCGCCGGGCTGCTGTCCGGTGCCGAGGGGCCCGGGCGGGACGCCGACGGTGCGCTGGAGGTGGATCTGCTGGTGGTGCTCGACGCTCCGCAGCTGGACGTCGAGACCGCCGCGCTGGTGACGGAGTCGCTGCCGGACGGGGCGCGGCTGGTGCTCGCCGGTGATCCCGGCGTGCTGTGGTCGGTGGGGGCCGGGCGGGTCTTCGCCGATCTGCTGACGGCGCGGTCCTGCCCGCAGATCGCCTCCCGGCGGCCGGATCCCGGGCCGCTGGGCGAGCTGGTCTCCGGGATCGGCGCCGGCGAGCTGCACCAGGTGGCGGCGCCCGGCAAGGAGGTCGTGATCGTGCCGGTGCGGGACGCGGGGGAGGCCGTGCACCGGACCGTACAGCTGGTGGTGGACTCGGTGCCGCGCGCCATCGGGGTGCCGGCCGAGGAGACGCAGGTGATCACCCCGGGGCACGGGGGTGCCGTCGGTACGCGTGTGCTGAACGCCGCGCTGAAGGAGCGGCTGAATCCGGGGCCGGGGCGCTTCGGCGGGTTCGATCCGGGTGACCGGGTCGCCTACTCCCCCGCTCCGGGACGTACGCTGCCGGGCCGCGTGATGAACGCCGACGGCGAAGGGCTGCGTCTGGCGTGCGGCGGCGAGGAGATCGTCGTTCCGAGGGAGCGGGTGGAGCAGTCCGTGCGGCACGGGTGGGCGATGACCGCGCACCAGGCGGTGGGCTGCCGGTGGCCCGCGGTGGTCGTGGTGCTGCCCGGCGACGCCGCCCAGGCACTGAGCCGGCCCTGGGTGTACACGGCGTTCGGCCGGGCCGGCCGTCATCTGTCGGTGGTGCACGGGGTGGAGCAGGCGCTGGCCCGCGCCGTGGCCGAGGTGACGGCGAAGCCGCGGACGACCCGGTTGCCGGTGCTGCTGGCACCGCAGGTTCCGGCGGGCGCGGACCGCTGACCGCGACCGCATCCGCGCGACGGGGGCGGCACCTGTGGTGCCGCCCCCGTGCGGGTGAGCGGCCGCGGTCAGCGGTCCGCGTCGAGTGGTTCCAGGTCCTCGTCCTCGTCCAGCTGCGGGAGCGGCTCGTCGTCGGTGTCGTCCTCCATGTCCTCGTCGTCGTCGAAGACGGCGCTGACGTCGAAGCGGCAGACCACCTGCTGCGGATCCACGTGATCGAACGGGGCCTCCAGCCACTCGCCGGGGTCCGCCGGTTCGTCCGACGCCGTCACCCAGAGCGTGGAATCGCCCTCCTCCAGGCCGAATTCCTTGTGCCGGGAGGCGATCTCGTCCGGCTCGAACTCGCCGAACAGCAGGCCGAGCGCACCGTGGACGGTGCCGGGGGTCTCTGAACTCTCGTCGTCCGCCGCCTCGATCCGCTGGGCGTGCGCGAGCAGCCGCTGTGGTTCCGCGACGGCGTAGTCACGGCGGATCAGCACGCTGAGCGCGCTCG
This sequence comes from Streptomyces sp. NPDC031365, assembly GCF_055569765.1. Lineage (NCBI taxonomy): Bacteria > Bacillati > Actinomycetota > Actinomycetes > Kitasatosporales > Streptomycetaceae > Streptomyces > Streptomyces sp. NPDC031365. Next base: position 83,491 of record NZ_JBVIIM010000018.1, on the reverse strand, counting down.
GCTCCTCGGGGCCGGTGTACGGCGGCAGGGCGTCCTCGGCACTGGGGATCTCGAAGGGTGTGACCTCGTCGTAGCGGTCGTAGAGCAGTTCGTCGTACGCCTCCGCGGCCGCGGCCAGCTGGTTGAACGCCTCGTAGACGGCCGGGTCGTCCTCCCCCGACCGGCTTTCGACCGCGGCCAGGTGGCGGTCGAGCGCGGTCTTCACCGCCTCGGCGGCGGCGCGTACCTCGGCAGCGGTGGGCTGCGCAGCATCAGACATAGTGCAGACGCTATCCGTACCGGGGCCCGGCCCGCACAATAGATGCGATGCCGGAATACGAATTTGTCGACGTGTACGTGCCGCGCGGGGTCTCCCGCAAGGAGACGGCACGTCTGCTGACGGACCACGCAGAGTACGGTCACTGGGAGTTGTACCGCCTGACGCTGATGCGTGACGGCAGCCGCAGGGTGCGGCTGCGGCGGCGGATCATCCGCCAGGTGCGCGCCACCTGGTGAGCTCGCCTCTCCCGGCCGGAATCACACGATGGAGCGGGGCCCGCGTCGCGGGGCCCGCTCCGTGTGTCCGGTGTCAAGCGGCGTTGCGGGCCTTGCGGTAGAGGACCGTGCCGGCGAGCAGGGCGCCCGCACCGACCGGAAGGGCGAGACCCATGGGCAGTTCGCTGCCGGTCTGCGCCAGCTGCGCGTCGGTCCGGGGGTGGGCGACGGTGTGGGGATCCGACTGGTTGCCGCGCGGGGAGTCCCCTGGGGTGGCCGGCGTGCTCGGCTCGTCGCCGGGGCGGTCCGGCCGCTCGGGGCTGCCGGGACCACCCGGGTCGCCGGGCTGTTCGGGGTGCTCGTGTCCGGATCCACCGTTCGCGCAGCCGTTGCCCTCCGTGGCGTTGCCCGCGCCGAGGACGTCGACGCTGTTGCCGCAGACGTTCACCGGGATGTGCACCGGGGCCTGGATCCGGTTGCCGGAGCCCACGCCGGGTGAGTCGCTCGTGCGACCGTCGGCGTGCGAGCCGCCGGTGCCGCCGTGCCCGTCCGGGGACGAGGCGCCGCTGTCGTTGGCGCAGGAGTCGCCCACGGACGGGTTGAGGACGCCGACGACGTTGACCGTGTTGCCGCAGACGTTCACCGGAACGTGCACCGGTGCCTGCACCGTGTTGCCGGAGAGCACGCCGGGCGATCCGGCGGCGGTGCCCGCCGCGCCGGAGTCGGCGTGGGCGGCCGCCCCGCCCGCGGCGAGCACACCCGTGGCGGCCGCCATCGTCATCAGGCCCTTGCGGGTCACCTGTCGCATTGTTGAAATCCCTGTCTTCGACCTGGTACCGGGACATGACATTCCACGTGGATTCCCGGTTCTCCGACGTTTTCAAAGACCGGTCGGCCCCGGAGAGCATGGCGCGCTCTGGGGCCGACGGGCTCGAGCCCTAGCGGGCATTCCCTAGAGGGCGAGGCACAACGTCACGCGTTGACGCAGGTGTTGCCGAAGGCAGGGTTCAGCAGCCCGATCACGGAAACCGTGTTGCCGCAGACGTTCACCGGAACGTGCACCGGGACCTGGATGACGTTGCCGGAGATGACACCCGGGGAGTGCACGGCGGCACCCTGGGCGCCCGAGTCGGCGGCGGCCATGCCCGCACCCGCGAGAACCAGACCACCCGTGGCAGCTGCGACGGCGACGACCTTCTTGAGCATTATTCCTCCTTGTTGGCAGAGCGATCCAAAGTCGCGGATCACATCACGGGTAACGAGGAGGAAGTAATGAGGCTACGAGCTTATCGTCGCATTCACTCTTCCCGGTCAACTCTGCACGCCTGCACGATTATCGAGTTCATCGGGTAACCGTCTCAGGACGCGTCCAGGAAACGGTCGAGCACCCGCACGCCGAACTTCAGGCCGTCCACCGGCACCCGCTCGTCGACTCCGTGGAACATGCCCGCGAAGTCCAGCTCCGGCGGGAGCTTCAGCGGCGCGAAGCCGAAGCAGCGGATGCCGAGGTCGTCGAAGGACTTGGCGTCGGTGCCGCCGGAGAGCATGTAGGGCACGGCCCGCGCGATCGGGTCCTCGGCACGCAGCGCGAGCTGCATGGCGTCGACGAGCCGGCCGTCGAAGTCGGTCTCCAGCGCCTTGTCGGAGTGAACGTCCTCGCGCCGCACGCGCGGGCCGAGGATGCGGTCGAGGTCGGCGAGGAACTCCTCCTCGTGGCCGGGCAGGAAACGCCCGTCGACGTGCGCGGTGGCCCGGCCGGGGATGACGTTGACCTTGTAGCCGGCGCCGAGCTGGGTGGGCGCCGCCGAGTTGCGCAGCGTGGTGCCGATCATGCGGGCGATGCCGCCGAGCTTGGCGAGGGTCTCGTCCATGTTCTCCGGGTCGAGCTCGGTGCCGAGCGCGTCGGAGAGCTCGTCCAGGAAGGCCCGTACGGTCTTGGTGACTCGAACCGGCCACGTGTGCCGGCCGAGGCGCGCGACGGCCTCGCACAGCTCGGTGATGGCGTTGTCGTCGTTGGTCATCGAGCCGTGGCCCGCGGTGCCGTCGACGGTGAGCCGCATCCAGTGCATGCCCTTCTCGGCGGTCTCGACGAGGTAGAGGCGCAGCTTCTCGTTGACGGTGAAGGAGAATCCGCCGACCTCGCCGATGGCCTCGGTGACGCCCTCGAACAGCTCGGGGTGCTCCCGCACCAGGTGCTTGGCGCCGTAGGTGCCACCGGCCTCCTCGTCCGCGAGGAACGCGAGCACGATGTCCCGGGGCGGCTTGCGTCCGCTGCGCATGCGATCGCGGACGACGGCGAGGGTCATCGCGTCCATGTCCTTCATGTCGACGGCCCCGCGGCCCCACACGCATCCGTCGGCGATCTCGCCGGAGAAGGGGTGGTGGGTCCAGTCGTCCGCGTCGGCCGGTACGACGTCGGTGTGACCGTGGATGAGCAGCGCGGGCCGGGACGGGTCCTCACCCTCGATCCGGGCCACCGTGGAGGCACGCCCCGGGTGCGACTCGAAGATCCGCGGTTCCAGACCCACCTCGGCGAGCTTCTCGGCGACGTACTCCGCCGCCTTCCGCTCGCCGGGGCCCGAGTGGTCGCCGTAGTTGCTGGTGTCGATCCGGATCAGCTCGCGGCAGAGGTCCACGACCTCGTCCTCACCGGTGACGCTCCTGGCCGTGCCGGTCTCGCTCACGTGCTTCCTCCCGCTGCTGGTGTCCTTGCTGGTGTTCCCGCTGGTGGGTCGTCCTCATCCTCCCTCCCCCGTGGGCCCACCCCAAGACCCGGCCCGGCCCGTCACACGCCGTTCACGCCAGGACACCGCGGGGCGGGGTGATCGGCCACCCCGGAACACCTGGTAATGTTTACGTCGTCGCCGCAGGGGGAAACCCGCGCGACAGACACCTTGTCCGGGTGGCGGAATGGCAGACGCGCTAGCTTGAGGTGCTAGTGCCCTTTATCGGGCGTGGGGGTTCAAGTCCCCCCTCGGACACCAGCAGGATTGATGAAGGGCCCTTGGTCACCAAGGGCCCTTCATCGTTTCCCGTCGAGCCGGCGACTCCCCGAAAGCGGGCGCGGGCCAGGTCAGATGCCAGCCAGAAGATCTGTACGAACGTCCGGGCCACGCCGACCGGGCAGAATAGCGACCATGCCAACTCGACCCTGCCCCTGCGGGCTGCCCGAGGCGTACGAGGACTGCTGCGGCCGGTTCCACCTCGACGCCGCCGCCGCTCCCACCGCCGAGCGGCTGATGCGGTCGCGGTACTGCGCGTTCGTGCGGCAGGACGGCGCGTATCTGCTGCGGACCTGGCATCCGGGGACACGGCCGGAGCGGATCGATTTCGATCCCGGGATGCGGTGGACCGGGCTGGAGATCCTGGAGACGAGCGACGGGTCAGCCTTCCACGCCGCCGGGACGGTGACCTTCCGGGCGTCCTGGCGGGGTGGCTCCCTGCACGAGCGGAGCCGGTTCGAGCGGGTCGACGGGGCGTGGGTGTATGTCGACGGGGACTTCCTGAGCTAGAGCGGCCGCGCCGCGTCACGGCGCCAGGATGTCCAGTTCCTGGAGGGCGCCCTCGGTGATCTCGCGGGTCAGCCGCTCCGCGCGGGCGGCGTCGCGTTCGCGGACCGCCTCGGCGAGCTGGACGTGCAGGGTGACGGCCGCCGGGTCGGGGTCCTCGAACATCACGTCGTGGTGGGTACGGCCGGCGAGCACCTCGGCGACGACGTCACCGAGGCGGGCGAACATCTCGTTGCCGGAGGCGGTCAGGATCACGCGGTGGAACGCCACGTCGTGGAAGAGGTAGCCCTCCAGCTTGTGACCGCGTGAGTGGGCGACCATGCCAAGGGCGCACTCGGTGAGTTCGGCGCACTGCTCGGCCGTGGCGTTGCGCGCGGCCAGGGCCGCCGCGACCGGTTCGATCGCCGAACGCAGCACCGTGAGCGAGCGCAGCTGCCGGGGGCGGTCCGGGCCCGCCAGACGCCAGCGGATGACCTGGGGGTCGTACACGTTCCACTCGCGGGTCGGCAGGACCGTCACACCGACGCGGCGCCGGGAGCTGACCAGGCGCATCGACTCCAGGACACGGACCACTTCGCGCATCACCGATCGCGAGACGTCGAATCGCTGGGCGAGCTCGTCGGTGCGCAGAACACTGCCGGGCGGGTAGGCGCCTGCGGTGATCTCGGGGCCGAGGGCGTCCAGTACGCGGCCGTGCAGCCCTCGGTCCGTGGTGCTCATGCACTCAGAGTACGGGGCGGATCACGCCTTAAAAAGTCAGACTTATATGTCACACACTCTTGAATTCGTCGTATCTAATGCGCTTCAGTTGCGTCGACATCACGGGTCAACGAAGACAGCAGACAGTGAGGCAGCGATGAACACCCCCCATGTGGTCGTGGTCATGGGCGTCGCGGGCACCGGCAAGACGACCGTCGGCGCCTTGCTCGCGGCCCGGTTCGACGTTCCGTACGCCGAGGGCGACGACTTCCACCCGCAGGCCAACATCGACAAGATGTCGGCCGGTACTCCCCTCGGCGACGACGACCGGTGGCCCTGGCTCGACGCCATCGGCGCGTGGGCGCACGGGCGGGCGGGTCACGGCGGGGTGGTCAGCTGCTCGGCGCTGAAGCGTGCGTACCGTGACCGGCTGCGGGATGCCGCGCCCGGCGTCGTCTTCCTGCACCTGACCGGTGACCGCGCGCTCATCGAGGACCGGATGTCGCACCGGCAGGGGCACTTCATGCCCACGGCGCTGCTCGACTCCCAGTTCGCCACGCTCCAGCCGTTGGAGCCGGACGAGTCCGGGATCGCCGTGGAGGTGACGGGCAGCCCCGAGGAGATCACCGAGCAGGCGGCCACCGCCCTCGAGGCCCTCTCGTAGCCCACCGGGCAGGTCCCTGACCGCACCCTCCCCCGGGGCCCCCACCTGTCCCCCGGTTTCTCACCGACCCCCACACTCACCAGGGAACCACCGTGACCAGACTCAGCGTCGAGATGCTGGCGGCGGACGCACCCGAGCCGATCACCTCGGCCGGCCACGCCCAGCTGGGCATCGCCGTCCTGGCGGGCATTGCCGTCATCGTCCTGCTCATCACCAAGTTCAAGCTGCATGCCTTCCTGTCGCTGACCATCGGCTCGCTGGCGCTCGGCGCGTTCGCCGGAGCACCGCTGGACGAGGTGATCACCAGCTTCAGCGCCGGACTCGGCTCCACCGTCGCCGGCGTGGGCGTACTGATCGCCCTCGGCGCGATCCTCGGCAAGATGCTCGCCGACTCCGGCGGCGCCGATCAGATCGTCGACACCATCCTCGAGCGGGCGAGCGGCCGGACGATGCCCTGGGCGATGGTGCTGATCGCCTCGGTGATCGGTCTGCCCTTGTTCTTCGAGGTCGGCGTGGTGCTGCTGATCCCGGTGGTGCTGATGGTCGCCAAGCGCGGCAACTACTCCCTGATGCGCATCGGCATCCCGGCGCTCGCCGGTCTGTCCGATGCACGGTCTGGTCCCGCCGCACCCCGGCCCGCTGGTCGCGATCGACGCCGTGGGCGCCAACCTCGGGGTGACGCTGGCGCTGGGCGTGCTGATCGCCATACCGACGGTGGTCATCGCCGGTCCGCTGTTCTCCACGTACGCCGCCCGCTGGGTGGACGTCCCTGCGCCGGAGGGGATGGTCCCGCAGCGTCCCTCCGAGGACCTGGACAAGCGGCCCGGCTTCGGCGCGACGCTGGCCACGATTCTGCTGCCGGTCGTGCTGATGCTCGCCAAGGCGCTGGTCGACATCGTCGTCGACGACCCCGAGAACTCGGCGCAGCGCGTCTTCGACGTGATCGGCTCGCCGCTGATCGCCCTGCTCGCGGCCGTCCTCGTCGGCATCTTCACGCTGGGCATGCCCGCCGGGTTCAGCCGGGAGCGCATCTCGGTCCTGGTCGAGAAGTCGCTCGCGCCGATCGCGGGCATCCTGCTGATCGTCGGCGCGGGCGGCGGTTTCAAGCAGACGCTGATCGACACCGGCATGGGCCGGATGATTCTGGACATCTCCAAGGACTGGTCCATCCCGGCACTGCTGCTGGCCTGGCTGATCGCGGTGGCGATCCGGCTGGCGACCGGTTCGGCGACCGTGGCGACCGTCTCGGCGGCCGGTCTGGTGGCACCGCTCGCGGCCGACATGTCGACCACGCACGCCGCCCTGCTGGTGCTGGCCATCGGTGCCGGTTCGCTCTTCTTCAGCCATGTCAACGACGCCGGTTTCTGGCTGGTGAAGGAGTACTTCGGCCTGGACGTCGGGCAGACGATCAAGACCTGGTCGGTGATGGAGACGATCATCTCGGTGGTCGCCGGCGGTCTGGTCCTGCTGCTGTCGCTGATCATCTAGCTGAACCCGGCACACGGGCCGGTCCGTACCTCGTCACCTTGTCGCGACGAGGTACGGACCGGCCCGTCGGCGTTGTCAGGGGCGCCACAGTGGATGCTCACGCTCCGCCCACTCCCGGCGGACGGAGCCCGTGCGCATGCCGCGGCGGGCCTCGGGATCCGCCACGGCCATGCCGATGTGCCCGGCGAGGACGATACCGAGGGTCAGTGCCGTCCAGTCGTGGACGAAGGTCGCGCTGGTGCGCCACACCAGCGGAGTGAGCTGCGTGAACCACATCAGCAGACCGGTGCCCAGCATCACCAGCGTGGCGCCCGCGATCCAAGCCGCGTAGATCTTCTGGCCGGCGTTGAACTTCCCGGCGGGGCGGGACGAGGGTCGCTTGTCGCGGCGCAGGGCGGCGCGCAGCCAGGTGCGGTCGTGCGGGCCGAAGCGGTTGAGGCGGCCCAGGTCGGCGCGGAGGGCACGGGAGGCGAGACCGGCGAGGACGGGGACGGGCAGGAGGAGCCCGGACCACTCGTGAACGGTGACGACGAGGGCGCGGCGACCCACGAGCTGGGCGAGCTGAGGGACGTAGAGGCAGGCGGCCGTGAAGACGCACAGGCCCGTCAGCGCGGCCGTGGTGCGGTGCACCCACCGCTGGGCGCGGCCGAAGCGCCGTACGGCCGTGACGGCGGGCGGGGTGTCAGCTCGTAGGCTCATCGTCGCGTCCGTTCGAGCGGCCGACCCAGGCGTCGATGTCGTAACCGCGCTCCTCCCAGTAGCCGGGTTCGACGTCCTCGGTGACGGTGATGCCGGAGAGCCACTTGGCGGACTTGTAGAAGTACATCGGGGCCACGTAGAGGCGGGCCGGGCCGCCGTGGGCTTGGCCGAGGTCCTCGTCCCGCAGGCGCAGGGCGACCAGGACGTCCGCGCGGCGTGCCTGGTCGAGGGTGAGGCTCTCGGAGTAGGCACCGTCGAAGCAGGTGAAGCGCACCGCCCCGGCCGAAGGGCGTACCCCCGCGGCGTCCAGGAGCCGGGACAGGCGCACCCCCTCGAACGCCGTGTCCGGTACCCGCCAGCCGGTGACGCACTGGACGTCCCGGACCGTGCGGGTCTGCGGCAGGGACCTCAGCTCGGCCAGGGTGTAGCGCGCGGGCCGGTCGACGAGGCCGTCGACGGTGAGGCGGTAGGTGTCCGCGTCCTTGCGCGGGACGGAGGAGGTGACCGAGTAGTAGCGGAAGCCGCCACCGTTCGGCAGCAGTCCGGTCAAGCCGGTGGGGTCCTTGTCGGAGGCTCCGGCGAGGAAGGACTCCATGCCGCGCTGGAGGGTGGGTGCGGTGACGACGCCGAGGGCGCCGAGACCGAGGGTGCCGAGCAGGACCCGGCGGCCGATGGGCCTGCCACGCCCGTCCGGTTCGTTCCGCTCGTCCTGGCCTTGCGGCGGCTGTTCGGAGTTCACTCGTTCATTCGAGCACCCGCGCCCCGTCCGGGCCAGGGTTCGCAGGTGCCCGTCAGACTTCCGTAACCACCGACCACCACCGTCCTACGGAATGCGCTCGGCCTCCTGGTCGAGCTGGAACGCCTCGTTGCCGAGTCCGATGCGGGCGTGCGTCTCGGGGGCGCGGGCGCGCAGGATCGCGCCCTGGAGCAGCCCGGCGACGAGGGCGAGCCCGATGACGCCGGGCAGGATCCAGCTCAGGGAGGAGTCGGGGCCGGCCCCGACCAGCACGTCGAAGTCCTTGACCGTGTAGCCGGCGATCACCACCAGGGCGACGCCCGCCAGCGCCGACGTGACCAGCCGCCAGGCCTGCGCGCCCGCGGCTCCGCGCCGGACGAAGAAGACGACGACGGACAGGGAGGCAATGGCCATCAGCACGATCACGCCGAGCGCGCCGATGTTGCCGCCCCAGGTGAACAGGCGCAGGACGGGTGCGGTCGGATCCCCGGTGGCCTTGTCGTCGGTGAGTGCGAAGACGACGACCAGCACGGCGGCGATGCCGGTCTGCAGCAGCGAGCCGGTGCCGGGGGCGCCGCTGCCGCCGGTGGTGCGGCCGAAGGCGGCGGGCAGCAGGCCCTCTCGGCCCATGGCGAAGGCGTACCGGGCGACGACGTTGTGGAAGCTGAGCATGGCCGCGAACATGCCGGTCACGAAGAGGATGTGCAGGACGTCGGTGAAGGTACCGCCGAGCCGTTCCTCGGTGAGGAAGAACAGCAGGCCCGCGCTCTGCTCCTGGGACGTGCCGATGATCCCGGAGGGGCCGGTGGCGACGGTGAGCGCCCAGCTGCTGACGGCGAAGAAGACGGCGACGCCGGCGACCGCGAGGAACATCACCCGCGGTACGACCTCGTGCGGCTTGCTGGTCTCCTCGGCGTACACGGGGGCCTGTTCGAAGCCGAGGAAGGCCGCGATGCAGAAGCACAGGGCGGTGCCGACGCCCGCGCCGGTGAGCGTGTCCGGGTTGAAGGCGTGCAGCGACAGGCCCTCCTTGCCGGGGTCGGCGATGGCGGCGATGTCGAAGACGACGACCAGCAACACCTCGATGACCAGCAGCACGCCGAGCACACGCGCGTTGACGTCGATCTTCAGCCAGCCCAGCGCGCCGACGGCGAGCACGGCCACCAGCGACGGTATCCACCAGGCGATCTCGAGGTCGGCGTAGGTGGCGAAGAGGCCGGAGACCTCGAAGCCGAAGATGCCGTAGATGCCGACCTGGAGGGAGTTGTACGCGACGAGAGCGACCATGGCGGCGCCCGCGCCGGCGGTGCCGCCGAGTCCGCGGGAGATGTAGGCGTAGAAGGCGCCCGCGTTGTGGACGTGCCGGCTCATCTCGGCGTAGCCGAGGCTGAAGAGGACCAGCACGGTGCCGAGGACCACGAAGAGCAGCGGCTGGCCGACGATGCCCATCACCGCGAATGTGGTGGGCATGACACCGGCGACCACCATGAGCGGTGCCGTCGCGGCGAGCACGGAGAGCAGCAGGCCCCCCGTGCCGAGGCGGTCGGCGCGCAGAGCGCGCTCCTGCCCCTTGAACGTACTGATGCCGTCGGCTGTCGCTCTGCTCTTGCTCGAACTGTCCGTCGTCATCTCGAGACCGTCCTTGGGTCGGTGGTGGTTGCGGCGGGTGCGGTGGACTGGGGGTGGTGACCGAGGGCTGGGTCAGACCGTGCCCAGGGCGATGGCGCGGGCGGTACGGAAGGCGACCACGGGGTCACGGTTGGGATAGGACCAGGGGGCCGGTGTGGCGTGGTCGCCGATGCGGTGGAACAGGGCGGCGGCCTCGGCGCCCCGGCCCTCGCACACCTTGGCGTGAGCCAGGAAGTTCAGGTCGACCAGCCGGCGCGGATGGTCCTCGTGCTCCCACTCCAGCCACCAGTCGAAGGCGGCCTTCATCACCTGCCGGGCGCGGCGGCCGACCCAGTGGCCGGAGGCGACCGGGTCGGCGGGTTCGTGCCCGGCGGCGGCCAGCGTGCGGTAGCGCTCGGCGTGCGCGATGACCGGCAGGATCGCCAGCGGTGAGTCCGCGGGTGCCTGTTCGGCGGCCCAGTTGGCGAAGTCGTAGACCTCGTGCAGCGGGTCCGGGCCCGCCTCCACCCGCCGCTCGGCGAGCCAGGCGACCACCAGGTGGTGGGCGTGGTGGTGGTCCGCGTACCGGGTGCGGACCTGCTCGAAGACGCGGACCACGTCCCCCTCCGCGCCCTGGGCGCACTCCAGTTGAAGCAGCCCGAGCCAAGGCGTGGGGTCGGCGGGCAGTAGTTCCGCCGTCTGGTGGCAGGTTTCGCCGACACGGGCCGGCTTCTCCTTGCCGCGCAGCGCGCGCCGCACCTGGGCGAGGGCGAGCAGCACGCGGGCGTCACCGGAGTCGGGCTCGGCGAGCAGCCACTCACGGGCCCAGGCGGCACAGTACGACTCCTTGGCGAGCACCGTGATCCGGTGGCCCCGGCGGTCCCAGTCGTCCCCCGTACGGACGAGCAGTGAGCGGGTGTTCTGCCATCGGCCCTGCGCCAGCGCGGCCCGCGCTGCGACGAGTTCGGCGTCGTCGAGAGCGTCGTCGAAGGCCTGTGCCGCACGTTTGCGGGCACGGCCGAGGGGAGGCGGGGGTGGGGACACCGCGGAACTTCCTCACGCGCTCTTCTTGTGGCTCGGCCCACGGCGGGCGGTCGGTGCGGCAGTGGTCGGCTGCCGATTGCCATGAGCTGATCACGGACAGCAAACCGTCAGCCGGCGGATCACGTCAAGGGCACCCGGTGTGTTACACGCGTCAACTGCGGTCACGAACGGGCAACTTGTGACGCGGGAGGCATCGCTTAACCGGTGTGGCGCGCCGTTCCGGGGACGCTGCTTGGATGGCCGCATGAGTGCTGACGAGATCATCGACATCGTCGACGAGAACGACCGGGTGGTAGGGCAGTCGCCTCGCGGTGAGGCCTACGCGCGGGGTCTGCGCCACCGGTGCGCCTTCGTCCTGGCCCGGGACGCGCGGGGGCGTGTCTTCGTCCACCGCCGCACGGCGACCAAACTGGTCTTCCCCTCGCTGTACGACATGTTCGTGGGCGGGGTCGTCGGCGCGGGCGAGGGATACGACGAGGCGGCGCTGAGGGAGGCGGAGGAGGAACTGGGCGTACGTGGCCTGCCGCGCCCCGAGCACCTGTTCACGTTCCTGTACGACGACGGCGCGGGACGGGCCTGGTGGTCGGCGGTGTACGAGGTGCGCTGCGAGCCGCCCGTGCGGCCACAGGCCGAGGAAGTGGCCTGGCACGACTTCCTGCCGGAGGCCGAGCTCGAGCGGCGGCTGGGCGAGGGCGGCTGGGAGTGGGTGCCGGACGGGCTGGCGGCGTACGAGCGGCTCAAGGCGTGGCGGTCGGGTTCGTCCGAGCGCCGGTAGGGTCGCAGGTGTGATCGATCGTGTGCGGAACGTCCGGTTGTGGTTCGCGCCCGCGGAGGTGCGGCAGGAGGGCGTGACGCCCGACTACCGGTTCTCCCTGGCGAACGAACGGACGTTCCTGGCCTGGCTGCGCACCGCGCTCGCGCTGATCGGCGGCGGGTTCGCGGTGGACCAGTTCCTGCCGGATCTGCGGTGGGCGTGGCGGGTGGGGCTCGCGCTGGCGTTGCTCGCCACCGGGGCGTTGTGCGCGCTGCGGGCGGTCAATCACTGGGTGCGGTGCGAGCGGGCGATGCGGCGGGGGGAGGACCTGCCGGTGTCGCGGTTTCCGGCGCTGCTGGGCCTGGTGGTGGCGGTGGTGGCGGTGGCGATGGTCGTCGTGGTGCTCTTCGGGTGGGCGGGGTGAGCGCGGCGGCCGGCCGGAGCGTGCAGCGGGATCCCGGGCTGCAGCCCGAGCGGACCCGGCTGGCGTGGCGGCGTACGACGCTGTCGAGCACGGTGGTGGTGGTGCTGGCGGTGAGGGCGGCGCTGGGGGGTGGTGAGGGCCGGTCGGTGGTGGTGGGGGTGGCGGGGGCGGTGTGCTGCGGGGCGTGGGTGGCGCTCTTGTGTGTGGCCCGTGGGCGGATTCGGGCGTTGGCCGGGGGCGGGGTGCCGGGGCCGCTGGGCCCTCGGGGCGCGGCCGCGGCGGTGATGTGTGTGGTGGCCCTGGTGGGGGGTGGGGTGGGGCTGGTGCTGCGGGGGTAGCCGGGGGGTGTTTAGCCGGGGGGTGTTTCGCCCCCGCCGCCCCGTCCCGCCCCTGGTGCTGCGCCCAGGACCCCCTTTCGGCCCTGCGGGCCTGGTCCGCCAACGCCGGACAGGCTACTGGGGCAGCGTGACCACGATCTTGCCCCTGGTTCGGCCCTCCTGGTTCAGACGGTGCGCGTCCGCCGCCTGGTCCAGGGGGAAGGTTTGTGAGACGTGTACCGTCAGCACGCCCTGTTCGGCCAGGTCGGAGAGGTGGGACAGATCCTGGGGGTCGGGGCGGACGAACCAGTAGTGGCCGCCGTGGTCCACCACCTCCGGGTCGGTGATCGATGCCAGGCGGCCGTCGGGGCCGAGGAGGTTCACGGAGGCCTCCAGGGCGTCTCCGCCCACCGTGTCGAACACCGCGTCCACGCCCTCGGGGGCCAGCCCCCGCACCCGTTCCGCCAGGCCCTCGCCGTAGCTCACCGGCTCCCCGCCCAGTCCGCGTACGAAGTCGTGGTTGTGCTCACTCGCCGTGCCGATGACCCGGGCACCGAGGTGGGCGGCGAGCTGGACCGCGATGGATCCGACCCCGCCGGCCGCGGCGTGCACCAGGACCGTCTCGCCCCGTTCGACGCCGAGGACGCGGTGCAGCACCTGGTATGCGGTCAGACCCGCGAGCGGAAGGCCCGCCGCCTCCTCGAAGGACAGGTTGCCCGGCTTGCGCGCGAGCGTGCGCACCGGGGCCGCCACGTACTCGGCGAAGGTGCCCCGGGAAAGGACGTCCTCCCGTACGTAGCCGATCACCTCGTCGCCTGCGGCGAACTCCGGGACCGCGGGGCCCGGCCGGACGACCACGCCCGAGACGTCCCAGCCGGGGACCACCGGGAAGACGGCCGGAAGGACGGGGTCGAGGTAGCCCTCGCGGCACTTCCAGTCGACCGGGTTGACGCCCGCCGCCCGTACCTTCACCAGCACCGAGTCGGGACCGACCTTGGGATCGTCGACCTCCCCCGGCTCGAGCACCTCGGGGCCGCCGTACCGTGCGTAGCTGATCGCCTTCATGGGTCCGACCCTCCGGCGTCCGCACGGGCCGTGCAAGCCGGATCGCGCGATATGCGCCATTCGCGTGGCGGCGGGACGCCCTTCGGGCGCGGTGAGCGCCTATCGTGGGCCCGATCACGTTTCGCTCGCACTCTGGACGACATACCGACCGGTCGGCATCATAAGTCGGGTACGGTTTTCCCTGCCCGGAGGAGCGATGATGAGCCCCGACCACCCGCCCGGACTCGATCTCGACCGGCTGCGCGGCCTGCTGACCCGGGAGCGGCCCGGCCTGGTGAACGGCCCGCTCACCGGGCGGCTGATCGAGGGCGGCAGGTCGAATCTCACGTACGCGGTCTCCGACGGCGCCGCGCAGTGGGTCGTACGACGTCCCCCGCTCGGCCATGTCCTGGCCACCGCGCACGACATGAAGCGCGAGCACCGGGTGATCAGCGCGCTGCACCCCACGGCCGTACCCGTCCCCCGTCCCGTACTGCTGTGCGAGGACGAGGAGGTGCTCGGGGCCCCCTTCTACGTGATGGAGTTCGTCGAGGGCACCCCGTACCGTACGGCCGGCCAGCTCGCTCCGCTCGGTCCCGAACGCACCCGGGACGCCGTGCTGAACCTGGTGGACACCCTCGTCGAACTGCACGCCGTGGACCCCGGCGAGGTGGGGCTCGCGGACTTCGGCCGTCCCGAGGGCTTCCTGGACCGGCAGTTGCGGCGCTGGGGCAAGCAGCTGGACGCCTCCCGCAACCGGGAACTGGCCGGGATCGACGAACTGCACGCGGCCCTCGGGCGTGAGCTGCCCGGCTCCCCCGAGCCGACCGTGGTGCACGGCGACTACCGCCTCGACAACGCGCTCATCGGCGAGGACGACGAGATCAAGGCCGTCCTCGACTGGGAGATGTCCACCCTCGGTGATCCGCTCACCGACCTCGGGCTGCTGGTGATGTACAGCATGCCGCTGAGCATGCCCGACTCCCCCGTCTCCACGACCGCCGAGGCGCCCGGGCATCCCTCGCCGGCCGAGCTGATCGAGCGGTACGCCGCTCGGTCCGGGCGCGATGTCTCCTCGGTGTCCTGGTACACGGCGTTCGCCTGGTTCAAGCTCGCCGTGATCCTGGAGGGCATCCACTACCGCTACACGCTGGGCCAGACGGTCGGGCGCGGCTTCGACCGCATCGGCGATCTGGTCCCGGTCTTCATCGAGCACGGTCTGACCACTCTTCAGGAAGGCTGACCAGTCATGGACTTCGCGTTCGACGCGCGCACCGAGGAGCTGCGCGCAAGGCTCCTCGCCTTCATGGACGAGCACGTCCACCCGGCCGAGCAGGTCGCGCACCAGCAGCGTGCCGAGCTGGACTCGCCGTGGGAGAACGTCCCCGTCGTGGAGGAGTTGAAGGCCGAGGCCCGCAGGCAGGGGCTGTGGAACCTGTTCCTTCCCGACGCCGAGTACGGTGCCGGCCTCACCAACCTCCAGTACGCCCCGCTCGCCGAGATCATGGGCCGCTCGCCGCAGATCGCCCCGACGGTCACCAACTGCGCGGCACCCGACACCGGGAACATGGAGGTGCTGGCGCAGTTCGGCGACGAGCAGCAGCGCAAGCAGTGGCTCCAGCCGCTGCTGGCCGGTGAGATCCGTTCGGCGTTCGCGATGACGGAGCCGGACGTGGCCTCCTCGGACGCCACCAACATCACCACGCGCATCGAGCGGGAGGGCGACGAGTACGTCATCACCGGCCGCAAGTGGTACATCTCCGGGGCGATGCATCCGGACTGCAAGATCTTCATCGTGATGGGCAAGACCGACCCGGACGGGGCGGACATCCGCCGTCAGCAGTCCATGGTCCTCGTCCCGCGCGACACCCCGGGCGTCACCATCGAGCGCGCCATGCAGGTGTTCGGCTACGAGGACCACTACCACGGCGGACACGCCGAAGTGGTCTTCGACCACGCGCGCGTGCCGGTGTCGAACCTGATCGGCGAGGAGGGCGGCGGCTTCGCCATCGCGCAGGCCCGGCTCGGTCCCGGCCGGATCCACCACTGCATGCGGCTGATCGGCATGGCCGAACGTGCCATCGAGCTGATGTGCCGCCGCGCGGTCTCCCGGGACGCGTTCGGCAAGGCGCTGGCGCAGCAGGGCGTGGTGCAGAACTGGATCGCCGACGCGCGCGTGGCGGTCGAGCAGCTGCGGCTGCTGGTGCTGAAGACGGCCTGGATGATGGACACCGTCGGCAACCGGGGCGCCCACACCGAGATCCAGGCCATCAAGATCGCCACCCCGCGCACGGTCGTCGGCATCCTCGACCGGGCGATCCAGCTGTACGGCGCGGGCGGCGTCAGCCAGGACGTGCCGCTGGCCGAGCTGTACGCCGGCGCCCGTACGCTGATGATCGCCGACGGGCCTGACGAGGTGCACCAGCGGTCGCTGGCGCGGCGGGAGCTGAGGAAGTACCGGTAGGTCCCGTCTCCAGTAGCCGCCTGACGGGGTGTGGTCCGTCGGCGCCGGCGCGCAGGAAGACCCGCGGGCGCAGGAGGCGGGGCCCGGTGCGGGCGTCGGGGAAGCAGGCGGTGGTCCGGAGGGCAGGAGATCCACGCCCACAGCATCGGTTCCGCCGGTTCCCGCGGTCCGACAGATGGTTCCGCTGGAGCCGATCACTGGGATCGGTGGATGGAGATCGGTCAGCTCCGCCGCTTCGTGGCGGTCGTCACCGGAGCGGCTTCACCGCCGCCGCCCGGGGGCCGGGCCGATCGTCCAGCCGACGCTCAGCACCTCGGTCCGCAGTCCCGAGCGGGAGCTGGGCGCCGGTCTGTTCGACCGCACCGGACGGCGAGTGGTGCTGACAGAGGCGGGACGGGCGCTGCTTCCACCGGCACGGGCTCTGCCGGCCGGGGCGCAGTCCGCGCGGGAGGCGGTGGCCGGGCCGGACACCGGACGCATGGCCATCGGCATCACGGTCCGGCGGCCGGATCCGGGGCGCACGGTGGAGCCGGCCGGCGCGGGGTGCGGCCGCGCGACCCGGCGGCGGGCGCCCTGCCCGATCACCTCATGGGCCGCCGTGAGCCGCTCAGGAGCGCAGCGCCCGCAGCAGGAGGTCCGCCAGATGGTCGGCGACCTCCTGGGGGCTGAGCGGGCCGGCGGGGCGGTACCAGGTCGACAGATGGTGCACGGAGCCGAAGTGGTAGTCGACCACGAGGTCGGCCGGCGTCGCCGTGGAGAAGACGCCCTCTCGCTGGCCCTCCTCGATCAGCGCGCGGAAGCGCTCGTGGTAGCGGCGGCGCTCGGCGCGCACCTGCTTGTTCTTCTCCGGGCTGAGATGGTGCATGGAACGGAAGAAGATCGACGCGTCGTCCAGGTTCTCGATCGTGGTGACGACGACGTCGGCCGCCGCGCCGCGCAGCCGCTTCTCGATCGGGTCGTCGGCGTCTGCGAAGTGGTCCAGGCGTTCCTGCTGGAGGCGCAGCACGCGCGCGTACACCTCGTGCAGCAGGTCGTCCTTGGACCCGAAGTAGTGGTACAGCGCCCCCTTGGTGACGCCGGCCGCCTCGACGATCTCCTGCACCGAGGTGCGGTCGTAGCCCTGTTCGGCGAAGAGCCGGGTGGCGGCGGCCAGGAGCCGCTGCGGGACAGGGGTTCCGTCACCGTCCGTCGTCCTGGCCACTGCCGCCACCCGCCTTCCGTGTCGCTGCTGGTTGTCGTGGGTCGCACATCACGGTTCCCGACGGAGGATCCTCCCACTGTCCGTTCCCGGCACGTGCGGCAGGCTGTCCGCCCGGCGCGGATCCGTGCGGGCGGCCAGTCTCTCCCCGCGGTGCGCGGCGGGTACAGCCGGGGCACGTCCGGCAGCCGCCGGGCCTGTCACCGGGTTGCCTCCCAGTGCTGCTGGACGCGGTTCATCCCGGTGAGCCAGCGGTCGGGGTCCGCGGCTCGGGCCTGGTAGTACCCCGCGACCTCCGGATGCGGGAGGATCAGGAAGCGGTCCTCCTCGATGCCGCGGAAAAGGGCGTCGGCCACGTCGTCCGGTTCGATCGCGGTCGGCTTGAGGACCAGGTCGCCCGCGCTGCCGCTGGCGTCGAGCATGGCGGTGCGCACGCCCTGCGGGCAGATCGCGTGGACCTTGACCCCGCGGTGGCGGTACGTCAGTGACAGCCACTCGGCGAAGGCGTAGGCGCCGTGCTTGGTGACGCTGTAGGGGGCGGTGCCGATCATGGTGAGCAGTCCCGCGGCGGAGACGGTGGAGACGAAGCGGCCGCTGCCGCGTTCCAGCCAGCCCGGCAGCAGGGCGTGCGCCGCGCGGACGTGTGCCATGACGTTGACGTCCCAGGAGAGGGCCCAGCCCTGCTCGTCGAGGGGTGCGCCCGGTTCCCCGCCGTCGCGGCCGACGCCGGCGTTGGCGCAGTAGACGTCGACCGTCCCGCCGAGCACGTCCAGTGCCTCGGTGAGGATCGAGGAGGCGTCGCCCGGGACCGCGACCGCGCCGATCTCCCCGGCGACGGCCTTCGCGCGGTCCGCGTCCAGGTCGTTGACCACGACGTGCGCCCCCTGGGCGGCGAAGCGGCGGGCGAGTGCCGCTCCGATGCCGCCCCCGGCTCCCGTGACGACCACCTTCGCACCCTGCACGGCTCGCACCATCGGTCTCCTTCGTCGCGGCTCCCAGCGGCTTCCGGCCGTCAGACTAACCGGTCGGTATGCCCGGTGGAAGAGGTCCTGGGCGCGGGGTCGGTCCGTTTCGTTCCCCGGGCCGGTCACGCGCGCTAGCGTGCGTGGGCATGACACCTGCCGCGATCACGGAGGTCACTGTATGAAGCTGTCCAGACGGAGCCTGCTCACCACCACCACGGCCGCGGTCGCCGCCTCCGCCGCACCGGCGGCCGCCGCCTCCGGGCCGTCGGCACCTCGTGCCGGTGGCGGGCGGAGGATGCGCACGGGTTTCGAACGGCTCGCCGCCGACGGTTACGCGCTGCTCGACGGGCGTCGCGTGGGCGTGGTCACCAATCCGACCGGCATCACCCGGGACGTGCGGCACATCGTCGACGTCATGCACGGCGACGACCGGGTGGACCTGATCGCCGTCTTCGGCCCCGAGCACGGCTTCCGGGGCACCGCGCAGGCGGGCGGGTCCGAGGGCCGCTACGACGACCCGGCGACCGGCCTGCCGGTCTACGACACGTATCTGAAGAGCGGTCAGGCACTCGCCGACATCTTCACCGCGTCCGGCGTGGACACGGTGGTCTTCGACATCCAGGACGTCGGAGCGCGGTTCTACACCTACATCTGGACGCTGTTCGACTGCATGGAGTCGGCGCGGCTCGCGGGCAAGCGGTTCGTGGTCCTGGACCGGCCGAACCCGGTGACCGGGCGGGCCGCACTGGGTCCGGTGCTGCACGAGGAGTTCGCGACCTTCGTCGGACGGCAGCCGATCTCGCAGGCGCACGGGATGACGGTGGCGGAGCTGGCGCGGCTGTTCAACGGGGAGTTCCTGACGACGCCGGTGCCGCTGGAGACCGTACGGATGTCGGGCTGGAAGCGGTCGGACTTCTACGACGCCTCCGGGCTGCCGTGGGTGCCGCCGAGCCCGAACATGCCGACGCCGGAGACGGCGCTGGTCTACTCGGGAACATGTCTGTTCGAGGGTACGAACCTGTCGGAGGGGCGTGGCACCACCCGGCCGTTCGAACTGCTGGGCGCGGAGGGGATCGACGGAGGCTGGGCGGAGGAGGCGAACGGGCTGGGGCTGGCGGGCGTGCGTCTGCGTGAGGCGTATTTCGCGCCGACGTTCTCCAAGTTCCAGGGGAAGACCGTCGGGGGCGTGCAGCTTCATGTGCACGACCGGGCGGCGTTCGATCCGGTGCGGACGGGAATCGGGCTGCTGATCACGGCGAGGCGGTCGTGGAGCGGATTCGCCTGGCGCCCGGACAACTGGATCGACAAGCTCACCGGATCCGCGCTGGTGCGCACCATGATCGATGCGGGCGCGGACACCGACGAGGTGGTGGCGGGCTGGCAGGAGGAGCTGGCGGGGTTCCGGAGGATGCGGCGGGAGTACCTGCTCTACCGCTGAGCGGGGCGGGGCGGAAGGCGGCGGGTCGCGGGCAGCGGCCCGCCGCCGTTTCGTGTGGGAGTGTCGGCACGCCTGTGACCTGCGGGTCGCGGGCCCGGCCGCCGCGGTTCGGCGCGTCGGGCCCGGCGGATCCGTGAGCGGTGTGCATATCGGCCGGTTGTTCAGGAACCCGTGGAAGCCGCGGGGAGTTCTCAGACCGTCGAGGACGAGCTCCTCCCCCGCCGGAAGGGCTTGGATCGAGTTACCGCCGGTATCCCCGTGGATGACCACAACTGAACTACAGATCAAGGGAGTTGGCCCGCGTGACCCGTGGCCGGCTGAAGGGGGCCCTCGAAAAAAGGATGGAGCCGATTCGCGTGTCGATACGTCTATTCGGTGACGTCCGTTCGACGACGCCGAAGTGACCGGATTACAGGTGCAGGTGTGACGGAGGTGCAGGACGATGGCCGGTTTCCGGAGTCTGGCGAGACAGGTCCGAGATCCGCGGTGCGATCTGGCACTGCGGCGCTATTCGCTGCGCAAGTGCCTTGAGCGGTTCGCTCCTTACGGGCACAGGGCGACCTGGGACCATTTGTGCTCGCGGGCCGGGTTCGAACCCGAGGACCGCTCCGTCGACCCGGCGCGGCTCGTGGCCGCACTGGACGAGCTGGAGGAGGCCCGGGCGGTCTGGCTGGCCTATGAGGTGGAGTTCGCCGAGCGCCGCAGGAAGGAGAAGCACGACGGGCTGCGCAGCCCGGGCAGTGTGGACGACTGGCACCGGCTGACCTGGGGCGGTTTCGGTGTCGCCTGGTGCGACGATCCACGGGTGCATCCGCGGGAGCCGCTGGCCGAGGTGCTGCGTCGGCTGATTGCCGCCCTGGAGCGCGAGCCGGGTACGGCCTGCCCCGTGTGCCGGGGGGAACGGCTCATGTGGCGCCACGGCCTGGATCACGAGCCCTCGGCGGGTCCGGTGTGCACGGACTGCGGAATCCTGGTGCCGCGCCCCGTGCTCACCCCTGGAGCCCTGGCGGACGCCCGCCGGGCGAGGCTGCTGGTGCCGGCCTGACAGGCAGGGAGCAACGGGGGCAGGGGGTGCGCCGGGGATGCCGCACCCCCGAGGGCTCCGAGGACCGTAGCAAACGCTAAATCGTTCGTTCCAGGGCTTTCTTCCGTGGACAGTCGGTGGCGATGAAACGCACCTGAGATCCCTGGGAGCTGTCCGATGTCGACGCTGCGCGTCACCGCCGAAGTACTGACCGTCCACGAACACCCGGGCGCCGACGCCCTCGAACTGGCCCAGGTGGGCCTGTACCGGGCCGTTGTCGCCAAGGGCGCCTACCGCACGGGTGATGCGGCCGTCTACATCCCCGAACAGTCCGTGCTGCCGGCCGGGCTGATCGAGGAGCTGGGGCTGACCGGGCGCCTGGCGGGCGGGAGCCACGACCGGGTCAAGGCGATCCGGCTGCGCGGTGAGCTGTCGCAGGGCATCGTCTGCCGGCCGAAGGCACTCGCGGACGTCGACCTGGTGCGGGCCGCCGAGGACGGCACCGACTTCGCGGAGCTGCTCGGCATCACAAAGTGGGTGCCGCCGGTCCCGCCGACCATGAGCGGCGAGGTGGAGTCCGCGCCGGACCTGCTGCCCTGGGTCGACATCGAGAACATCCAGCGCTATCCGGGAATCTTCACCCCCGGCGAACCCGTCGTGCTCACCGAGAAGCTGCACGGCACGGCCTGTCTGCTGACGTACGCCGCCGAGGGGGACCGGGTGTACGTCTCCTCCAAGGGATTCGGCGGCAGGTCGCTGGCGCTGAAGGAGGACCCGCGCAACCTGTACTGGCGTGCGGTGCGCGGGCACGGTGTCGCCGAGGCCGCGGCGGAGCTCGCCGCCCGGCTGGGGGCGCGGCGGGTCGGCGTCTTCGGCGAGGTCTACGGCGCGGGTGTGCAGGACCTGGCGTACGGCGCGGACGGGCGGCGCGACACCCTCGGGTACGCGGTGTTCGACGTGTCCGCGGAGATCGACGGCCGGGTGCGCTGGCTGGACCCGGCACAGCTGCTGGACGGCCGGCTGCCGCTAGTGCCGCGGCTGTTCTCCGGCGCGTACGACAGTGCGCGGGTGCTGGAGATCGCCAGTGGCCGGGAGACGGTGTCCGGGCGGGAGCTGCATCTGCGGGAGGGTGTGGTGATCCGGCCGGTGGTCGAGCGGCACAGCCCGGTGACGGGCGGCCGCGCGATAGCCAAGGCGGTGAGCCCCGCCTATCTGACCCGCAAGGGCGGCACCGAATACGAATGAGCCGGCGTCGCGGGCCGCGGGCGGCCGGCGCCGGTCCGTGCGGCCGGCCGGCGCCAGTCCGTGCGGCCGGCCCTGGACGGCAGACCCAGGGGCGGCCCATGCGGGCGACCCGCAACACCGGCCGGAGCCGGCGACCCCGACGGCCGGCCCGGGAAACGCCGCTCGAACGCCGGAGCCGTGGTCAGCGGTCGTGGTCCCGTGGTGCCTGCTCGGCCATCAGGCGGGAGCCCGTCAGGCGTTCCCCTGTGACGTCGTCCGGGTTGGACAGGACACAGGTGTCCAGGGAGAGGCAGCCGCAGCCGATGCAGTCCGTGAGGTGGTCGCGCAGGCGGTTGAGCTGCCGGATGCGCTCGTCCAGTTCGGAGCGCCAGGCCTCGGAGAGGCGCGCCCAGTCGTCCCGGGTGGGGGTGCGTTCCTCGGGCAGCCGGGCGAGCGCCTCCCGGATCGTGGCCAGCGGGATACCGACGCGCTGGGCAGCGCGGATGAAGGCGACCCTGCGCAGGGTGTCCCTGCTGTAGCGCCGCTGATTGCCCGGAGTGCGGCGGCTGCTGATCAAACCCTTCGACTCGTAGAAGTGCAGGGCGGAGACGGCGGCGCCGCTGCGGGCGGAGAGCTGGCCGACCGTGAGTTCGTGGATCTTCTCTGGAATCCGTTGCACGCCTCGAACCCTACCGACCTCCATGACACCCGGGTCCGTTGACAGGCGCCCCCCGGCCGACCATGCTAAGCAGTTGCTTAGGCATGCGCACACGGAATGCGCCTGCGACTACGTGACGCGAGAGGCCGGGACATGGCAGAGCCGAGGATCTTCACGTCCGTCGACGACCTGAAGGCGGCGGTGGGCGAGCAGCTGGGGTACACCGACTGGCTGGAGGTCGACCAGAAGCGGATCGATCTCTTCGCCGAGGCCACCGGGGACCACCAGTGGATCCACGTCGATCCGGAGAAGGCCGCGGCGGGGCCGTTCAAAACGACCATCGCGCACGGCTATCTGACGCTGTCGCTGCTGCCGCTGTTCGGCCCGCAGCTGATCTCCGTCGAGGGCGTGACGATGGGCGTCAACTACGGCACCAACAAGGTCCGCTTCCCCGCACCGGTGCCGGTCGGCTCACGGGTGCGCGCCACCGCGACGATCAGCGCCGTGGACGAGGTGCAGGGCGGGGTCCAGGTGGCCACGGCGTTCACCGTGGAGCGCGAGGGCGGCGACAAACCGGTGTGCGTGGCCGAGTCGGTGGCCCGCTACTACCTCTGAGCGGCGCCGGTTCCCCGGGCTCCGACCATCCTGAGCACGAGGTCGGCGTAGAGCGCGCCGACCTCCTCGGGGGTGCGGGGTCCGTCGACGTTGAACCAGCGGGCCACGTCGATGCACAGGGAGAGCACGGCGAGGGTGGTGCCCTGGACGTCGGCGACGTCGAAGTCACCGGAGCGCACGCCCTCCTCGATGATCCCACGCACCTCGGCGTCGACCTGGCGCCGCAGGGCAAGGATCTCCGCGCGGGCGTCGGGTCCGAGTGAGTCGAGTTCGTACTGCACGACCCGGGCGGTGGTACGGCCGCCCGCGTGCCAGCGGACGAAGGAGCTGACCGCGTCGGCGAGCCGTTCGGCCGGGCTGCCCTCGGTCCGGGCCGCCGTGCGCAGGATCTCCACGGCCTTCTCGTGACCGATCCTGCTGATGCGGTGGAGCAGCTCTTCCTTGGTCTTGTAGTGGATGTAGAGCGCGGCCGGGCTCATCCCGGCGCGGCCCGCGATGTCGCGGGTCGTCGTGGCGTGGTAGCCGCGCTCCGCGAACGCCTCCACGGCAGCGAGCAGCAGCCGCCGGGCCGCATCGGGTGTGACCTCACCCCACGGCTGCGCCTCGGCGCCGGCCGTCTCCTCCGCCGTACTCATCGCTCACCTCATTCGCTGGCAGGGGTAACACCATACCGGCAAGGGTGAGCGAGCGCTTAGCACCGGCCCGTCGGGCATCGCGGAGCAGGGTCCGGCAGCCCTCACCGGCCGCAGGGCGTGGACGGTACCCCGGCGGCGCTCGTCGGGTGCCGCTCCCCGGCCGGCGGCTCCGCCCGGACGGGAGAGGCGCCCTGCGCGGGGGAACCCCGCCGCATCGACGCCCTCCTCCGCAGTGCGGCCGGGCACCGGGCCCGGCTCCTCCTCCCGCAACGGAGCTCCGGATCGCCGCGCGCCTGATCTGCCGGGACAGGCTGCGGCGCGCCTCCCTCAGAGCTTCTGCAGCGGGTCGTACTCGGAGAGAAGTTTCTCCAGGCGGGCCTGGTCGACCCGGTTCACGATCGCGCCGGCTTCCTGGCGGTCGCGGATGACCTTGGCCAGGGTGAAGGCCGAGGTGACGAGGTAGAGGACCGCGATGCCCAGGAAGGCGCGGACCCAGGCATCGGTCTCCAGATTGAAGATGCCAACCGCGGTGGCACCCATGGCCACGCCGAAGGACGCCACGGCCTGACCGTAGAAGGCGGCCGTACTCTGCTGCTTGACCGGTGTGTCGCTCATGGGGACAAGAATCGGCGGATGTGGCCGCGGCCACATCCGCTCGGATACTCAGGCTCGTACTCAGAAGGCCGAAACCCCGGTCAGGGCGCGGCCGATGACCAGTTTCTGGATCTGACTGGTGCCTTCGTAGAGGGTCATCACGCGCGCGTCGCGCAGGAGTTTGCCCGCCGGGTACTCGTCGATGTAGCCGTAACCGCCGAAGACCTGCAGCGCGTTGTTGGCCGCGCGGACGGCCGCCTCCGAGGCGAAGAGCTTGGCCTTGGAGGACTCAACGGCGAACGGCCGGCCCCGGTCGATCAGGTCCGCGACCCGCCAGGTCAGCAGCCGGGCCGCGTCGACGTCCACGGCGATGTCGCTGATCAGTTCCTGGACGAGCTGGTGACGGGCGATGGGCTTCCCGAACTGCTCGCGCTCCCCGGCGTAACGCACGGCCGCGTCGAGGGCCGCCTGGGCTATGCCGACGCAGCCGGCCGCGACCGACATCCGCCCCTTGGCGAGGGCGGACATGGCGACCGCGAAACCCTTGCCCTCCTCCCCCAGCATCGCGGAAGCGGGCACACGGACGTCCTGGAGGACCAGTTCGGCGGTGGCCTGGCCGCGCAGGCCGAGCTTGCCGTGAACGGCGTGGCGGGTCAGGCCGGGGGTGTCGGCGGGGACGAGGAAGGCGGAGACGCCCTGGTGACCGGGGGCGTCGGTGGAACGCGCGAAGAGCAGGACGACGTCGGCCCAGGTGCCGTTGGTGATGAACATCTTGGTGCCGTTGATGACGTAGTGGCCGCCTTGGCGCACCGCGCGCGTGGTGAGGTTGCCGGCGTCGGAGCCCGTGCCCGGCTCGGTGAGACCGAAGCAGCCGACGTAGTCGCCTGAGGTGAGTCCCGGCAGCCAGGTGCGCCTCTGCTCCTCGCTGCCCCAGGCGGCGATCGTCTTGGCGACCAGGCCGAGAGAGACGGAGACGATACCGCGCACGGAGGAGTCGCCCCGGCCCAGCTCCTCGGTGACCAGGCAGTACGCGAGATGGTCGCCGCCGCAACCGCCGTACTCGTCGTCGATCGTCAGCCCGAGAAAGCCGACCTCGCCGAGTTTCCTGACGATGCCGCGGTCCACTTCCTCGGCGCGGTCCCAGGCGGTGGCGTGGGGCACCACCTCGCGCTCCACGAAGTCCCGGGCAAGCCGGCGGACGGCCTCCTGCTCGTCACCCAGCTCCAGGTTCATACCGAGTCACCCCATGTGAGATCCGCTTGCCGTACACATCCACAGACTGTGCACATTTAAATTAGCACTGCTAGTTTCTTGTCGCGGTCCTACTATGTGCGCCATGGCCCGACCGCGCAAGCCCTTGCTCAGCACCGAACGGATCGTCGAGACAGCCCGTGCGCTCGTGGACGCGGAGGGCCTGACCGCCGTCTCCACGCGTCGGCTCGCCGCGGAGCTGGGGGTGAGCGGGCCTTCGCTCTACAACCACTTCCGCACCAAGGACGAGATCCTGGAGGCGGTGGCCGACTCGGTGAGCGCGCTGGTCGATCTGTCGATGTTCCAGGACGGCCGGGACTGGCGGACCGCGCTGCACGACTGGGCGGTCTCCTACCGGAGCGCACTGCGTGACCACCCGAACATCGTCCCGGTCCTGGCCCGCGGTCCCGGCCGCCGCCCGGCGGCGCTGCGGCTGGCCGACGCGGCCTACGGCGCGATGGTCGAGGCGGGCTGGCCGCCCGCCCAGGCCACCTCCATCGGCGCGCTGATGCGGTACTTCATCATGGGCTCCGCGCTCGGCTCCTTCGCGGGCGGCTTCGTGGACGACGTGAGCGCCTACGATCCCGCCGACTATCCCCATCTCGGGCAGGCCCATCTGCTGGCCGACCAGCAGGAGAAGATCGACGAGCGGGCCTTCGAGACAGGGCTGGCCGCGCTGCTGGACGGGCTGGCGCTGCAGTACGAGCAGGTGCGGGCCGACGGCTGAGCACCTCGCGGACACTTCGGTGAGCACCGCAGCGTCCGTGTCCCATGCTGGGGGCATGAGCACGAAGGATCCCCGGGCGGCGGGGCTGGCCCGGTTCGCCGCGCTGATCGCCGACGAGACCCGGGCCGCGTGTCTGCTGGCGTTGCTGGACGGGCGGGCCTGGACGGCGGGCGAGCTGGCCCGGCACTGCCAGGTGGCCGCGTCCACGCTGAGCGAGCATCTCAGCAAGCTGGTCGCCGGCGGGCTGCTGGCCGAGGAACGGCAGGGCCGGCACCGGTACGTACGTCCCGCCGACGCGCGGGTCGCCCAGCTGGTGGAAGACCTGGCCTCCCAGGTGGCCCCGAGCGCCGCCGAACGCCCGCGCACGTTGAGGCAGTCGGGCGCCGGGTCGGCCATGGCCCGCGGGCGCACCTGCTACGACCACCTCGCCGGGCGGCTCGGCATCGCCCTCACCGACGGCCTCACCGCACGGGGGCTGCTGCGCCAGGACACCGGGTTCGCGCTCACCGATGCGGGGCTGCGCTGGTTCGACACGGCCGGTATCGGTCTCGACCGCCGCGGCCGCCGCCCGCTGGCCCGCGCCTGCCTGGACTGGACGGAACGCCGCCCCCACCTCGCCGGGGTGGCGGGCGCGGCCCTGTGCCGGCACGCCCTGGAGGCGCGGTGGTGCGTACGCATCGGCTCCGAGCGGGCGGTGAAGGTGACGGAGGAGGGCGCACGTGCGCTGTCCGAGCTGCTCGGAATCGACGTGGCGGCCCTCCGGTGACCCGCACGTCCGAAAACCGCGAGCGGCCCGCTCGCTCCTCCTCCTAGCCTCCGGGAAATGATGAACGTCTCCTCTCGTCCCGCTCCCCGCCCCGAGGTACTGGCGGCCTGCGCTGCCGGTGTCACCGTCGTGCTGTGGGCCTCCGCCTTCGTGTCGATCCGCAGTGCGGGCACGGCGTACTCGCCGGGGGCTCTCGCGCTCGGCCGGCTGCTGGCGGGAGCGCTGACGCTGGGGGCGATCTGCCTGCTGCGGCGGGAAGGGCCCCCGCCCCGGCCGGCGTGGCGGGGGATCCTGGTATCCGGGCTGCTCTGGTTCGGGTTCTACATGGTGGCCCTCAACTGGGGTGAGCAGCAGGTCGACGCCGGTACGGCCGCCCTGGTGGTGAACATCGGACCGATCCTCATCGCCCTGCTCGGCGCCCGGCTGCTCGGGGACTCCGTGCCGCCCCGGCTGCTGGCGGGGATGGCCGTGTCGTTCGCCGGCGCGGTCACCGTGGGGCTGTCGATGTCCGGGGAGGGCGGGTCATCGGTGTCGGGGGTGGTGCTGTGTCTGCTGGCGGCCGTGGCGTATGCGGCGGGGGTCGTCGCCCAGAAGCCCGCGCTGGGTGCGGCGAGCCCGTTGCAGGTGACGACGTACGGGTGTCTGGTGGGGGCGGTGGCGTGTCTGCCGTTCGCCGGGCAGCTCGTGGGGGAGGCCGCCCACGCGCCCCTCTCCGCCACGCTCAACATGGTCTACCTCGGCGTCTTCCCGACCGCCCTCGCCTTCACCACCTGGGCCTACGCCCTGTCCCGCACGACCGCCGGCCGGATGGGGGCGACCACTTACGCGGTGCCCGCCCTGGTCGTGCTGATGTCGTGGCTGACGCTCGGCGAGGTACCGGGCGCGCTCACCCTGGTGGGCGGCGCCCTGTGTCTCGCGGGCGTGGCGGTGTCGCGGTCGCGGACGAGGCCGACCACCCGGACAGCCACGGCGCCGCCCTCCCGACAGGAGACGGGACAGACCGGCCGGACATCCGGGCCGACCTGACCTGCCCTACCCGGCCACTCGCCGGGCCTCCCCCGAGCCCACCGGCGCCGTCACCCGGACACTCCGGGCCCCTGTGCCGGCGCCGCACGGCCCGGCAGGCTCACCGAAGAGGCTGGAACACCACCAGCGCTCGTCCGCCCTTGCCCGCCAGCATGTTGTCGAAGGCGGCCGGAATGCCGTCCAGGGCGATGCGTTCGGTGACCAGGGCGCCCAGGTCGAGGCGGCCTGCGCGGATGTGCCCGGCGAGGACCGGGAGGTCGCGGGCCGGGTCGGAGTTGCCGTAGACGCAGCCGGAGAGGGTCCGGCCCCAGTGGAAGATCTCCAGGGCGTTGAAGGTGACCTGCTGGTCCTTGCCGCCGATGCCGACGACCGTGGTGCGTCCGCCGCGCCGGGTGGATTCCCAGGCCGTACGGATGGTGGTCGCGCGGCCGACGCACTCCACGGCCACGTCCACGCCCTCCTTTCCGGTGAGGGCGCGGATCCGCCTGGCAGTGGTGTCGGAGGCGACGAGGTAGTCGGTGGCTCCGGCGGACCGGGCCAGTTCCTCCTTCTCGGGGGAGACGTCGATCGCGACGATCGTGGACGCGCCCGCGATCCGGGCCGACTGGAGGGCGGCGAGGCCCACGCCCCCGACGCCGAACACCGCGACGCTCTCGCCGGGCCGCACCTTGGCCGAGTGATGGACGGCGCCGTAGCCGGTGAGCACCGCGCAGCCCAGCAGGGCGGCGTCGGTGAGCGGGACACCGTCAGGGGCGGGCAGCACGCAGGACGCGGGCACCACCGTCTCCTCGGCGAACGCGGCGACGTTCAGCCCGGGGTACAGGTCGGTGCCGTCGTCGGAGCGGCGGGCGTGCACCTCGGCGGCGCCGGCCAGGGCGTTCGCGCAGAGCCAGACCTCGCCACGTGCGCAGGCGGGACAGGCGCCGCAGGACGGCGCCCAGTTGAGCACCACGCCGTCACCGGGCGAGACATGGGTGACGCCGTCGCCGACGGCGACGACCGTACCGGCACCCTCGTGGCCGAGGACGGCCGGGACCGGAAGGCGCATGGTGCCGTTGGACAGGGACAGGTCGGAGTGGCAGACGCCGGCAGCGGCGAGCCGGATGCGGACCCGGCCGGGACCGGGCTCGGGCAGGTCGATCCCGGTGATCTCCAACGGGGCGTCGACGGCGGACAGAACGGCGGCACGTACGGCCATGATGGTGACGACTCCCCTAGAACTGGAGGGACTTGGTCTGGAGGTACTCGGTCAGGCCGTGCACGCCGAGTTCACGGCCCACTCCGGACTGCTTGTAACCGCCGAAGGGCGCGAGCGGGTTGAAGCGGCCGCCGTTGATGTCGACCTGGCCGGTGTCCATGCGGCGGGCGAAGGCCACCGCCTCCGCCTCGTCACCGGCCCAGACGGCGCCGGCGAGGCCGTAGACGGTGCCGTTGGCGATGCGCAGGGCGTCGTCCTCGTCGTCGTAGCCCAGGACGGACAGGACGGGGCCGAAGATCTCCTCCTGGGCGATGGTCATGTCGGGGGTGACATCGGCGAAGACCGTGGGGCTGACGTAGTAGCCCCTCTCCCGCGGGGCCTCGGGGCCGCCCGCGACGATCCGGGCTCCCTCGGCGACGCCCTTCTCGATGTAGCCGCGCACCCGGTCCCGCTGCCTGGCGTTGACGACGGGGCCGATGCGGTCGCCGTACTTGGCGGCGGCGGCCGCGGCGAGTTCCACGGCCTCGTCGTACTGCTCGCGGTGGACGAGCATGCGGGTCCAGGCGCTGCAGGTCTGGCCGGAGTTGGTCATCACGTTAGCAACGCCGACGTTGACCGCGCGGGCCAGGTCGGCGCTCGGCAGGATGACGTTGGCGGACTTGCCGCCGAGTTCGAGGGCGACCTTCTTCACCATGCCGGTGGCGATCGCGCCGATACGGCGGCCGACGGCGGTGGAACCGGTGAAGGAGACCAGGTCGACGTCCGGGTGCTCGGCGAGGGCCTGGCCGGCCACCGGGCCGAGGCCGGTGACGAGGTTGAACACACCGGCCGGAATCCCTGCCTCGTGCACGGCCTCGGCGAAGAGCCGGGCGACCAGCGGGGTGTCCTCGGCGGGCTTGACCACGAGGGTGCAACCGGCCGCGAGGGCGGGGGCGGCCTTGGCGACGATCTGGTGGAGGGGGTAGTTCCAGGGGGTGATCGCGCCGACCACGCCGACGGGCTCGTGGAAGACCGTCGAGTTGCCCACCCGCTCCTCGAAGGCGTACGTCGCCGCCAGCTCGGCGTACGAGCCCGTGACCGCGACCGGTACGCCGGCGTGGACGGCCCCCGAGAGCTTCAGGGGCGAGCCGAGCTCGGCGGTCACCGTCCCGGCGATCTCGTCCTGGCGGGCGACGAGCGCGTCGCGGAGGGCGGCGAGGCGCGCGGCACGCTCGGCGGGCGGGGTGGCCGCCCAGGCCGGGAGGGCGGCGCGGGCCGCGCGGACGGCGGCGTCGACGTCCTCCGGGGTGCCCGCGGGCACGGTGGCGATCACCTGCTCGTCGGCCGGGTTCACGACCTCGATCACGCCCGGCCCCGCGGCGGGGCGCCACGTGCCGTCGATGTACATGCCGTCGTATGCCTTCATCGCACTTCCTCCGGGGGCGGGCGTCGCTGTACGACTGCTCGAGCCGTCGGACACCTAAACTAGCGATGATAGTTTTCCGGCGCCAGAGGGAGGCCCGCGCGGCCGTGTCACTCCTCCAGGTCGGGCACCCGGTCCGGGTTCGGGCAGATCCGCCGGCCGTACTGGTCGAAGACGAACAGATGGTCGAGATCGACCAGGAGCGGCACCTGCATGCCGTGCCGGAGCCGGATGTCGGGGGTGGTGCGGACGATGAGGTCCCCGGGTACGCGCGGTTCGAGGGAGGCGGAAGCCGGGTCCGGCCGTCCGGGCTCTTCCAGTGCCACCGCGGAGCCCGCACGCAGCGCCCCCGCCCGTTCCCGCAGGCGCTCGAGGACCGTGCCACCCTCGCGGCGGCGCCGCCGGTCCGGTCGGTCGGGAGCCGGACGCGGGGCCTCCAGTTCGGGCACCAGGGCGGGGCTGGAGCCGGTGTCGAAGTGGACGAGCACTTCGTGACCCTGGAACTCCAGATGCTCCACCAGGCCGGTGAGGGCCACCTCGCCGGGCCGGGCGGCGGCCGGTTTGGCGATCCGTACGGCCTCCGAGCGCAGGCCCACGATCACCTCCCGGCCCTGCTGCACCCGCAGCAACTGGTGGTCCAGGGAGAGCGGTTCGGGCAGGCGCAGGAACTGTTTGCCCAGGCTGATGGTCATCGCCCCGTCCAGCGGGGCGCGCACCAGCCCGCGGAGCAGATTGATCCGAGGGGTGCCGATGAACGCGGCGACGAAGACGTTGTCCGGCAGCGAGTACACCGCGCGTGGGCTGCCGACCTGCTGCAGGACGCCGCCTCGTAGTACGGCGACCCGGTCCCCGAGCGACATCGCCTCGGACTGGTCGTGGGTGACGTAGACGGTGGTGACGCCCAGTTCGCGGGTGAGCTGGGCGATTTCGGCGCGCAGATGGTTACGGAGCTTGGCGTCGAGGTTGGACAGCGGCTCGTCCATCAGGAAGGCGGAGGGATGGCGGGCGATGGCCCGGCCCATGGCGACCCGCTGACGTTCGCCGCCGGAGAGCTGGGCGGGGAAACGGTCGAGGAGGTCCTCGATGCCGAGCATCCGGGCGGTGGCGTCGACGCGCGGGGCCGGGTCGGCGCCGGGCGCCTCGATGCGCAGCGGGAAGCCGATGTTGTCGCGGCTGGTCATGCTCGGGTAGAGGGCGAAGTTCTGGAACACCATCGCCATGTCCCGTTCGGACGGGGGCAGATCGTTGCCGTACTCGCCGTCGAGGAAGAGCCGGCCCTCGTCGATGTCCTCCAGCCCGGCGATCATCCTGAGCACCGTGGACTTGCCGCAGCCCGAAGGGCCGAGGAGGACGAGGAACTCGCCGGGCGCGATGTCCAGCGACAGCCGGTCCACCACGCGGGCTCCCCGTGTGTATGACTTGCTCACGTCGTGCAGGGTGATGGCGCGTGTCATGAGGGTGCCCCCGGGGGCTCATCAGGGCGCTGGCGCTCCGCGGTCGAACGCCTCGTGCGGGTCGTACGGGGCGCGTGAGTCACGGAAGCTAACGGAAAGTAGGCGGCCGAGGGAAGACGTGGGACGGGATCTCGGCACTTCCTCCGATCCGCGGGACAGCGGACGTCCGTGTTCAGCGCGCGGGGCGGCGGGCCCGGCGGCACCTCACACCCAGCGTTCGTGCGGCATACCACCGGCGAAGTCGTCGAAGTCCATGCTGCCGGAATTGACATTCGCGCTGACTTCCACCGCCGCGTCGGGCAGGACGCGGTACTGGGTGACGAACTCCTCCTCGTCCTCCTCGAAGGGTTCGCCGTCCCATGCGGTCGACACGGCCAGCAGGGGGTGACCCGCCCCGGACATGGTGGTGGCGTCGGCGATGAAGACCACCTCCGGCAGGTCCGCGCCGGCCAGGGCCGCACAAACACATTCGAGCACCTGTTCGGTGGAGGCGCCGGCGTACCCGGGGTCGGAGATCAGGTAGGGGGTCACGGGATCGCTGTCGTCGGGCCACGGCTTCCGCAGTCCTTCGACGACCCGGTGCCAGGTGTCCTCGTCGGTGAAGTCGGTACGGACCACCAGCGCGTCCACGCCGTCGTACCCCTCGATCGCCCGGGGCGGCCCGGCCGGGGGTGTCGCGGAGGGGGACGGCGTCGGTGTGAGGACACCGCCGAGCAGGGGGCCGCCGAGCCCGGCGGCGCCCGGAACCACCCCGGACGTGCGGAACACCAGCTCGTGGCGGTGCAGTTCGTGCGCGATGTCGTCGAGTGCGGCGGCCACCTCCGCCACCTTCGTCCCCTTGCGGCGGCGCGGGGCGTCCCGCAGTTCGGCCACGAGCCTGTCGCCGTGCTGGAGGCTGAACGTCCCCCCGAAACCGTCTCCTCCGGACGGCTGGTGCAGGGCGGCCACCGAAGTCGAGGGCGCCAGTGCTGTCACCGGCAGGTCGTGGTCGTCACTGACGAGGACCACGTCCGGCCCCACGGCCAGCGCCGCCACCACGTTTCCCCCATCGGGATGTGCGGCGTCCCGGTCCTGCTGGAAGCGGCCCCATGTGCCCCGTGTCATCGAGTCCGGCGCGAGACCGGTGCGCCGGAGTACCTCCTGCGGGGTACTGTCCTTCACCACCGCGACGCAGTAGCCGCGGCCCTCCCCCGCCAGGGCGCCGAACCAGGCGGCCAGGACGTGGTTCCGCGGCATGGCCGGCTCACGCGCCGGAGCCCGCCGGTGCCGGCCGCCGTCGGACGTCCATACCACCGCCCCCGCGTCGTCACGGAGTTCCGCGGCGCCGGGCCCGACGACGAGCTCGGCACCCGGCCCGGCGATCTGCTCCAGCACCGCACCGTCCAGAGACCGCGCACGCAGGAACCCGTCCTCGTCGAGCACCAGGACGTTCTCCTGATCGTAGAACCTGTCCCAGTGCGAGGTCGTTCCGTGCTGGGCGACCCACACCACGCGTCCGTCGTGGAACAGCAGGGTCGACCCGTCACCGCTGGTCAGCGACTGTCCGTACAGACTTTCACCCCGGCGCATCGTCGCCCCCCGGGCCACCTTCCGGAGGCAGGACCCCGCGGCGGGCACCCGAGGGATCCCCGTACTCCACACCACACCACCGTCCGCACCGGTCAGGGCCAGCTCGCCGTTGTCCCGCATCTCCAGCCGCCGCACCCCCAGCCACCCCGTGCCCGTGCTCCACACCCGGTCGCCGTGGTGGTCCCGGGCGACGAGGTCCCCGTCGGGCCCGAGGCACACCAGACTTGATTGCGGCGACTCGCTGGTCCAGACCCGTTCCCGCGTGACGTTGTCCCGTACCGCCAACGACGGGTCGTACACCGAGTGCAGCACCGTGAAGCGTCCCGACGGCGACGTCAGGGACTCCATCGACAGCGTGCCGCCCAACGGCAGCCAGGGGCCTCCTGCCCGCCACCCCTCCGGCTCGGCCCGCGCGAGGCGTACGCTCCGGTAGGCGACCGGGGCACGCCCCGCAGGCCGGCGGTAGCCGACGAAGCCACCGCTGCCGTGGGCCAGGAAGCGGACGGCTTCAACGGGCGCCTCGCTGCCATCGTCGATCAGCACCCTCAGCCGTGACGCCGGATGACCGCCGGCGTCCTCGACCTCCGTGTCGAACTCATACCCGCGGGCACCGTCAGCCGCCTTTGGGGACTCCCCCCGGCCGTCGAGTTCACCGCGCACCTCCACCACATCACCGCCGGCTGTGCGCTGACGGCCGTAACAGCTCGCCCTGTCCGACGAGAAGGCCACCGAGGACTGCGCGCCGTCCTCCGTGACCCAGGACAGGTGCGCCGGCACCCCGCCACCGCCGTCGCCCACACACACCAGCAGCCGTGACGCCACAAGCCACTCCGCCGAGTCCGGCGCGCGCCGCCACAGCCGAAACGCGAACACGTCGTCTTCCGGAACCAATTCCATGGATGCTCCCCGGGCCACCACGGCGCCGGCGACAGGCCATCCGGCAACTCACCGCAGGACAACCATAGTTGGGAGCCACCAGCCGCAAGCACCTGCCGCGCCCGGCCGGCACGGTCCTTCCGCGTCAGCTGTCCCCGGTGACGCCGGAATTGCCCGTGCCGTTGCTGCCGTTGCTGCCGTTGCTGCGCAGCCGGACCTTTCGGGCCAGTTCACCGGCCGCCAGGGTCGCCGTCGCCACGCCGCGCGCCCAGCGCGGGCCGCCCCGCGACGCCCAGACGACGCAGGCGCATCCGCCGATGACGGCGACGAGAACACCGGACAGGACGATCAGAAGCATGGGGTCCCTCTCGTAGGCGCACGGTGCCCGATCTCCACTGTGGGGCCCGTACTTGCGCGTGATCCCGCCATCCTTTCAGTACGGACGCGGCCCCGGCACCGCTCAGCTGGTCGTACGGCACCGAGGGCGGTCGCCGCTGCCGTTCCGGCCGGAGGGCCGGTCCTGCACGGGGCCTGACGGGATACGCAGGGCGACGCCCGAGGACAGGAGCAGAAGGGCGCCCAGCAGCACGAACGGCGCCGCCACCCCCGCGGTCCCGGCGATCAGGCCCGCCGCCGCGGGTGCGGCGACCTGGCCGAGCCGGTTGCCGGTCAGACGCAGGGCGAGGGCGGTGGAGCGGGCCTCTGCGGGTGCGGCCCGGACGACCGTGGTCATGGACAGCGGCTGGCCGACGCCCAGACAGAAGCCGAGCACGGCCAGGATCACCGCCAGCGCCCAGAGCGGCACCGGCAGCGCCACACCAGCGCACAGCAGGCCCGCCGGCAGGCAGGTCACGGTCAGCAGCGCCGTGCGGCCGAACAGCCGCAGCAGGGGCGCGAGCACCAGCCGGCAGGCGATGGTGGCCGCCGCGCGGAGGCTGAGCAGCAGGCCGATGACGGTCGGGTCGATACCCCGGTGTTCGCCGACCACCGGGAGGTAGGCGGTGAGGATGTCGGTCGCGGACAGCACGGCCATGCTGATGAGGATGCCCGCGGGGACGCCCCGGGACCGCAGGATGCCGCGCGACGATCGCGAACATGAGCATCGCCGCGGTGGGGGCGAGGCTGGAGACTCCGTCGATGACGTAGTCACCGAGGCGTGCGCCCTTGCCGACGAACACACAGAACAGCGCGGGGATCAGCACGAGCGCCGCGATCGGCGACATCTTCTTCATCATGATCAGGACCAGGAAGGTCGCGATCATGGCGAAGCCGAGGATGGTCAGCATGAGTGGATACCCAACGTTCGCCCTTGAACATCCCACCAGGGCCGGCGGTGCGACGACGTTAGGTACGGCCAAGCCGTGTCAGCAAGACGTTGACCCGCGAGCAATAAGCGCAAAACCCCAGGTCACGGCTTTGCTCAGGTCAGAGCACCGAACGTTTGGTTCTCGGCGGCGGCCGACGGCGCCACCTCGACGGGCACTCCGTTGAGGACGGCGTTGCCCGACAGCGGATCGAGGAGGCTGCCGTCGAGGAGCTGGTTGACGTTGGCCCCGGGATTGACGGCCGCGTGTCCCATACGGGTGCCGGGCCGGTCGTGCCCCCAGCCGTGCGGCATGCTCACCACACCAGGACGTACGGCGTCGGTGACCTCGGCCGGAACCGTCACCTCTCCCCCTGCCCCCTTGACGCGGACCGGCTGTCCGTCCCGTACGCCGAGGCGTTCGGCGTCCTCGGGGTGGAGGTGCAGGGTGCAGCGGTTGGAACCACCGGTGAGGGCAGGCACGTTGTGCATCCAGCTGTTGTTGGAGCGCAGATGGCGGCGGCCCACGAGGACGAGCCCGCCAGGGCGTTCGTCCAGGGCGGCGCGCAGGCGCGGAAGGTCTGCGGCGATCGGTTCCGGCAGCAGTTCGACCTTGCCGCTGCGGGTCTTCAGCGGCTGGGGCAGCCGCGGGCGCAGGGGGCCGAGGTCGATGCCGTGCGGGTGCGCGAGCAGCCGGTCCAGGGTGAGCCCGTCCGGATCGGCGCCGAAGCCGTCGCCGTAAGGGCCGAGGCGCAGCATCATGTCGAGGCGGCGCTCCGGACCGCTGTCGCCGGTGAGCAGGGCGGCCAGTTCCTTCGGGTCGCGTCCGCGCACCGGGGAGTGCGGGTCCAGGACCGCCTTGCCGAGGGTCTGGTCGATCACCATGGCGTCCACGGCGGCGGGATCGGCTCCGTGCATGCCGGTCGCGGCGAGGACGAGCCGGGCGAGGATCTCGGTCTCGGCCATGCGGCCGGGCTCCAGGGGGACGGCGGGGCGGGTGTACCGGACCTGGTTGCGCACGGCGAGGGTGTTGAAGGCGAAGTCGTGGTGCGGGCTCTGCGCGGGCGGGGGCGGCGGCAGGACGACGTCCGCGTGCCGCGAGGTCTCGTTGAGGTACGGGTCGACGCTCACCATGAACTCGAGGGAGCCGAGCGCCTTGTCGAGGCGGTCGCCGTCCGGGGCGGAGAGCACCGGGTTGGCGGCGACGGCGACGAGGGCGCGGACCGGCTCGCCCCCGTCGGTGGGGGTGTCGATCTCCTCGGCGAGGGCGGACAGGGGGAGTTCGCCCTTGGCCTCGGGGTGCCGGCTCACCCGGGAGTGCCAGCGTCCGAGGGCGAAGCCGCGGCCGGGTCCGGCGGGGCGCGGGGTCCTGTCCGTGGCGGCCTGGGGGAAGAGGGCGCCGCCGGGACGGTCGAGATTGCCGGTGAGGACGTTGAGGACGTCGACGAGCCAGCTGGCCAGGGTGCCGTGCGGGACGGTACAGCTGCCGATGCGGCCGTAGACGGCGGCGGTGGGGGCGGCGGCGAGTTCGCGGGCGAGGGTGCGGACGGTCTCCGCGTCGACGCCGCAGGCGCCGCAGACGGCGTCGGGCGTGAAGTCCTTCAGCGCGGCCGCGAGTTCGTCGATCCCCTGAATGTGCGGCGCCCGCTCGCCGAGGTCGACGAGGCCCTCGTCGAACAGGGTGTGGGCCATCGCGGCGAGGAGCAGTGCGTCGGTGCCGGGGCGGACGGCGAGGTGGCGGTCGGCGAGCCGGGCGGTGCGGGTGCGGCGCGGGTCGATGACGGTGAGGGTGCCGCCGCGGGCCCTGAGCGCCCGGAGCCGGCCGGCGAAGTCGGGGGCGGTGCACAGACTGCCGTTGGATTCCAGCGGATTGGCGCCGATCAGCAGCAGGTGGTCGGTGTGGTCCAGATCGGGTACGGGGATGAGGTTCGCGTCTCCGTAGAGCAGTCCGCAGGCGACGTGCTTGGGCATCTGGTCGACAGTGGAGGCGGTGAACAGGCTGCGCGTGCCGAGCCCGGCGATCAGGAGGGGCGGGTAGAGGGCACCGGCCATGGTGTGGACGTTGGGGTTGCCCAGGACGACGCCGACGGCGTGCGGGCCGTGGCGCTCGACGACGGGCCGCATCCCGGCGGCCACGGCGTCGAACGCCTCCTCCCAGGTGGCCTCGCGCAGTTCGCCGCCGACGCGGACGAGCGGGGTGCGCAGCCGGTCGGGGTCGGAGTCCACGGCGCCGAAGGCCGCGCCCTTCGGACAGATGAAGCCCTTGCTGAACACGTCGTCACGGTCGCCGCGGGCACCGGTGACGTGGCCGTCGTCGAGGGTGAGGGTCAGGCCGCAGGTGGCCTCGCACAGGGGGCAGATACGCAGGGCGGTGCGGGACACGGGGCCTCCCGGTACGGCGGTGGTGACGCACGGACGGACCGAGCATACCGACCGGTACGCATGCTGGGGAGGGGTGCCGCGGGACTGCCTCTCAGTCCAGCACCCGGGCCAGATAGGCACGCAGCATCTCGCGCAGCTCCCCGATGACCTTCTCGTCCCCTTCGGGTGCCATCCGGAACGCCAGGTGGACGAGGGCGTCGGCGGTCTCGACGGCGACGAGGAAGGTGCGGCGCAGATCCTCGTCGGCCTCGCGGTCCAGATGGGCGGAGAGCAGTTCGGTGAGGCGGTCGGCGACCCGGCGGTTGGGTTCGGCACGGGTGCCGACGGGGATCTGGTTGCCGAAGTCGACCAGGGAGAAGCCGGGAGCGGTGCGCTTCATCTCCAGGTACGCGTCGAGCACGACGTCCATGGCGTGCCTCCAGCCCCGGTCACCGGTGGCCCCGATCCGTTCGGTGACCCGCTCCGAGAAACGCTCCAGATTGCGCTGGGCCAGGGCGTCGGCCATCTGGCGCTTGTTGCCGAAGAAGCGGTAGACGGAGCCGATGGGCACACCGGCCCGTTCCGCGACGGCGCGGGTGCTGAGGTCGTCGTAACCGGCCTCGTCGAGGAGTGCGGCGCAGGCGTCGAGGATCCGGGCCAGGCGCTCGGCGCTGCGCCGCTGCACGGGCGCTCTGCGGAGCGGTGTCGCGTGGGGCACGGGCTTCATCATGCCTGCCCGGCACGGTCCGGCGAACCGCGCCGTCCGCCACGCCTCCGGCCGTCCGCCCCACCGGACACGGCGGCACCGTCGATCGGCTCCACGGTCGGGTCGGCGCTCGGCCCGTCCCGCGACACCGTGATGTCGGCCGTGCTCTCCACCGGCTCTCCGTCCACGGCCCACACCGAGCCGTCGTCGGCGTACAGACGCGCGGTGACCTTGTGCGTGCCGCGCGGGACGAAGCCGCCGGAAAGGTGGTACTCGGGGGTGCGCAGCCGGGCGATGCGGCGGCCGTTCACCTCCAGGTGCGCCAGACCGCGTCCGGCCACCGCCCACCGGCCCGTTCCGTGCGGGGAGAAGCGGAAGTTGCGCACCCGCAGCCGTACGTCCCAGCCGCCTTCGGAGTCGGGCGCGACCTCGACACCGACCTCGGGCGCGTACTCCTCGTCCACCTCGCGGTAGGGGCGTCCCTCCCCGTCCCGCTCGTCGAGGAGCCGGCCGATGGGCGAGGCGGACGCCTCGCCCTCCCCCTGGGCGGCACGGGAAACACAGCCCGCGGATCCGGCCAGCAGTACGACACAGACCGCGAGCGCGGTGATCGGGCTCCGCGTCCACGTCATGCCGGGGAGCGTAGAACACCGGTACGAGCCCGCGTATCCCCCTGAAGTCGGGTATCCGTGTCCTCCGTCAAGAGGAGGAGGGACGGACGGAGCCGGGATCGCGCGCCGTCTTGCGCCGGAGAAACCGCATTCCTATGGTATCCCAGAGGAATCGGATCCCGAGGGAGCAGCGAACATGAGCGGTGACCCGCGCAAGGCCGCCGAAGGACTGGAGTATCTCTCCGGTTTCGGCAACGAGCACAGCTCCGAGGCGATCCCGGGCGCCCTGCCCGAGGGCCGCAACTCGCCGCAGCGCGCGCCGCTCGGGCTGTACGCGGAGCAGCTGAGCGGCTCGGCCTTCACCGAACCGCGGGCGGAGAACCGCCGTTCCTGGCTGTACCGGATCCGTCCGTCGGCCGCCCACCCCGCGTTCACCCGCACGGGCAACGGCGCGCTGCGCACCGCGCCCTTCACCCAGACGGTTCCCGACCCCAACCGGCTGCGCTGGAACCCGGTGCCGGAGCCTGCCGAGGGCACCGACTTCCTGGCCGGCCTGTGGACCCTGGGAGGCAACGGCGACGTCACCCAGCGCACCGGTATGGCCGTGCACCTGTACCACGCCACCGCCTCGATGGACCGCGTGTTCAGCGATGCCGACGGTGAGCTGCTGATCGTCCCCGAGCGCGGCGGGCTGCTGCTGCGCACGGAGTTCGGGCTGCTGCATGTGGAGCCGGGACACATCGCGCTGATCCCTCGTGGGGTGCGGTTCCGTGTGGACCTTCTCGAGGAGTCTGCCCGCGGCTATGTGTGCGAGAACTACGGGGCACCGTTCCGGCTCCCCGACCTCGGCCCGATCGGCGCCAACGGGCTGGCCAACACCCGGGACTTCCGGGCGCCCGTCGCGGCGTTCGAGGACGTCGAGCGCCCGGTGGAGGTGGTGAACAAGTTCTGCGGCAACCTCTGGTCGGCCACCTATGACCACTCCCCGCTGGATGTCGTGGCCTGGCACGGCAACCATGTGCCGTACGCCTACGATCTGCGTCGCTTCAACGTGATGGGCACCATCTCCTACGATCACCCGGACCCGTCGATCTTCACGGTGCTGACATCGCCGAGCGACACACCCGGTCTCGCCGGGGTGGACTTCGTGGTCTTCGCTCCGCGCTGGCTGGTCGGCGAGGACACGTTCCGCCCGCCGTACTTCCACCGGAACGTGATGAGCGAGTACATGGGCCTGATCGAGGGCGCGTACGACGCGAAGGCGGAGGGTTTCGTGCCGGGCGGCGGCTCGCTGCACAACATGATGTCGGCGCACGGCCCGGACCGGGAGACGTTCGAGAAGGCGAGCGCCGCGGAGCTGCGCCCGCAGAAGATCGACGACGGTCTCGCCTTCATGTTCGAGACCCGCTGGCCGGTTTCCCTGACCCCCCAAGCGGCACGGGCCGAGCACCTGCAACAGGGGTACGACGACGTATGGCACGGCATCGAGCGCATCTTCCGCCCGTTGCACTGAACCGTTCCCGACCGGTACGGATAGCCCGTGACCTCCTTCGCTCCGGATTCGATCGTCCTGAACCGCAAGTTGCCGTTGTGGTACCAGGTGTCGCAGTCGCTGCGCGCCTCGATCCTCGGCCGCTCGCCGAAGGACCCCCTGCGCCTGCCCACCGAGGAACAGCTGGCCGGCCACTACGGGGTGAGCGTGCTGACCATGCGGCAGGCGCTGAAGGAACTGGAGGACGAAGGGCTGATCACCCGCCATCGCCGGCGCGGCACGTTCATCGAGCCCGACGCCCGGCGGGGCGCCCCGGTCCGGCTGCTGGGCTCGGTGGACGCGATCGTGGCCCAGCAGTCCGGGATGACGACCGAACTGCTGGAGCACGGACCGGCGCCGGTGCCGGCGGAGATCGCCGAGTACTTCCCGGACCTGTCCGAGGCGGCGGCGTACCACCGGCTGCGCAGCGACGAGAAGACGGGTGAGCCGACCAACCACGCCCGCAACTACGTCCGTCCCGAACTGGCCGCCCGCATCGATCTGGACGACCTGGTGCGGTGGCCGATGACCAAGGTGCTGCGGGACGTCGTCGGAGCGGACATCAGCCGGATCACGGACACGGTGGAGGCGAGGCTCGCGGACCCCGAGACGGCCCGTCTGCTCCGGGTCCCGCTGCTCAGCCCGATCCTGCACTACACGGGCATCACCTACGACACCGACGGCCGGGTGCTGGACGCGGCCGTCATCAACTACCGGGGCGACCGCTTCTCCTTCACCGTGACGCTGGACGCCACGTGAGCGGCGCCTCCCCGGGTTCTGTCACCGAGCCCCCGCCGTCCGCCGGAAGGGCGGGTCTCGCGGCGTCAGGCGCGTGCTCCGAGGGCCCCGGCCGGAGGCCGGGTGAGTGCCGGGTCCTGAACCCCGTGCCGGACGCACTCGGGTCGGGCACCTCACACTCGCGGGGTCCCCGCCCGAACGCAGCCGGGTGTGGGGCAGCGGGGCGGCGTCGTGAGGCGGGCGGGAGTCCGACGGCAGGCCCCAGGTCGTACGATGCCCAGCGTGACGCATGACGACGCTCCGCTGCTGGCGGACCTCATGCCGTGGTCCGTCGCACCGCCGCGGCTCGGCCGGGGGTGGCCGGCGGCCCCCGACACTGCGTCCCTGAGGGCCCGTTGGGATGCCCTGGTGAAAGCCGCGGGGCCGGACCGCGAGGCCCTGTTCCAGTCGACCCGCTCCCGGACCCCGCACTCGGCGGTCGGTCAGCTGCCGGGGCAGGGCGGCGGTACCGGGAAGCTGGCCCGCGCCTCGGGCCCGTGCCCCGAGCCGGTGCGGTTCCTGTACGCCCCGTTCGACGAACAGTGGCTGATCGCCGACCAGCGGCTGATCGATGCGGCACGTCCGGAGTTGTGGCGGGTGGCGGACGAGCGGCAGGTCTTCGTCGTGGAGACGGGCAGCGGGCGGAGCGGTGCCGCTGTCGACGACTCCTGGGGTCCGCCCCTGCTCGCCACCTCCCTGCTGCCCGTGCTCCGCGCGGGGCGCGTCCGCCCGCTGTACCGCCGGCCGGGCGCCGCCGAGCCCAACCTGGCACCGGGCCTGACGGACCACCTCGCCTCCCGGCTCGGCCACGACACCTCCCCCGTGGACGTCCTCGCCTGGACGACGGCCGTGGCGCGACCCGCGCCCACGGGCCTCGTGGTGCCGCTCACCGGGGACACGGCCGCATGGGAGCGGGGCGTGGCCGTGGGCCGCCGGCTGCTGTGGCTGATGCGGCGCGACGGCGAGCACCCCAGGCTCCCGGGCGGGCGCCGCCCCTACGTCCGCGCCCCGCTGCCGTCCCGGCCGCTGAGCGTGCGCTACGACCGCGACGAGGAGGCCCTGCACCTCGACGGGGGCCGCATCGCCCCGGTGCCGCCGGAGGCCTGGGACTTCGTGGCGGGCGGGGTCCGGGTGCTGGAGCAGTGGCTGGGGGCCCGCATGGAGCCGGGCGAGCCGGGCACGCTGGCGGCCATCCGTCCGGCCACTTGGCCCCAGACCTGGACCTCGGAACTCCTGGAACTCATCACGGTCCTCGCCCTGCTGGCCGAACTGCGTCCGCGGCAGGCGGCGTTGACGGACCCGGCGGTCCCGGACCCGATCACACCGGCGGAGCTGCGCGAGGCCGGCGTGCTCCCGGTACCACCCTCCACTCGCCGCCCCGCCTCGGTGCTGGACGCACACGAGGAGGGCCCGGAGGGCCAGCTCGCCCTGATCTGACGGCCGCCGGCACGGAATCAGCGGCGCGGGTCGAAGCCGTCCAGCATCCGGCCGAGCGCCCGCTCGAACACCGCCTCCAGATCGATCGGCCCCGCGTCCTCCGCGAAGGCCGCCGCCATCCTCGGGTACTCACCGGTCGCGATCCGGCCGCCCAGATAGGCGATCCGCATCGCGTTCTCCTGCTCCTGCGACCAGGGCAGCGAGCGGGTGCGCTCGTCGGTGGCCAGCTCGTTGGTGACGTACGTCGTCACGATGCCGTTCAGCATCGCGATCAGCTCCAGCTTCGTGCCGTAGGGCTCGGGGAGCGGGTCCAGGCAGGCCAGGCAGTGTTCGAGGTAGCGCAGGGCATTGGGGCTGAAGCCGTGGACGGGTGACATCAGCCGCGGCAGCCACGGGTGGCGGTGCATCAGCGTGCGGGTCTGGTGCGCCACCCGCAGCATGTCGGCGCGCCAGTCGCCGCCGGGCTCCCACAACTCGTGCTCACCGCCGACCGCGTCCACCATGAGCTCGTAGAGGTCCTCCTTGCGGGGGACGTAGTTGTACAGCGACATGGTGCCGCAGCCCAGTTCCGCCGCGACACGGCGCATGGAGACCGCGTCCAGGCCCTCGGCGTCGGCGATCCGCACCGCCGCCGCCGCGATGTCGGCGCGCGTGTACGCCGGTCTCGGGCCACGGCCGGCG
The DNA here is from genome assembly GCF_055569765.1 of Streptomyces sp. NPDC031365. NCBI lineage: Bacteria > Bacillati > Actinomycetota > Actinomycetes > Kitasatosporales > Streptomycetaceae > Streptomyces > Streptomyces sp. NPDC031365. The sequence goes on along the minus strand of NZ_JBVIIM010000018.1, from coordinate 39,540 downwards.
CGCTCGCGGCGCGCCCAGATCACTTCGGGTACGGCCGCTCGGCCCGCCATCGGTCATCACCTCACCACCATCGTAGTTACGTACACCGTACGTAATGCGGTAAGGTCACCCCATGACTACTACGTACGCTGTACTTAGTGAGGGTCTGGAGAAGCGTTTCGGGGAGGTCCATGCCCTGCGCGGGCTGGATCTGGCGGTGGCCGAGGGCACCGTGTGCGGGGTGCTCGGGCCCAACGGCGCGGGCAAGACGACGGCGGTCCGGCTGCTGACCACGCTGCTGCGGCCCGACGCGGGATCCGCCCGGGTCGCGGGACACGACCTGCTGCGGGAGGCCGCCGCCGTACGGCGCAGCATCGGTGTCACCGGACAGGACACCTCGGTGGACGGAGACCTCACCGGGCGCGAGAACCTGCGGCTGTTCGCCCGGCTGCTCCGGGTGAACGGGGCGGCCGCGCGGGCCGCCGAGCTGCTCGACCGGTTCGGGCTGACGGAGGCGGCCGACCGGCCGGCATCCGGCTGGTCGGGCGGTATGCGGCGCCGGCTGGATCTGGCGGTGAGCCTGCTCCGGCGCCCCGAGGTGCTGTTCCTGGACGAACCGACCACCGGCCTCGACCCGGCGAGCCGGGCGCTGATCTGGACAGCGGTGCGCGAGCTGACCGGCGAGGGCACGACCGTCCTGCTCACCACCCAGTACCTCGAGGAGGCCGACCGTCTCGCCGACGACATCGCCCTGGTGGACCGGGGGCGCGTCGCGCACACCGGATCACCGGCCGAACTCAAGGCGCTGGTCGGGACGCACGCCGAGGTGGTCGTCGCGGACGCGGACGCACTGACGGCGGCGGCCGGGGTGCTGGACCGGCTCACCGGCTCGGAGCCGTCCCTGGACCTGGAACGCAAAGCGGTCGGCGTGGTCACCAGGGACGCGACGCTCACCCTTCCGCACCTGGTGCGCACGCTGGACGCGGCGGGCGTGCCGCTGCTGGACGCGAGCCTCAGGCCCCCGACCCTCGACGATGTGTTCCTGCGGCTGACCGAGGGGTCCGGCGCCTTCACCGGCCGTCCCACCGATGACAAGGAGCGTGCGGCATGAGCACGCTGGCGTACGACGGCACCGCGTTGCTCGGCCGGCAGCTGCGGCGGATGCGGAACAACCCGGGACTGCTGATCCTCACCCAGACGATGCCGGTCAGCATGCTGCTGTTCTTCGGCTATGTCTTCGGCAGCGCGCTCGCCGTGCCCGGCGCCGAGTACCGGGCCTTCCTGGTTCCGGGGCTGCTGGTGGCTACGGCGGCGGGCGGTGTGATGACCGGCATGTTCCAGTCGGCCCAGGACGTGCACCGGGGGGTGACGGACCGGTTCCGCACACTGCCGGTGAGCCGGGCGGCGGTGCCGGTGGGCCAGGCCGTGGCGGATGCGCTGGTGACGGCGGCCGGGACGGTGCCGTTCCTGCTGGTGGGGCTCGCGGTCGGCTGGCGGGTGGAGGGGAGCGCACGGGGCGCGGTGGGCGCCCTCGCGCTGCTGCTGCTGTTCCGGTTCGCGTGCGTGTGGATCGGCATCTTCCTCGGCCTGCTCACCCGGAACGAGGAGGCGGCCGGTCAGCTGGGCGGGGCGACCTTCCTGCTGCCGCTGCTGTCCAGCGCGTACATCCCCACCGAGGGGCTGCCGGGGTGGCTGCGCACGGTGGCGGAGTGGAATCCGATCAGCGCGGTGGCGACGGCGCTGCGGGATCTGTTCGGCAACGCGCCCGTGCCGGAAGGGGCGGCCTGGCCGGTGGCGCATCCCGTCGCGGGGTCACTGGCCTGGTGTGCGGTGCTGCTCGCGGTGTTCGTGCCGCTCGCCGTGCGGAAGTACGCGCACGGCAGGCGGTGAGGCGCGGGAGGAGAAGGCCGGCGGGCCCCCGGGATCGGTGCCGGGTGGGTCCGGGGGCGCCGGCAGGGGGACGGGGAGGGCGCCTTGGTGCGCCCGGCGTCCTGGTTGTGCCGCGGGGATGACGTACGGGGTGGGGCGCTGCGCCGGGACGGTGGGACCGTCCGGCGCGGGCGCTACCGGCTGCCGAACAGGGAGCGGCGCAGTCGACGCAGCGGGGCGAAGAGCGACACGCGGCTCGTCCGGGCCCGCGAGCCCCTGGTGCCGCGACCGTGCGGGGTGTCACGCGCGGTCAGCTCGAGCATCAGCGAGGTCGCCTCGGCCGTCTCCCGCTGCGGGACGGCGGGCCCCGCGAGGACCGAGAGATGGCGGTCGAGGCGCGAACTGCTCGCACTGCTGCCGCACGTGATCGCAGGGACCCTGGCCCTGCTGCGCACTGTTATCTGTTCCATGTCACTCCCCACCCGTACGAGTCCACCCGGCCCGGGCAGGGTAACCCTATCGCCCCGGCCGGGCACCCGTGTATCGAGGTCACAGGATTCACCTTCCCCACAAGGGTGTTGACGAACGTGCGATGATTACTCTCCGAATCCGACCGTTTTCAGGGCGAGTTGGGCGACAGGCTGGCCGGTGGGTTGCGGTGACCCGCCGTCCGGCTCGACGGTCACCGCGAGTGACGTTGCGGCGGTGTCGAGGCCGGACGCGACCAGAGGCGTGTCGCCCGCGAAAAGCCCCAGGGAACGCGGCCGCTCCCCCGGGCCCATGAGCCAGAGCTGGCGCACACGTCCGTTCGGAGGGTCGTCGTATCCGCCCAGAGTGACGACCGCGCTGCGCGTCGATGCGGAGGCGATCACTCCGATCGTGCGGCCGCGGACGTCCCGGCCGCTACTCGCGCGGGCGTCCGGGGCGGCGAGAACGTGGGCGATCTCACGTGACCGGTCGCGTTCGGCGTTCAGCTGGTCCTGGGTGCGGTCCGCCTGGACGGCGAAGAGCGAGGCGACGACGAGCGCCGCGGCGGCGGTGGCCGTCGCGAACGGCACGAACAGCGGTGACCGGCGCCGCTCCCGGGTGCGCGGCGGCGGCACGGCGCCCCAGACATGGGGCGGCAACTGCCGCGCCCGCGCGCGCGGGAGGTCCTGGGGCGCGGGCTCCTGCGCGGTGGTCCGTACGGCGGTCAGCACCCGGTCCCGCATCGCGGGCGGCGCGGGGGCGGCCGTGGACCAGGCCAGGCGGACGGCGTCCTCGGCGAGGTCGCGCACCTCCGCGGTGCAGCGGCCGCAGGACGTCAGATGCCTCTCGAAGCGCACGCGCTCGGCGGGCTCCAGTGCGTCGAGGGCGTAGGGGGCGGCCAGCGAGTGCGGACTGCCACGGGACCCCAGTCGGCCGAACAGGCTCATGCCGCGCCTCCCAGGCAGTCGCGCAGGCGGGTGAGACCGTCGCGCATACGTGTCTTGACCGTGCCGAGCGGCAGCGACAGCCGCTCGGCCACCTCCCGGTAGGTGTAGCCGTCGTAGTAGGCGAGGGTGACCGACTGGCGCTGGAGCGTGGTGAGACGGTCCAGGCAGCGGCGTACCCACTCGCGTTCGAGCCCGGCCTCGACCTCCTCGGCGACCTGGTCGAAGGCGGGTCCGTGGCCCCGCCGTGCCTCGCGCTGCTCGCGCTCGCCGGCCGCGCGGGCGCTGCGCACCCGGTCGACGGCGCGGCGGTGGGCGAGGGTGAGCACCCAGGACAGCGCGCTGCCCCGGCCGGGGTCGAACCGGGCCGCGGAGCGCCAGAGTTCGAGCAGCACCTCCTGAGCCACCTCCTCGGACTGGGCGGGATCGCGCACCACGCGCCGCACCAGCCCGTACACAGGTCCCGACACCAGCCCGTACAGGTCCTCGAAAGCCTTCTGGTCACCCGCGGCCACAAGCATCAGCAGCTCGTCCGCCTCCAACGCGCGTCCCCTCTTCCAGGCCCCTCGGGGCCGCCCGGTCACACGAGGCATGCGCAGCGAGCGCGCCTCCGGATGGGAAGTACGGATCACCGGACCGAAAACGCGGGTCGGCGGGGAGAAATGCTACGGGCGGAGCGGCTTCGCCACAGGGGGCCGGGAACGACTTCGGAAGTCGACCAATCCGGCCCGCCGCGTGTTCCGAATCCCAGTGCGTCAGGCAAGTTGGCACTGAGGACGGACGGCATGACACCTAATTCCAGGACCGGTGCGGGGCGCGTGAGTCTCGCGACCCTGATCTGTGGTGCGCTGGCGGCCGGGGGGCTCGCAGCCGCCGGCGTGACCTCGCTGGAACCCGAGGCGGCCTCCGCCTCCTCGCACCGGGAGGCCCCGCTGATATCGGGCACCCCGCAGTACGACAACACGGACCTGTACGCGTTCGTCAGCCCCGACAAGCCGGACACGACGACGATCATCGCGAACTGGATCCCCTTCGAGGAACCGGCCGGCGGACCCAACTTCTTCACGTTCGCCGAGGACGCCCAGTACGACATCCACGTCGACAACAACGGTGACGCACAGGGCGAGCTGCTCTTCCGCTACACCTTCAGGACGCACACGAAGAACGACAAGACGTTCCTCTACAACACCGGTCCGGTCACCAGCCTGGACGACCAGGATCTCAACATCACGCAGACCTACGACATCGAGTTGCTGAAGCTGAAGGACCAGCGGGCGGTGTCCCGCACGAAGATCGCGGACGACGTCCCGGTCGCGCCGTCGAACGTCGGCAAGGCGTCCATGCCGGACTACGACACGCTGCGGGGGCAGGCCGTGCACGAACTGGCGGGCGGGGCGACGACGTTCGCCGGTCAGGCCGACGACCCGTTCTTCCTCGACCTGCGGGTATTCGACCTGCTGTACGGCGGCAACCTCTCCGAGGTCGGCAACGACACGCTCAAGGGGTACAACGTCAATTCCCTGGCACTCCAGGTCCCGACCGACATGATCACCGAGTCGGCGGGCCAGCCGGTCGTCGGCATCTGGTCGACGACGCAGCGCAAGAACGCCGAGGGGCACTTCGTCCAGGTGTCGCGGCTGGGCAACCCGCTGGTGAACGAGGTCGTCAACCCGCTGAAGGACAAGGACACGTTCAACGCGTCGGGGCCGTGGGACGACGCCCAGTTCCTGAAGAACGTCACCGAGCCGGAGCTGCCGAAGCTCGTCGAGGCGATCTACAAGATCCCCGCTCCGGACGAGCCGCGCAACGACCTCGTCGATGTGTTCCTGAAGGGTGTCGAGGGACTCAACCAGCCGCCGCATGTGACGCCCTCGGAGATGCTCCGCCTCAACACCTCGATCGAGCCGGCCGCCAAGCCGAAGCGGCTGGGCGTCCTGGACGGGGACAACGCCGGCTTCCCCAACGGACGGCGGCTGACGGACGACGTGATCGACGCGGCGCTCCAGGTCGTCGAGGGCGAACTGGTCGGCGCGAAGAACGACCTGGGTGACGCGGTCGACGCCAACGACCAGGAGTTCAAAGGGGCCTTCCCGTATCTGGCGAACCCGACGGAGGGGTCGCGCGGCCCGCTCGCCAAGGGCGTGGACGGCGGCAACGACGTACGCAACCAGCTCGGTGACGCGCTGCGGCCGGCGGGTGCGGAGGGCGCGGACAACACGACCCTCGTCGCCGCGTCCGCGGGTGCGGGCGCGGGTGGGCTGCTGCTGATCGGCGTGGCGCTGATGTGGTGGCGCCGGATGCGCGGCCGGGCGTACTGACCCCGGCGGTCGGTACTCCGGCCCACCCCACTCACTGGCGCGGCCCGTCCCCCGTCCCCCACGGCACGGGCCGCGCCGCCGAACACCGAGGAGAGGCAGAGGCCATGGCTCCCCGCACGAACGACAGCACCGGCGAGAACCAGCGGGCGGTCGTGGCGCCGGCCCCCGGCCACGAGGAAACGCCGGCTCCCCCACGACCGCCCGCAGAGGGCGGGGAGCCGACGGGGGCGCCGGAGGAGGGGCACAGCCGGGGGGACGGGCGCGGTCCGGCCACCACCGGCGCCGTGGACGCCGGTCGCGAGCCGAAGGCCGCTCATGACGGCGCCGCCACCACGGCCCTTGAACCCGGACCGAGGACCACCCGCCGCCCGGACGCGGAGCACCAGCCCCGAACCACCCGCCAACGGGAAGCTCACCACCATCCGGAAGCCGTCCCTGACACGGCGAACCGGCGCGGGGCCGCGGCCCCCCACGGCACGGACCCCGGGCGGGAGCCGAGCACCGGCCACCACGTGACGGCACACCGCCGGCCGAACGCCGCCCCGCACACGGCGAACCGGGGCGGGGCCGCCGCCCACGGCCAGGGGCGGGCGGAGGACAAGCCGGAAGGCGACCACCCCGCGCGGGCGGAGCACGGCCCGGAAACCGGGTGCGGGACGGACACCGTCCACCATGTGGAGGCGGGAGACGGACCGCCGAGCGGTCGGCGTACGGAGGCGGAGGGTGGTGGGCGCAAGCAGGTGGCCGTCCCCGGTGGGGGCGTGGCGAGAGGGCGTGTCGCGGCCCTGCGGCGGTTCTCCGCTGCGGCGCGGCGGGGGCCCGGGTTGCATGCCGCCTCGTGTGCCGTCCTGCTGGCCGTCGCGATGACCGCCGGGAGCGTCACGGTGGGAGGGGACCGGGACACCGGGCGGGACGCCACCGCGGCGGGCGGGGCGGTCGCGGCCGGTGTGCTCGCCGGGGGTGATCTCGGGGCAGGGATCCGGTCGTTGCAGGCCCACCTGCGCGCGCAGCCCAGGGACTTCGGTGGCTGGGCCACCCTGGGGACCGCGTACGTCGAGCAGGCGCGCACCCAGGGAGACCCTTCACGCTACCCGCAGGCCGAGCGGGCGCTCGAGCGTTCCCTCTCCCTCGAACCGGACAACGAGCCGGCCCTCGCCGGACAGGCCGCCCTCGCCGCCGCCCGGCACGACTTCACCGGTGCCCTGAAATACGCCGACCGGGCCCTGGAACAGAACCCGTACGGCGAACGCGCCCTGTGCTCCCGTATCGACGCCCTGGTGGAACTCGGCCGGTACGAGGAGGCCGCCGAGGCCGCGGCCACCGCCGACCGCAGGCGGCCGGGGGTGCCCGTGTTCACGCGGTACGCCTACGTACGGGAGCTGCGGGGTGACGTGCCCACCGCGCGGGAGGTACTGCGACGGGCCCTGGACAGCGCGGCCTCTCCCGCCGACGTGGCGTACGTAGCGACCGCGCTCGGACAACTCGCATGGAATCAGGGCGAGTACGAGACGGCGCTGGGCCACTACGCGCGGGCGCTCGCCGCCGACGACGACCATCTCCCCGCGCTCGAGGGCCGGGCGCGCGCACAGGCCGCGAGCGGCGACCACGCGGGTGCCGTCAAGACGCTGGAGCAGGTCGTCGCCCGCTTCCCGCTGCCCGGGCCGCTCGTCGCCCTCGGCGAGCTGTACGAGGCGCGCGGCGCCGACGGCGATCCCGCGAAGGCACAGGACCAGTACGCCCTCGTCGACGCCTGGAGCGCGCTGGCCCGCGCCGGCGGGGTCGACGTCGGTCTGGACACCGCACTCGCCGCCGCCGACCACGGGGACGCAGGCGTAGCACTGCGTGCGGCCCGCGCGGAGTGGGACCGGCGGCACAGTGTGCACACCGCGGACGCCCTCGCCTGGGCGCTGCATGTCAGCGGACGGGACGAGGAGGCCCTTCGGTACGCTCGCCGTGCCACGGCCACCGGCTACCGCAACGCGGTCTTCCTCTACCACCGGGGCATGATCGAGAAGGCCGCCGGGCACGACGGCCCCGCCCGCGATTCCCTCACCGCCGCGCTCGAGCTGAACCCCGGGTTCTCGCCGCTGGGCGCCCGCGCGGCCCGTGCGGCGCTCAAGGACCTGGAGGGGGCGCGTTGATCCTCCGTCGTCGCGTCGCCACCGGTGCCGCCGTTCTCACCGCCGCCTGCGCGCTCACGCTGGTCCCGGCGGCGACGGCGAGCGCGCACCCGCTCGGCAACTTCACCGTGAACCGTTATGACGGGCTGGTGGCCGCGCCCGGCGAACTCCGTGTCCACCATGTCGAGGACCTCGCCGAGATCCCGGCCACGCAGGCCGGGCCGGACATCGACCGGTTGGGCCGGGACGGGTGGGCCCGGGAGCGTTGTGCCACCGCCGCGCGGGACAGCGAGGTGCGGGTCGACGGCCGTACGGTCACGCTGGCCGTGCGGGACGCACACGTACGCGTGCGGCCCGGTCAGGCGGGGCTCGACACCCTCCGCGTGGAGTGCGGGCTGACCGCTCCCCTCCCGGAGCGGGAAACCGTGGACCTCCGTTTCCGGGGGGCGGGCGCGTCGTCCGGGCCGGGCTGGCGGGAGATCACCGCGCGGAGCGACCGTACGACGCTCACCGCGTCGGATGTACCCACGGCCTCCGTGTCCCGCGAACTGACCCGGTATCCGGAGAAGTTGCTCTCGTCCCCGGCCGATACCAGGACCGCGACCCTGCGCGTCCGCCCCGGCGGCCCGGCCCTGGCCGAGCAGACGGCCGACGCGCCCGCCTCCGCGGTGCTGCCGCGCGGCGCCGACCGCTGGACCCGCGCACTCGACGAGCTCGTCGCCCGGCGCGACCTCACCGTCGGTTTCGCCGCGCTCGCCCTGCTGATCGCCGTCGCCCTCGGCGCGATGCACGCGCTCGCGCCGGGCCACGGCAAGACCCTGATGGCCGCGACGGCGGCGGCGCGCGGGGGCAGGGCCCGGCTCCGGGACGTCCTGCCCATGGCCGCCTCCGTCACGGTCACCCACACCCTCGGGGTGATCGCCCTGGGCCTGCTGGTCACGGCCGGTTCGGCCGCCGCACCCTCGGTGATCGCCTGGCTGGGTATCGCGAGCGGCATCCTGGTCACCCTGGCCGGCGCGAGCCTCGTACGCCGCGCCCTGCGCAACCGGAACCACACGCACACGCACACGCACACGCATCACCACGAACGCGAGCACGGGCACGGGCACGGGCACGAGCACGAGCACGGGCACGCACATGACCGCCGCCACAGCCACGAACACCCGGACAGCCAACACCCGCACGGTCATGGGCATCCACCCCCGCACCACCACATCGAGCACGCCCACGGCGGCCGCACCCACATCCACCCCGCCGCCCTCACCGTGCGCGGCACGATCCTGCTCGGCTTCGCCGGCGGGCTGGTGCCCAGCCCGTCAGCCGTCGTGGTGCTGGTCGGCGCCGCGGCGCTCGGCCAGGCCTGGTTCGGGCTGCTGCTCGTCGTCGCGTACGGGGTCGGACTGGCCGTCACCCTCACCGCGGCCGGGTACGCGGTCGTCAAGGCGGGCAGCGGCATGACCCGCCTGCTGGACCGGCGCCCGCGCTGGACGGCGGCCCCCTGGACGGCACTCGTGCGCCGGAGCGCGCCCCTCGGATCGGCGTTCGTCGTCGTGGCCCTGGGAGCCGGATTGGTGTTCCGGGGGGCGGCATCCGCACTCGGCTGAGCTACTTTCACAAGGAAAGGGAGAATTCGCCCGGAGGCGAAGGGGGTGCCGTGTCCGAAGAACCGGGCAGTCAGCGGGTGATCGCGGGCCGCTACCGGCTGCTGTCGCCGCTGGGCGAGGGCGGGATGGGGACGGTGTGGCGGGCTCGCGACGAGCTGCTGCACCGCGAGGTCGCCGTCAAGGAGGTGCGCACGCCGGCCGGGCTGCCGGCGTCCGACGTCGAGCGGATGTACGCCCGTCTGGAGCGGGAGGCGTGGGCGGCCGCCCGTATCGCCGACCGCACGGTGGTGACGGTGTACGACGTGGCGATCGAGGACGGGCGCCCGTGGATCGTCATGGAGCTGGTCCGCGGCCTCTCGCTCGCCGAGGTACTGGAGGCGGAGGGTCCGCTGACGCCTCCGCGCGCCGCGCACATCGGTGCGGAGGTGCTCACCGCGCTGCGGGCCGCGCACGGGGCCGGGGTGCTGCACCGGGATGTGAAACCCGCGAACGTCCTGATCGCGAACGACGGGCGAGTGGTGCTCACCGACTTCGGGATCGCTCTGGTCGAGGGCAGCTCCGCGCTGACCATGACGGGGGAGGTCGTCGGATCGCCCGAGTTCCTCGCCCCGGAGCGTGCGCTGGGCCGTACCCCGGGGCCCGAGTCGGATCTGTGGTCGCTCGGCGTGCTGCTGTACGCGGCGGTGGAAGGCACCTCGCCCTTCCGGCACGACACCCCGCTGAGCACGTTGCGGGCGATCGTGGACGAGGAGCTGCCGCCACCGCGCCGGGCGGGGCCGCTCGCCCCGGTCATCGAAGGGCTGTTGCGCAAGGAGCCCGGCGAGCGGCTTCCCGTGGAGCGGGCGCGGGAGGATCTGCGGGCCATCGCAACGGGTGCCGCGCCACGCGGGGACACGGCGCGTTCCGGACCGTACGCCCCCACGGTGGCGGCGCTTGCGCACCCGCACCCGGAGACGCCCTCGCCCACTCCCCCGGTGCCGGTCACGGGAGCGCCGGCGGCCGTCACCGCGGCCACCACGGCCACCCGGCCGGACCGCGGTCGGCGCGGTACCGCCGTCCTGGTCGTGGGTGTGGTCATGCTGGCCCTGGCGCTGGCCGGGCTGACGTACGCGCTGCTGAACCGCGGCGACGGTGGGCCGGAGGGCAGGAACACCGGCGGTGACGCGAGTTCACCCACGCGCACCGGCGGCGACGAGGACGAGGACGGCGGCACGACGCCGCGGACGCAGGATCCGACGCCCTCCCCCACCACGAGTGACGAGGACGGCGAGGAGAGCAGGCCCCCGCCGCAGACCGTGTCGGTGACGGTGACCGGCGCACGCACGGAGTACTCCGGGAGCGCTCCCCCGCCGGGCGAGCGGGCACCCGCGTTCACGGCGACGTTCACCGTGGGGCGGTTGCCGGCCGAGGTGTCCTACCGCTGGGTGACCGAGAACGGCTCGGTGGCCGATCCGGGCTGGCGGAAGCTGTCGCTCCCGGAAGGGGGCGGGCGTTCGAAGCAGGACACGGTGACCGTGACGACGTACTCGGGGAGCGGGAGGTTCGAGAGCGAGATCGGCGTGGAGGTGCGGGAGCCGGTGCACACCACCTCGGAGACGGTGCCGTTCTCGGTGACGTGCGAGGCGGAGACCCCGACGGGCGGGGCCTCCGCCTCTCCTTCCGGTTCGGACGACGACGGGTACTGACGGATCAGGCCGCGGCGTCGAACACCGGCAGGTAGCCGCCCGACTGGCCGGCCGCCTTCGGGTGGTACGAGTTGCCGATGTTGAACCAGTCCACGCTGTGCAGCCAGGAGTTGCCGGAGCAGATCTCGTGGCCGGTGAAGGTGGTGCGGACGTCGCCGAAGGTGAAGCCGTACGCCCGGGCGCGCTGGGCGATGGTGCTGTCGAGGAGGTCGGCGGCCTCGTTGATCGCCTTCCGCTTGGTCTCGGAGAGACCGATGCAGGAGGTGCCCAGCTGGTAGAAGCGGGGGTAGCCGAGCACCACGACCTCGGCGTTCGGCGCCCGGTCGCGGATCGTCGAGTAGACACTGTCGAGCCTGCCGGGCAGCGTCGAGTCGACGTACGCCCGCGCGGTGGCGATCCGGTTGAGGCAGGAGCTGTCGGACTGGAGCACACAGGTCATCATGACGTCGGCGAAACCGGCGTCGTTGCCGCCGACGCTGATCGAGACCAGGCCGGTGGCGGTGGAGAGCGGGCCCAGCTGCCCGGAGAGAACATCACCCGTTCGGGCGCCCGAGCAAGCGGTGAAGTCGAAGGACGAGGGTGAGTGGGCGGCCGCCCAGAGGTAGGGGTATGCCTTGGTGCTGCGCTTGCAGTCGCCGCTGGAGGAGATGTAGCTGCCGGCTCCGACACCCGAGGAGTAGGAGTCGCCGAGCGCCACATAGCCGTCGGCCGCGGCCTGTTGGGACGCCTGAGCCGTCGTGGCCCCGGTGAGGGCCGTGGTGACGGCGAGGAGGAGCGTGCCGAGGAAGAAAGCGAGTCGGGAACGTCTCATGGAACCTCCCTTGAGCAGGATCTCTGCCGCAACTGTCCTACCAACTACGCGTGTTGACTGGAAGTGTCCATGCCAAAACTGTTACCGATTCAATCCTGGACGAAAACCGGCCGCAGGGACTTTCAGCCCTTGACTGCCCCTACGGGGTACGCCACATTGAATCCCGGCATCCGACGCTTCAGTGGGCAAAGTCGGCCATGCAGACACATACGTCCAGGCAAGAGACACCCGTAACGGCCAAACCAGCGAAAAGGTGAGACGCCGTTCCGGGTCTTGCCATACGGGTTCAATCGTCAATAACGTCACACATCTCACCCGCATCGGTCCGTCAGTACGCGGCTCCAGGGGAGGGCTCAGGAGCACGACGAACCGGCGCGGGGCGCGGTAGGGGGGTGCCGTGCTCGGTGACCGCAACGGTGACCGGGCCGTGCCGCGCGGGCGGCCGCCGTTGTGGCGGCCGGCCAGATTTGCCAGCTCACCCGGCGTGCACGTCAGCTCCATCCGTCGTGTCGTGAGGTGAGAACAACCCCCCTTTCGAACCGGACGAACAGCCGGGCCGCCCGAGGGGCGGGCGGTCCGCCGGACGAGAGGGACCAGACTCATGAGCTCCGTACTGCAGCCGGCGGCCGCGGATCAGGATCCGCCGGCCGCCCGGAAGTACCGGCCCGTCTCCTCGCACCTGGCCATCGCGTCACCGGTGAGCGTGGTGATACCGGCCATGAACGAGGCGGAGAACCTGCCGTACGTCTTCAAGACGCTTCCCGACTGGATCCACGAAGTGGTCCTGGTCGACGGCAACTCCACCGACAACACCGTGGACGTGGCCCGCGCACTGTGGTCGGACGTGAAGGTCGTCGGGCAGCGCGGCAAGGGCAAGGGGGACGCACTGCGCGCCGGGTTCGAGGCCTGCACCGGCGACATCATCGTGATGGTGGACGCGGACGGCTCGGCGGACGGCAACGAGATCGTCAGCTACGTCTCCGCGCTGGTATCCGGCGCGGACTTCGCCAAGGGGTCCCGCTTCGCCAACGGCGGCGGCACCGACGACATGACCTTCATCCGCAAGCTCGGCAACCGGGTGCTGTGCGCCGTCGTCAACCGCAGGTTCGGCGCGCGGTACACCGACCTCTGTTATGGCTACAACGCCTTCTGGCGGCACTGCCTGGACAAGATCGACCTCGACTGCACCGGCTTCGAGGTCGAGACCCTGATGAACATCCGGATCGTCAAGGCCGGCCTGAAGGTGCAGGAGATCCCCAGCCACGAATACCTGCGCATCCACGGCACCAGCAATCTGCGGGCCGTGCGCGACGGTTTCCGGGTGCTGAGAGTGATCCTCGGGGAGCGCTCCAACCGGCGTGCGCTGCGCCGCCGCCCGCACCACTCCCCGCTGCTGGACACGGGCCGGGGGAAGGTGTCTTGAACGATCCCCGCACCCCGGGCATCTCGGTCGTGATCTGCGCCTACACCGAGGACCGCTGGGAGGACGTCCTCGCGGCCGTCGCCTCCGTGCGGGCGCAGTCACGGCCGGCCCTGGAGATCCTGCTGGTCGTCGACCACAACCAGGCTCTCCTGGACCGTCTGGGCAAGGAGTACAAGGAGACCGGGGACGTGCGGGTGCTCGCCAACGCGGGCCCCCGCGGCCTGTCCGCCGGCCGCAACACCGGAATCGCCGCCTCGCGCGGTGAGATCGTCGCCTTCCTCGACGACGACGCCGTGGCCGAACACGGCTGGCTGAAGCACTTCGCCGAGGGGTACGCCGATCCGCGCGTCATGGCGGTCGGCGGGCGCACCGAGCCGGTCTGGGCGTCCGGCCGCCGGCCCGACTGGTTCCCCGAGGAGTTCGACTGGGTGGTGGGCTGCACGTACCGGGGCCTGCCGCGCGGGCGGGCAGAGGTGCGCAACGTCCTCGGCGGCAACGCCTCCTTCCGGCGCGAGGCCGTCGCCGCGGTGGGCGGCTTCGCCACCGGCATCGGGCGCGGCGGCGACAAACGTCCGCTGGGAGGCGAGGAGACGGAGCTGTGCATCCGCCTCAGCCGCGCCCGGCCCGGCACGATCCTGCTGATCGACGACCGCGCGGTGATCCACCACCGGGTGCCCGAGGCCCGCGAGCGGTTCCGCTACTTCCGTACCCGGACCTACGCCGAGGGCCTGTCCAAGGCGCTGGTGGCCCGCAGTGTGGGCGCGCAGAAGGGGCTGGAATCCGAACGCCGGTACACCACGCGTGTGCTGCCGGCCGGGGTGGTGCGGGGACTGCGCGACGCCCTGCTGGCCCGCCCGGGCGGCGCGGGCCGCGCGGGCGCGATCGTCGCCGGGGTGCTCACGGCGGCGGGCGGCTATCTGGTGGGCAGCGTGCGGGCCCGGCGGGACGGGGTCACCTTCTGCGTGGCGACCGTCGGGGAGGGCGGTGGCCGTGACTGACGTGCGCGTCCCGATCCTCATGTACCACGCGGTCGCGCCCCGCCCCGGCAAGGCGACCCGCGCGCTGTCCGTGTCCCCGGAGGCGTTCGCCGAGCAGATGGCGGTGATCGCGGACCGGGGCCTCACCCCCGTCACCACCGCGGACCTCGCCGCCCGCTGGCGCTCGGGCCGCCCGCTGCCCGCGCGGCCGGTCCTGGTCACCTTCGACGACGGCTACGAGGGCGTGCACCGCCACGCCCTGCCCGTCCTGGCCGAGCACGGCTTCCCGGCCACGCTGTTCGTCTCCACCGGCTGGCTCCGGGGCCCGTACGACACCGGCGGCGGCCCGGACACCATGCTCGACTGGGACCAGGTGCGCGAACTGGCCCGCGGCGGCGTGGAGATCGGCGGACACAGCCACAGCCATCCGCAGCTCGACCAGCTCGACGAGGGTGGGCTGCGGTCGGAGCTGATCCTGTGCAAGGAGATCGTCTCGGACCAACTGGGCTCCGTTCCCGCCTCGTTCGCGTATCCCTACGGCTACTCCAGCCGCCGGGTGCGCGAGGCGGTGCGGGAGACCGGGTACGCGCAGGCCCTCGTCGTCGGCAACGGCCTCGCCCGGCGCGCCCAGGGGCCGTACGCCCTGCGGCGCGTGACGGTGCGCAGGTCCACGTCGGCCGCCGAGTTCGAACGCCTGGTGGAAGGACGGGCCGTCACCCGCACCTTCGCCCGGGACCGCGCCCTGACGAAGGGGTACGCGATGGTGCGCCGCACCCGGCGGGCGGGGCGGCTGATCCACCGCCCGCCGGGCTGACCTCGAACCGGCTGGATCGTGTGGTTGTGCTTGTGGTCGTGTGGTCGTGTGGTCGTGTGGTCGTGTGCTCAACGGCTTGCGGCAGGCGCGGCCGACGGGGCCGGCGTGTAGCGCGCGATCGGCGGTGCCGGTACGGCGTCGGCGTGCCGGGAACCGGCCTCCGGGCGGCTCCGCCCAGGGCTCGGGTCACGGGCTCGGGTCACGGGCTCGGGATCGAGCAGGCCGGGGCCGCACCGGACCGGGGCACCTCCCACGCCGTCAAGGCAAGGAGGAGCGCCGGCACCGTCCGGGGCGTGCGGCTGAACGGGCTCGACCCCGCCCGGTCCCCAGGAACGGTGACAATCCGCGTGCGCCTCGGAAACCGGGTGCACGCGACGCACCGGTGACCGATCATGGCGGCATGTCCGCACAACCGCACGACGCACTGCCGATCCGGCTCAACGTCGACGACAGCGACTCCCCGTCCGACGTCGTCGACGCGCTCTTCCTCGGCCGCTTCGCGACGGGTGAGCAACCGTACTCGCACGCCGTGAACATCGACCGCGTGCGCTCCGGCGCGAGCCTGCTGCCCGCGAGCGCGCGGGTGCTGCGGCTCGCCAAGGACGACGACCGCAGCGCCACCCTGGCCGAGGGGGACGGCTGGACGCTGCTGGTCTCCCGCTGGAACCGGGGCGCCGACGTCACGGTCACCGCGACCAGCGCCGACCTCGCGGCGAAAATCCTGAACGAGGCCACCGACGGCGCGGCGGACGAGCCCGAACCGCAGCCGGAGAACGTCGCCATGGGCTTCTGGTATGTCTCCCCGCGCCGCGGTCCGCACCGCACGACCCGTCAGATCTCGGCGGGCACCTGGGAGGAGATCCGGCCCAACTACACCGCGCCGGTCGCCGACGCGATGGACCGCCTGATGAAGACCACCCCGGAGGACATCTCGGGCCGGCTGCTCCTGCTGCACGGCCCGCCGGGCACCGGCAAGACCTCCGCACTGCGCACACTGGCCCGGTCCTGGCGGGACTGGTGCCAGGTGGACTGCGTCCTGGACCCGGAGCGGCTCTTCTCCGACGTGGGCTATCTGATGGACATCGCGATCGGCGAGGAGGACGCGGCGGGCAAGGGCCGCTGGCGGCTGCTGCTCCTCGAGGACTGCGACGAACTGATCCGCGGCGAGGCCAAGCACACCGCCGGCCAGGCGCTGTCCCGGCTGCTGAACCTGACGGACGGTCTGCTCGGCCAGGGGCGCAACGTCCTGGTCGGGGTCACCACCAACGAGGACCTGGAGCGCCTGCACCCGGCCGTGGTGCGCCCCGGCCGCTGCCTCGCCCGGATCGAGGTGGGGCGGCTGACCCGTGCGGAGGCGGTGAACTGGCTGGGGGGCGAGGAGGGCATCGGCCGCGAGGGGTCGACCCTGGCCGAGCTGTACGCACTGCGCCGGGGCACATCTCCGACATCGCTGCCGGAGCCGCGCGGGGACGCGGACGCGGGCCTGTACCTGTAGGTGCTTTGATGGTCGTATGACCCTGTTCGTCGGGACGTCGGGGTGGCAGTACAAGGACTGGCGCGGGGCGCTGTACCCGGCCGGGCTCCCGGTGCGGCTCTGGCTGGAGGAGTACGCGGCGCACTTCGCCACCGTCGAGATCAACAACGCCTTCTACCGGCTGCCGTCCCGGGAGACCTTCGAAGCCTGGCGTGAGCGCACCCCGCCGGGCTTCGTGGTCGCGGTGAAGGCCAGCCGCTACCTGACGCACATCAAACGGCTGCGGGAGCCCGGGGAACCGGTGGACCGCCTGATGAGCCGGGTCACCGGCCTGGGCGACCGGCTCGGCCCGGTCCTCCTCCAGCTCCCGCCGACACTCCAGGCCGACCCCGCGCTGCTGCACGCCTGTCTGCGCCGGTTCCCGGAGTCGGCCCGGGTGGCGGTCGAGCCGCGCCATCCCTCCTGGTGGATTCCGGAGGTACGCGCCGTACTGGAGTCCCGGGGCGCCGCCCTGTGCTGGGCCGACGTACGGTCCCGGCCCGCGACTCCCCTGTGGCGCACCTCCGACTGGGGCTATGTCCGCTTCCACCAGGGCCGCGCCCACCCCTGGCCCCACTACGGCCGCCAGTGCCTGCGGAGCTGGATCCACCGCATCGCGACCACTTGGTCCGCGGGCGAGGACGTCTACGCCTACTTCAACAACGACCCGAACGCGGCAGCCGTCGCCGACGCGCGCACGTTCGCGCAACTGGCGCGACACAACGAGGGCCCGACAACACAGCCAACGCTCACGCACACATCCCCAGGGACGCGGGGAACTGCGCGATCAGCGACAACGAGCCCGCACCGGGCATCGGGCCCCCGCCAGGACGGTGATCACCCATAAGCCGCCCGCAGGGCATCCCGCACGGCAGCCAGTGCCTCCTCCGGCGAGGAGCCGAGGCGCCGGGACCTCGCGGCGTACACCTGCGCGGCGGACGCCAGCTCCCGCTCCGCCGCAGAGCCCGCGGCGGCGATCACCGTCCCGTTGCGCCCCCGCGTCTCGATCACGCCGTCGGCTTCCAGCGCCCGGTACGCCTTGGCCACCGTGTTCGCCGCGAGGCCGAGCGTCTCGGCCAGCCCTCGCACCGTGGGCAGCCGGTACCCGACCGGCAGCACCCCCGACCGGGCCTGCTCCGAGATCTGCACCCGCACCTGCTCGTACGGCGGTGCGTCGTCGTCGATATGGATCGTCAAGGTCACGGCCCGATTGTCCCGCACCCGCGGGAGAGGCCGCACCCGCCGGAGAGGCCGCACCCGCCGGAGAGGCCGCACCCGCCGGAAAATGGGAGGCACCCCCGCCGCGCCCGCCGTAGCGTGCGCCTTCATGACTGTGACCGTCCGCGATCTCCGCTCGGAAGCCCACGCCGACCTCGAGGGCTTCACCCGTGTCCGGCAGGCCGCGCTGCCGTTCATCCTCGTCACCCCTCACTCCCTGGCGCACGACCTGACCCAGCTGCACCCCGACGCCCACTACCGGCCCCTGGTGGCCGTGGCCGACGGCGAGGTGATCGGTACGGCACAGGTGCATCTGACCCATGAGAGCTCCCAGCCCGGCCAGGGCAACCTCAACGTGTACGTCCACCCCGAGCACACGCGCCGGGGCGCCGGGACGCTGCTCGTGCGCGCCGCCGAGGAGCACCTCGCCGCGCACGGGGCGACCAGGCTGCTGGCCTGGGTGCTGGACGAGCCGGGCAACCGCGCCTTCGCCGGGCGGCACGGCTACCGGGCGAGCCGCTCCGCCCACTTCCTCCGCCTGGACCTGGTGCACGGCGCCCTCCCCCCGCTCCAGGACCCGCCGCCGGGCGTGGAGCTGCGCCCTGCCTCGGACTTCACCGCCGATCCGCGCCCACTGTTCGAACTGGACGCGGAGACCACGGCGGACGAGCCGAGCGACGTGGACACCGAGTTCACCGACTACGAGGCCTGGCTGGCGGAGACCTGGCGGCACCCGCTGTTCAGCCCCGAGCTGACCACGGTGGCACTGGTCGACGGCCGCCCCGCCGCCTTCTCCGCGGCCCGCACGGACGGCGGCACCCGGTACGCCACGGGCATGACCGGCACCGCCCGGGCCCACCGCGGCCGGGGCCTGGCCAAGCTCGCCAAGAACGACTCACTGCATCGGGCCCGCGCGGCCGGGTACACCGAGGCGTTCACGGGCAACGACACCGGGAACGAGCCGATGATCGCGATCAACAGGTGGTTCGGCTACGAGATCTGCGGGACGGAGGTGCGGTATGTCCGTGAACTCGGCTGACAGGCCGGCGCGGGTGGAAGTCGTCCTCGTCAAGGCGGGGCGGATGAAGATCCGCTATCCGGCCGAGCTGCTCACCGACGACGGTATCCGCGTCAGCGTGCGCGCCCCCTGGGCGGGGGCCGGTGTGCGCGACTTCGGCTTCGTCCGTTTCGAGCCCGGGGACGTCTTCACGGAGCACTACTGGCGCGACCGGTGGTATTCCGTGAAGGAGGTCCGCACCGCCGCGGGCGCCCTCAAGGGGCACTACTGCGACATCACCCGGCCTGCGGAGCTCTCCGGCGGACGGCTGGTCGTCGAGGATCTCGACCTGGACCTGTGGGTCTCCGCGGACGGCACGGACGTACGGCGGCTGGACGAGGACGAGTTCGCGGCGAGCGGTCTGCTGACCACCGATCCCGAGGCGGCGGCCGCCGCGGTGGCCGCCCTCGACGAGCTGGACGCGCGGGCCCGCGAGGGCGGGTTCGGGACA
Organism: Streptomyces sp. NPDC031365; assembly: GCF_055569765.1. NCBI lineage: Bacteria > Bacillati > Actinomycetota > Actinomycetes > Kitasatosporales > Streptomycetaceae > Streptomyces > Streptomyces sp. NPDC031365. The sequence continues at coordinate 20,289 of NZ_JBVIIM010000018.1, read as the reverse complement.
CTGCTCGCATGAGGGGTGGGGATCAGTCCGGGACCGCGACCACCGCGTAGCGCTCGTCGTCCACGTCCCGGCCCCACAGCGCCCGGTCCCCGGACAGCCGCTCCACGCGCACCTGCCCGCCCATGGGTGCGAGGAGGGCGGTGAGCCGGTCCGCCGGTATGCCGACCGGACTCACCGTCCCCCACACGCCCTCGATCAGCACCAGCCGCCCGCCCGGCCGCAGCAGGTCCCGCCAGTGCCGCAGTGCCCGCCGCGGCTCGGGCAGCGTCCAGAGCACATGCCGGACGAGGACGGCGTCGTGCCGCTCCTCGCCGACCGGCGGTGCCGCCGCGTCACCGACGAGGAACACCGCGTCGCGCCCAGCGAGCTTCTCCCGGGCGAGCGCCACCATCGCCGGGGACCGGTCGACCCCGGTGACCCGGTGTCCTTGCTCGGCCGCGAGGAGCGACAGGCTGCCGGTGCCGCAGCCGAGGTCGAGGACATCTCCGGCCCGCTCGGGCAGCCAGGCCCGCAGCCGCTCGGCCCAGGCCGCGCGCACCTCCGGATCGCGCAGCCCGTGGTCCGGCTCCGCGTCGAAGGCGGCGGCGCAGGCGTCCCAGTCGACACCGTCCGTGGCCTTCCCGTCACTGTCATGGGTGGTCATGACCCAAGAGTGACACCCGCCACTGACAATCGATGAGTGACGGCCACCACAGACAGAACGGGACCGATGAGGAACTCTCCCCCGAAAGGTCTGCCTCCGTGAGAACGCGGAACCCGGTGGACCCTGAAGGAGGCAGCCATGCGCCGTGTCACCGTGCAGAAGCCCCCGAGGAAGACGTCCACCCGCCAGATCCGCGACGAGGCCGACGAGCGCCCCGCGGGACGACCCGAGGTCCGCAAGGACATCGCCCGCACCTGGTGGCCCGACGGCTGAACACCCCCGCGGCACGGGGTTCGGCCCGGCCGCCTGCGGTAGTGCATCCGATCGTACGGCCCAGTGACCCCGCGCCCCACGACCTCGTGGCCGAACTTCGGACAGATCCTCTGGTTCTCGCACATCATGGCGTTGGTGCGGAGCCCGGCCCCGGGCAGTCCGGGCGCACGCGCGGGTGCGTCCGCGAACTCCAGCAGCAGCCGCCCACCCCGGTGCCGTGCGCATCGGGGCGTACGGCGATGACGTCCAGCCGGAGTGGTCCTCGCGCGGCTCGACCACGGCGAGGCCCGTCACCCGCGGTCGGCGGCGACGGCCGGGCGGATCCGCCCGTCGGTCATGCCGCGCACGGTACCTACCTGATCCCAGCCTGAGCACTCCCTTAACGCGGCCATAAGGATGGCTCCGCAGGGCCCTCGGCAGGCGTTTTCGCGGCTTCTTGGGGCTAGCTTCTGAGCCACCCCCCCACGGGATTCCCCCACAGGTTCCAGAGACCGCCGTTTCGAGGAGTTGCTACCCCATGTCCGCACGCCGCAAGGCCGCTGTCGCCGTCGTCGGTCTCGTCCCGCTCGCCCTGACCGGGCTGTCCACCACTCCGGCGTCCGCACACGGTTCGATGGGCGACCCGGTCAGCCGGGTCGCCCAGTGCTACGCCGAGGGTCCGGAGAGCCCCAAGTCGGCGGCGTGCCAGGCGGCGGTGGCGGCCGGCGGCACCCAGGCGCTCTACGACTGGAACGGCGTCCGCATCGGCGACGCGGGCGGACGTCATCAGGAACTCATCCCCGACGGGAAGCTGTGCAGCGCGGGCAACGAGGCGTTCAAGGGCCTCGACCTGGCCCGCGCCGACTGGCCGGCGACCGGCGTGAACAGCGGCTCGTACACCTTCAAGTACCGCGTCACGGCCCCGCACAAGGGGACCTTCAAGGTGTACATCACCAAGCCGGGTTACGACCCGTCGCAGCCGCTGGCCTGGGACGACCTGGACCTGGCGAACCCGGTGGCGACGTCCACCGACCCGGCGGCCTCGGGCGGCTTCTACACCTTCTCCGGCACCCTCCCCGAGCGCTCCGGCAGGCAACTGCTGTACGCGGTGTGGCAGCGGTCGGACAGCCCGGAGGCGTTCTACTCCTGCTCGGACGTCACCTTCGGTGGCGGCGGGGACCAGGCGGGCGGGGAGGGGGCCGGCGGTGGTGAGGCCGCCGGCCCGGGCGACACCGCGAAGGAGGAGGCCGCCCCGGCGCCGACCGCCTCCGCTCCGTCCGAGGAGCAGATCAAGGACGGTGCCGACAAGTCGACCGTCGAGAACCACGGGCACGGTGACGACGACCCCAGCACATCGGCCGAGCCGGCGGCCGCGGGCGACGACACCGCTCCGGACACCTCCGACGACACGGGCGCCCCCAACCGGCCCAAGGCGGCCGGGGCCTCGGAGAACCTCGCGGAGACCGGCGGTGACGCCGGCACCCCGTACCTGATGATCGGCGGCGCGGCGGCGCTGGCGCTCGGCTCGGCGGCGCTGTTCGCCTCCGCGCGGCGGCGCACGGCGACCGGGCGGCACGACCGCTGAACCGGCGCGGGGGGGGGGGGGGGGGGGGGGCCCGACGGGCGAGATCCCCCTCGACACCCCACTCTTTCCCTGTTACCTGCCCCCCCAACACCAAGTGGTGGGGCTTGTGCTCGCCTCGGTATA
>NZ_JBVIIM010000018.1:4347-17676 GCF_055569765.1 Streptomyces sp. NPDC031365 | reverse complement strand
TAACACCCACCCACCACCCGGCCCCCACACCGCCCCCCCCCCTTTTTCGCCCTCCCCCCCCCCCCCCCCCCCCCCCCCCCCCCCCCCCCCCACCACGCGTCTGTACGTGTCAGCTGAACACCGAGGCGCAGGTGGTGGGCCTGGCGCGGTCCGGGTCGAGGGCCCCCGCCACCGCGTGGAAGGCGATCCGGTCGGACAGCCCGATCGCCAGGTGCTCGGACAGATCGAGCGGACAGAGGTCCTGGAGCAGCACGTTGCGCACGTTCGGTCCGGTCAGATAGGCGCTGCGGTACGGCGTGACGACTTGGTCGTACCGGGTGGCGATGACGGTGTAGCGGACGCCGGGCACGGTGTCACCGCCCGCGTTGAGCTTGGTGAGGAAGTCGGAGCCGGCGACCTGGTCGGCGAGCGCCGGGGTGGCCTGCCTCAGGAGGTCCTCGGCGCCCGGGAAGTACGGCAGCAGCTTGGTGAGCCCGCCGAGGGTGGTGCCGTGATTGCTGGGCGCGATGCCGACGAGGGCGTTCACCTCGTCCGCTCCGCCGAGGAACTTGAGGTAGTGGCGCGGCATCATGCCGCCCTGGGAGTGGCCGACGATGTCGGTCTCGTCGGCGCCGGTCGCGGCGAGCACCTTGTCGACGAAGGCGTCGAGCTGTTCGGCGGACTTCTCGACGGGGCCGAGGCCGTGGAAGAGGGGGACGCCGGGGAGCTGCCCGTAGTCGAGGGAGAAGACGCAGTAGCCGCGGTGCTTCAGATAGGGCGCGAGGCCCAGCCAGTTGTCGACGGAGTTTCCGAAGGTGCCGTGAACCAGGACGACCGGGCGGGGATGGGCGGCGGAGGGCTCGCACGTGTAGTCGTTCCAGCCCGAACGGGGCGCGTCGGCGGCCTGAGCACTCGCAGCGGAGGGGACGGTGACGGCCGCGGCGGCCAGGAGGAACGCGGCCAGCGGTCTGATCACCCGCTTCCAGGGCAGCATCGTGTGATCTCCTTGCGGTTCAAGGGGGAGGGTGGGGTCCTACGCCCTGTGATCCGGATCACGAGGATGCTGTTCACTCGTCAAGTTACGGGTGAGTAGTAACTGGGGGAAGTTACGGGTCGGCAAAAACTTCCGGCGTTGACCGGCGTACGATTGCCGTCACCTGATAATGCGTCACCAAATGGGACGAATCGGCCCGTTGGGCGCGAGACGCAGCAACCGCTCACCCAGAGCACGCAGCTCCGCCTCACCCAACACCTCGCCCCAGGCCCGCACGGCCTCCTCCGCCGCCTCCTCGGCCGCCCGGGTGCAGGCCCACCCCGTCCCGGTCAGGACGACGAGCCGGGCACGGGCGTCCCCGGGATGCGGGCGCCGCTCGGCATACCCCTTGCGCACCAGCTCTTCGACGAGCTGGCTCGCGGCCTGCTTGGTCACCCCGAGGTGGGCCGCGAGGTCGGTGACCGTCGCGCCGTCCGGGGCGAGCCGGGCGAAGGCGAAGCCGTGCGCGGGCCGCACCCCTTCGAACCCGCGGGCGACCACGCCCTCATTGATGCGCCGGGTGAGCTCTCCGGCGACGGTGAGCAGGGCGGCGGACAGGGCCATGGCCTCGGAGTTCTGCACGAGGGCATTGAAGCACCTTGACGAAATGGTCAATCAGCTTGACTATATAGTCAAGCTGATTGACTGATTGCCATGGAGGCCCTCATGCCCGTCGTCCGCCCGTCCGAAGCCGTCGTCCACGAGATGCACGGCGCCCGCTTCGTCTCGTACGCCACCCGCTCGACCGGCAGCAAGGAGCTCTGCGCCTGGCGGGGCGAGATTCCCGCCGGTCTCCGGGCGCCGGCGCACACCGTCAGCCGGGAGGAGATCTTCCATCTGCTCACCGGCGAGCTGCTGATCACCCTCGACGGCACCGCCCACCGGGTCACCGCGGGCGACACGGTGATCATCAACCCCGGCGCGACCCTCGCCGTCGAGAACCCGACCACCGAGACCGCGGTTTCCTGGGTCACCACGTCCCACGGCCTGGAGGCGACCCTGGCCGACGGCACCCGCATCGCACCGCCGTGGGCCAACTGAGGACGGCAGAACCTAGGCGGCCAGCGTCCCCGGCATCACCGCGCGGGGGCCGAACTTCGCCCGCGCGCGGTCCGCGACCTCCTCGATCCTGCGCACCTTCTCATCCACCGGATCGAAGGTGAGCTGGTGGGAGGCCAGCTCGGCGGGGTCGAGACCCTCCGCGCGCAGGACGATCGCGCGGACCCGGGCGCGTTGCAGACCGAGCGCCTCGTACAGGCCGTACGCCGTCCTGGTGAGCGCCGCCGAGTGCGCGGTCGGCTCGGCGAGGGTGCGGGTGCGGGTGGTGGCGGACCGGTCGGCGTAGCGCACGGTGAGGGTGAGGCCGTGGCAGACCTTGTCGAGGGCCCGCAGCCGGGTGCCCAGTTCCTCGGCGGCCGAGAGCAGGGCGCGGCGGTGCCGGTCCGGGTCCAGTTCGTCGCGGGTGAAAGGGCGTTCGGTGGCCAGGGACCGGGAGACGGCGTTCGGGACGACCCGGTCGCGGTCGACACCGGTCGCCTTTTCGTGCAGTTCGCGTCCGGCCCTGGCACCCACCAGCCGCTGGAGCGTGGACAGCGGGGCGGCGGCGACCCGGCCGAGGGTGTCGAGACCGTAGTCGCACAGCGTGCGGGCGGTCCTGGCGCCGACGCCGGGCAGTGCCACGACGGGCTTGCCGGCGAGGAACTCCCGCACCTCGCCCCCGGACACCGCGCGGGTCAGTCCCGGCCGGGCGTCCCGCAGCGCCATGCGGGCCGTCATCGGGCCCGGCCCGGCGCCGATCACACAGTCGACGCCGTGCAGGGCGAGGGCCCGCACCCGGATCACCGAAGCCAGTTCGAGGGCGGTGCGCCCGAAGTACCGTTCGGCGCCGCGCAGATCGGCCAGTGCCCCGTCCGGCGGCAGGGCCTGTACGACGGGGGTGAACTCCTCCAGCAGGCCGAGCAGCCCCGGCAGGGTGGCCTCGTACATCGGAGGCAGCTGGAAACGTACGCAGAGGACAGTCATCCCGCACTCCCTGGACTCTGGTGCCACAACTTCCTTCCCACCGCGGGCCCTTCGCCCGCGGGGCGCAGATCGGCCCAGGGGTGCATCTCGTACCCCGTGGGCATACGGATGGTCCGGTCCTCCCTCGGGTCCCGGGCCGCGGAACCGGCCGGCGCGGGCCTCCCGTCCGAACCGGTGAGCCCCCTGCGGGCCGGACCGCCGCCGTTGTCACCGGCGGTCTCCGAACCGGTGCCGGCCGGTTCGGCGAGCCGCGCGGCGACTCCCTCCAGACCCTCCTCCCGGCGGATCTCCAGCAGGTCGGCGAGGTTCCAGGCGGCGGAGCCGACCACACTGAAGCTGCGCGGGCCGCGCCGCTGCACCACCCCGCGCACCAGCAGCAGCCAGGAGTGGAAGACGGTGTGGGCGCAGGCGTCGTGGGAGTCGTCGAAGAAGGCGAGGTCGACCAGGCCGGTGCCGTCGTCCAGGGTGGAGAAGATGACCCGCTTGCCCGAGCGGACGGGCGGGGTCTGGGTGGCCGCCTTGGCGCCCGCGACCAGGACGGTGTCCCCGTGCCGGGCCTCGCGCAGCCGCCGCGCGGAGACCACGCCCAGCTCCTCGAGGAAGCCGCCGTGGTCGTCCATCAGATGGCGTGAGGCGTCCATGGACAGCACGCCCAGTTCGGCGCTGAGCTTCTCCGACGGGGTGAGGTCGGGCAGCCCGGCCGAGGCGGTCCTCCGGCCACCGGACAGGGGGAGTTGGTCGCCGCGTCCGCCGCGGGCGCCCCGGTGCAGTTCGGTCAGATGCAGTTGCAGATCGCGGCGGTTGGCGCCGAACGCGTCCAGCGCACCGACCTGGGCGAGGCGTCCGGCGAGCGGACGGCTGGGCCGGGCCCGCTCCCAGAAGTCGAGCAGTGAGGCGTACGGCTGCCCGTCGGCGATCCGGGAGGCCTCGGCCTCGCTGATGCCGTGCACGTCGGAGAGCGCCAGCCGCAGGCCCCACACTTCCTTCAGCCCCTTCAGCCCCTTCAGCCCCTTAGATTCAGATTCAGACACCAGTTCGATCCCGTGTGTGACCCCCGACTTGTTCACGTCCAGCGGCAGCACCGGCACCCCGCGCCGCCGCGCGTCCGCCAGCAGCAGCCGCTTCGGGTACATCCCGGGGTCGTGGGTGAGCAGCCCCGCGTAGAAGGCGGCCGGGTGGTGCGCCTTCAGCCACGCCGACTGGTACGTCGGTACGGCGAAGGCGACCGCGTGGGCCTTGCAGAAACCGTAGGAACCGAAGGCCTCGACGATCTCCCAGGTGCGATGAATCGTTTCCGCGTCATAGCCGCGAGCCGCCGCGTGCTGTGCGAACCAGACCTTGATCCGCCCCTGCGACTCCGGGTCCGACAGCCCGCGCCGCACCCGGTCCGCCTCGCCGCGTCCGCAGCCGGTCATGATCGAGACGATGTCGATGACCTGCTCGTGGAAGACGACGACGCCGTACGTCCCCTGCAGCGGCTCCTGAAGGTCCGGGTGCGGGTAGCGCACCGGCGCCCGCCCGTGCCGCGCCTCGATGAACGGCCGCACCATGTCGGCGGCGACCGGTCCGGGCCGGAAGAGGGAGATGTCGACCACCAGGTCGTGGAAGGTCGACGGCTGGAGCCGCCCCACGAGGTCCCGCTGTCCCGGGGACTCGATCTGGAAGCAGCCGAGCGTCTCGGTGGACCGGATCAGCCCGTACGTCGCCGGGTCGCCCTCCGGCACCGCGTCCAGGTCGATCCGCTCCCCCGTCGCCCGCTCCACCTCGGTGACCGCGTGCGCCATCGCCGACTGCATCCGCACACCCAGCACATCGAGCTTGAGCAGTCCGAGGTCCTCGACGTCGTCCTTGTCGAACTGTGCCATGGGGAAGCCCTCGCCGCTGGTCGGCATGACCGGCGTACGGGTCAGCAGGGAGGCGTCGGACAGCAGGACGCCGCAGGGGTGCATGGCGACACCGCGCGGGAGCGCGTCGAGGGCCTCGACCAGTTCCCACAGCCTGCCGTACTTCTCCTTCTCCCCCGCCAGTTCCCGCAGTTCGGGCAGTTCCCCGAGCGCCGCGCGGGCGTCGCGGGCCCGGATGTGCGGGAAGGACTTGGCGACACGGTCGATCTCGGCCGGGTCCATGGACAGCGCCGCGCCGACGTCCCGGATGGCGTGGCGCACGCGGTAGGTCTCCGGCATGGCGACCGTGGCGACCCGCTCGGTGCCGAACCGGCCGATGATCGCGCGGTAGACCTCGAGGCGCCGCGCGGACTCCACGTCGATGTCGATGTCGGGCAGTACGACCCGTTCCTTGGACAGGAAGCGTTCCATCAGGAGCCCGTGCCCGACCGGGTCGGCGTGCGCGATGCCGAGGAGGTGGTTGACCAGGGAGCCGGCGCCGGACCCGCGTGCGGCGACCCGGATGCCCATGTCCCGTACGTCGTCGACGACCTGGGCGACGGTGAGGAAGTAGGAGGCGAAACCGTGGTGGGCGATGATGTCCAGCTCGTGGTGCATCCGCTCCCAGTACTCCCGGCGGCCGGCGTAGCCGCGCAGTACCATGCCCGCCGCCGCCCGGGAGGCCAGCGCCCGCTGGGCGGTACGGCGGCCCGCGCCGACGAGGTGCGGTTCGGGGAAGTGGACGCTGCCCATGCCGAGGTCGTCCTCGGGGTCGACCAGGCACTCGGCGGCCGTGGCCTGCGTCTGGTCCAGCAGCCGGAGGGCGGCCTCGCGCCGGAAGCCCGCGGCCTGCACAATCTTCTCGGCCGCTCCCAGCATGGCGCCCTGGTCCTTGAGCCAGGCCTCGCCGGAGTCCAGCCCTTTGGCCGGGTCGACGGGGACCAGCCGACGGGCGGCGTCCAGCACGTCGGCGACCGGGCCGAGACCGGGGTCGGCATAGCGGACGGCGTTGCTCAGCACGGGCCGGACGCCCTGCTCGGCGGCGAAGCCGAGGGTTCGGGCGGCCAGCCGCAGCGAGCCGGGGCCGGTGCCCTTGCGGCCGTGCCAGACGGTTTCCATGCGCAGGGCGTCGCCGTAGACCTCCCGCCAGGGGGCCAGCAGCCGGGCGGCGCGGTCGGGGCGGCCCGCGGCGAGGGCACGGCCGACGTCGGAGTCGGGGCCGAGCAGTACGGTCAGGCCGTCGGCATGGTTGTCGTCCCAGGTCAGCAGCGGGAGCCCGGCATGGGTATGGGCGACGGAGACCAGGCGGCACAGGTCGGCCCAGCCGCGGGCGCCGTCCCGGGCGAGGAAGGTGACACGCGGTGTCGATTCGTCGATGAAGGCACCGCCGCGCACCGGGGTGCGGCGCCTGTCCCGCCGCACGGACTCGTCCCCGGCCGCCGGGGACGTCGCGGGGGCCGCCACCGCCAGTTCCGCGCCGAACAGCGGGCGGACGCCGGCCTTCGCGCAGGCCTTGGCGAAGCGGACGGACCCGGCGAGGGTGTCGCGGTCGGTGAGGGCGAGGGCATCCATCCCCCGCTCCGAGGCGCGCTCGGCCAGCCGCTCCGGGTGGGAGGCGCCGTAGCGCAGGGAGAACCCGGAGACGGTGTGCAGATGCGTGAAACCCGGCACACGCACCTCCCGCACTCGTGAGCCCCGACCGACTCTCGAACATTTGTTCCCAGCTACTTCACCCCACCATAGACCAATTCTCGAATGTGTGTGCGACATCCAGGTGACCCCTCTCCACCTGCGTAAACACCCGAAACGCACGAACGTCCCGCCCCTCCGTGACGGAGGGGCGGGACGTCGTGACGAGGCGTGCTCAGCCGATCTGCGTACCGGTGGCCGAGAGGGCCTCCGTCACCGGCTGGAAGAAGGTCTCGCCGCCCGAGGCGCAGTCGCCGCTGCCGCCGGAGGTGAGGCCGACCGCGCTGGTACCCGAGAAGAGCGAGCCACCGCTGTCGCCGGGCTCGGCGCACACGTCGGTCTGGATCAGACCGTTGACGATGTCGCCGTTGCCGTAGTTCACGGTGGCGTCCAGACCGGTGACCGTGCCGGAGTGCACCTGGGTCGTGGAGCCGCTGCGGGTGACCTGCATGCCGACGGTGGCCTCGGCGGCGCCGGAGATCGCCTGCGTGGAGCCGTCGTAGAGATTCACCTCGCTCGGGTGGTCCACGTCGGCGGTGTACTTGACCAGGCCGTAGTCGTCACCCGGGAAGCTGGACGCCGCGTTCTCGCCGATCACGTTGCCCGAGGAGTCCGACCAGGTGGAGATGCCCTCGGTGCAGTGGCCGGCGGTGAGGAAGTGCGGCTCGCCGCCCTTGGTCACGTTGAAGCCGAGCGAGCAGCGCCCGCCGTTGCCGGTGATGGCGTCGCCGCCCGCGACGAAGGGCTTGTACTCCCCCTTGATGCGCTGGAGTTCGGCCTTGGCACCCAGCGAGTCGACGACCTTCGTCAGCTCGGTCCACTCCGCCTCGGAGACGGTGCGGTCCGCGGTGACGACGACCTTGTTGGTGGTCGGGTCGGTCACCCAGGAGGTGCCCGGGATGGTGGCGTCCTGCTTGAGGGTGGTGTGCGCGCTCTTCAGCTCGGCGAGGGAGTTCGCCACGACTCTCGCCTTGGCGCCGGCCGACTCGACGGTCTCGGCCGCGGCCTCGTCGAGCACGTTCACCACGAGGTTCTTGCTCTTCGCGTCGTAGTACGTTCCCGCCGCGTCGGCGCCCAGGTCCTGGGCGAGCGTCGAGGAGAGCTTTCCGGCCGCCTGGACCGAGAGCGTCCGGGGCGCGACGTCCGCCGGTACCTCGCTGGCGTTCGCAGTCTGGAAGGTGACCGCGCCGGCGGCCAGTGCGGCGATGCCCGCACCCGCCATGGCCACACGTCGCCTGGGTATGCGTCGGTGCTTCAACTCACGTCCTCCTGTGGGGGGACGGCCCGGGAGGTTGTGGGGACCTCGCCGGACCGGAAGGTGTACGGCCATGGGGGTGGAACACGAAAGAAGCCACGCCCGTGCCGGTCGAACGGCGCCTACTCTTCCGAACCCCACAGGCAGCACACAAGGTCGACTTCAGGACGCGCGTACGGCAACGGCCGTGCGCCCTCTATGTCCTGACTGGTCATGGACACGCAGGGTGGTTCGCACTGCAAACGCGACGGAGGGGTAACCGGCGGTACGGGCCACGGGATCCGACTGTGGCCGGAAATCGACCCCCATGGGTCCGGTTTCACGCGGGCCGCGGTGGACGGACGTTGCTACCGCACCGGTTCCGGCACCGGCCGCGAAGGCCGCCCGGCACCCGCCCCGAGGGTGCGGACAAGAACGAGCCCCCGCACGCGGATGGCGTGCGGGGGCTCCTCGTGCGGCGGGACCGGTGATGCGGGGCCGGTCCTAGTAGACGCTGACCCCGTAGGCGCTCAGGGCCTCGGTCACCGGCTGGAAGAAGGTCGTACCGCCGGAGGAGCAGTTGCCGCTGCCGCCGGAGGTCAGACCGTACGCGGTGCCGTTGCTGCCGTAGAGCGCGCCGCCCGAGTCGCCGGGCTCGGCGCAGACCGTGGTCTGGATGAGGCCGCCGACGACGTCGCCGCCGCCGTAGTTCACGGTCGCGTTGAGCGCGGTCACCCGGCCGCTGTGCGTGCCCGTGGTGGAGCCGTCACGGATGACCGTGGTGCCCACGCTCGGGGTGGCCGCACGGGTGATGTCCACTCCGTTCGCGGTGCCGGGCTTGCTGACCGAGGAGTTGGTGTACCGGACGATGCCGTAGTCGTTGCCCGGGAAGCTGGAACCGGCGGTCGAGCCGAGCACCGTGCTGCGGCCGGAGTTCGAGTACCAGGTGCCCGCGCCGTCGGTGCAGTGACCGGCGGTCAGGAAGTACTGGGTTCCGTTGCTGCTGCGGACGTTGAAGCCGAGGGAGCAGCGCCAGCTACTCGCATAGATGGCGTCACCGCCCTGGATGAGCTTGCTGAACGTGCCCGGGGTGCGCTTGACGGTGATCGCCCCGGCGTCGTCCCCGGCCTGCTGCTTGATCTTGTTGATCTCGGCCTGGGAGACGGTGCTGTCGACGGTGACGACGACCCTGTTGGTCTTGCTGTCGACCGCCCAGGCGGTGCCCGGGATGTCGGCCTTCAGCACCGAGCCGCTGACGCCCTTGAGTTCGGCGGAGCTGAAGGTGGTGGGGGTGTCTGCCGCGTTCGCGCTGGGGATCGCGATCGCGGCAGCGGCCACGAGGCCGGTGGATACGGCGATCAGCCGAGTCCGTCTCGAGATGCCGCTGCGGGGGGTGGTGCGCTTGATCCTCACTTCTCGTTCCTCCACAAAGGAAGTAGGGGGCCCTCGTGGGGTTGTGGGCCCGTGAGGCGCAGTCAGCGGGCCACGTATCCGGATTCCGAACACGCCGTGCCCCTGACAAGCGCTGAGGGCGAGTATTCGGCCGACCGACAGGTCGGCGCAAGGGTGCCTTTCGGACGTCAACCTTTGAACCATGTAGGAGATTTGGTCCGCACCCGGGAACTCGTTACCAGCGGTCACACCGGTCTGACGACCGGTCGAACGGCTGTGGAGTGTCCGGAAGTCGCCCCTCCGGATGCCCGCGCCGACGCGTCACCGACGCCCGCGGCGCCCCGCGCGGACCACCGTTCAGCAGTCGCAGCCGCAGTCGCAGCCGCCGTCCTCACCACAGCAGCTGCAGCAGTTGCAGCACTCACAGCAGTCGCCGCATCCGCTGCAGTCGCAGTTGGTGCAGGGTCCCTGCCTGGGCTCACGGGTCCAGGGGTCCTCGTAGGCGCCGCAGCACATCTGGCAGGTACAGGCGAGTCCCAGCCAGACCGCACAGCCGGCGAACAGCCCCCGCCGGTCCCGGTGCGGCGGCCCTGGAGGCAGCGGGGCGCCGGGACCACCGGGGGCGCCGGGAGGGGCGTAGGCCCCGCTTCCGTGGGCACAGGAGACCGTACCGAAGGCACGTTGAACGGAGTTGGGCAGTTCATGGACGAGCAGCCGGTGCGCGAGACCACCGTCGGTGCCGTGCCGTCCCGGGGACACCCCGGCCCCCCAGTCCACCTCACGCAGCGCGAGCCGGATGCCGTGCACCGCGTCGTCGGCGAGCCGGCGGGCCTCCTCCAGCGGGGTGCCGGTGGCGGTGAGCGGGTTCCAGGCGCCCGAGGCGGCGTCGGCCTCCCGGTCCTCCACGGCGTCCAGCAGGTGCGCGAGACGCCCGAAGAGGCGCCCGGCCTCCGCCAGCGGTCCGGCGTTGTGCGGGCGGCCGGCGAGCACCGCGGTGTGCGCGAAGGCCGCCGCGGTCGCGGTCTCGGTCGGCTCGGTGACGGTGAGGATCGGGGTACCGGGCCCGGCGAGCGCCTCGATGCCGGTCTGCCGGTCCACGGCGTCGAGCAGGACGGCCGTGTCGAACCCGACGTCAAAGCCGGTCCGCGCCCCGGCCCGGTCCCAGCTCGCGGCGACCCGGCGCGCGGCCAGCGCCACCGGCCGGCGCGCCAGCAGCCCGTCACCGTCGGCGACATGGTCGCGCATCTTGGCGGAGGCGAGCACGAGGGAGACGGCCGCCGCGAGCCGCGCGCCCTCACCGTGCGCGACGGACGCGGTGCGCATACCACGCAGCGGACAGGGTCCCGCGGTGCGCCGTCCCGCGTCTGCCCTGGTGGACTGAGCTTCCGTCAGTACGGATATGAGCAGCCCGTCATAGTTGGTGGCGATGCGCGCGAGCTGTCCGTGGTCCCCGCGCAAGGCGAGGCACAGTCCGCACAAATGAGCCATCCACTGAGCGGTGAGCTTCTCCCCGAGCCGGTGCCGACACGGCCTGACCATTCCGAACACGACGTTCCCCCGTGAGGTCGCATGACACTGAGCGGCCGCATCGTATCGGCCACCGCGTTCACCCGTACGCACCCCTCATCACCCGGACGCCGGAGAGAATCATATTTCACTCACAGTCAGCATCCGTTTACACCAAAACCCTTGGGAAACACGGACTCTCGACGGATTCGCTGTGCACCAGTACCGTCACAACCCCCCCGCGCGGCGTCTATCCACTTGGCGCGCCATCCGCATCATGGACGACCATAGGGATGCGGAAAGCAGAAAGACCGCTGTGAGAGGAGGCGTCCATGGGATCGGTACGCAAGGCAAGTGCCTGGCTTGGCCTCGTCGACGACAACGAAGACGAGCGTTACTACGACGACGACTACTCCGACGGGCCAGAGACCGGGGAGGCCTGGGTCACCGATCCGCGGGTCAAGGTGGCCTCGGACGTCGCCGAGGAGAAAGGCCGCCGCATCGGCACGGTCACCCCGGACAGCTTCCGGGACGCCCGCGCCATCGGCGAGCTGTTCCGCGACGGCGTTCCCGTCATCATGAACCTCACGGCCATGGATGCCGGTGACGCCAAGCGCGTCGTCGACTTCGCCGCGGGTCTGATCTTCGGCCTGCGCGGTTCCATCGAGCGCGTGTCCAACCGGGTGTTCCTGCTCAGCCCGGCCGACACCGAGGTCGTCAGCGGCGAGCCGGCCGCGCACCGTTCGGACGGCTTCTTCAACCAGAGCTGAGGCAGGGCCGCTCGCCGGCCCTGCCTCCGCGTGAGGTCCTCCGCGCCGGGTCCATCTAACGGAACGCGTCGATTCCGGTGAGTGCCTTGCCCAGCACGAGCTGGTGCATTTCGACGGTGCCCTCGTAGGTGAGCACCGATTCCAGGTTCGTCGCGTGCCGCATCACCGGATACTCGAGCGAGATCCCGTTGGCCCCGAGGATCGTACGGGCCGTACGGCAGATGTCGATGGCCTCGCGGACGTTGTTGAGCTTGCCGAAGCTGACCTGCTCGGGACGCAGGCGGCCGGCGTCCATACGCCGCCCCAGATGGTGGGCGAGCAGAATCCCCTTGTGCAGTTCGACCGCCATGTCGGCGAGCTTGGCCTGGGTCAGCTGGAACCCACCGATCGGCCGCCCGAACTGCTCCCGCGTCTTCGCGTAGTCGACCGCCGCCTCGAAAGAGCTCCGCGCGGCACCCATCGCGCCCCAGACGATCCCGTACCGGGCGTGCGAGAGACAGCTGAGCGGGCCCTTCAGCCCGGTCACCCCCGGCAGCACGGCGTCGGCGGGCAATCGAACGTCGTCCATGACCAGCTCGCTGGTGACGGAGGCGCGCAGGGACCACTTGTGCTTGATCTCCGGCGCCGAGAACCCGGCGCTGTCGGTGGGCACGGCGAAGCCGCGGATGCCCTCGTCGGTCCCCGCCCACACCACGGCGACACCCGCCACGGACCCGTTGGTGATCCACATCTTGCGTCCGTTGAGCACCCAGTCGGTGCCTTCCCTCTTGGCGTACGTGCGCATCGCACCGGGGTCGGAGCCGACGTCGGGCTCGGTGAGCCCGAAACAGCCGATGACCTCGCCGGAGGCCATCCGGGGCAGCCACCGCTGCTTCTGCTCCTCGCTGCCGAAGCGGTGGATGGCGTACATGGCGAGCGAGCCCTGCACCGAGACCAGGGACCGGATGCCGGAGTCGGCCGCCTCCAGCTCCAGACAGGCGAGCCCGTACTGCACGGCGCTCGCACCGGCGCAGCCGTAGCCGTCGAGGGACATGCCGAGTGCGCCGATCCCGCCGAGCTCCCGGGCCAGCTCCCGGATGCCGGGCAGCTCGCCCTTCTCGTACCACTCGGCGACGTGGGGCAGCACGCGGTCCGCCGCCCAGCCGCGCACCGTGTCCCGGATCGCCAGGTCCTCCGGCTCCAGCAGGTCGTCGAGGCCGAGGGGGTCGGCGGGGTCGAAGGGGGGCAACTTCGCGGACGCGGACATGGGGGCACCCTCCGAGGGCTACTCCGGGACAACTCCTGGACATCAACTAGCACTGCTAGTCACGGCTCGGGGCGACGTTACGACGCAGTCTCCCGCACGTCCACCCCGGCCGGGCGGGCACGGCTCACCGCTTCACCTCGAAAGGCGCGGGGCTCGACGGCCTCCCGCGGCGCCGGCACCTCCCGCGGCGCCGGCACCTCGACGGCCTCCCGCGACGCCGGCACCTCAACGGCCTCCCGCGGCGCCGGCACCTCAACGGCCTGCGGCTCGCACTGCATCACCCGCGGCAGCCTCAGCGCCATCGCCGCCCCGAGCAGCAGCAGACCCGCGCTCACCAGCAGGGTCACATGCAGTCCGTGCACGAAGGAGTGGCGCGCCGCCTGTCGCAGAGCGTCCCCGGCGGGCCCGCCGAGCCGCGCCGCCACCTCGTGCGCCTCGCCCAGGGAGTGCCCCGGGGGGGGGGGGGGGGGGGGGGGGGAGCGAGGGGGGGGGGGGGGGGGGGGGGGGGGGGGGGGGGGGGGGGCGGAGGGGGGGGGGGGGGGGAGCCCTACAGGCACCAAAAGAGTGGGGGGTCG
>NZ_JBVIIM010000018.1:0-4340 GCF_055569765.1 Streptomyces sp. NPDC031365 | reverse complement strand
TCGCTCCCCCCCCCCCCCCCCCCTCCCCTCCCCCCCCCCTCCCCCCCCCCCCCCCCCCCCCCCCCCCCCGGGCACCCCGGGGATGCCGGTGAGGCCGGGCGCGTAGGCCGCGTTCATCACGCTGCCGAGGAGCGCGATCCCCATACCGGCACCCAGCTGGTAGGAGGTCTCGCCGATCGCCGCGGCCCCTCCGGCCTGTTCCGGCGGCGCCTCGCTGAGCATCGACTCGTACGCGCCGAACAGTGTGGTCTCCAGGCCGAAGCCGAGCAGGACGAAACCGGTGAGCAGCAGCGGGGCGTTGTCCTGTCCGCCCATCGCGGTCAGGAGCACCACCGCGCCCGCCGTCAGACAGAAGCCGGAGCAGACCATGCGGCGCGGGCCGAACCCACGCAGCAGACGGGCGCCCGCCAGTCCCGCCGCCATCGCCGCGACGGTCAGCGGCACCAGGCGCAGTCCGGTCTCCAGCGGGGAGAGCCCCAGCACGAGCTGGAGGTACTGGGCGGCGATCAGTTCCAGGCCCACCAGGGCGAGCATCGCCAGCACGATGCAGCCCACCGACGTGCTGAACGTCGGCCGGGCGAACATCCGCAGGTCGACCAGCGGATGGGCACGGCGCCGCTGCCGGCGCACGAAGGCGGTCAGGAGTCCGGCTCCAAGGAGCAGCGGCAGTACGGTCCCCACGCCGACGACGGACTCCCCGCCGCCGAGCCGCTTGACACCGAGGACCAGCGAGAAGAGTGCCGCGGCGGCCAACAGCGCGCCGACCACGTCCCAGGGGCCCTTGCCGTCGCCCTTGGACTCCGGCAGCAGGAGCCGTCCCACCGGGAGGCTGACCAGCATCAGCGGGATGTTGACCAGGAAGACCGAGCCCCACCAGAAGTGCTCCAGCAGGAAGCCGCCGATCAGCGGACCGACCGCCGCGCCCACCGCTGCGACGGCGCTCCAGATGCCGATGGCGAGCGCCCTCTCGCGCCGGTCGGGGAAGACCTGGCGCAGGATCGACAGGGTCGCCGGCATGATCATCGCGCCGCCGACGCCGAGCAGCGCCCGGGCCAGGATCAGGACCTGGGCGTTGTCCGCGAGGGCCGCCATGCCGGAGGCGACACCGAACAGGGCGTAGCCGAGCAGGAGCACGCGTCTGCGGCCGACCCGGTCGCCGAGGGTCCCGAACAGGATCAGCAGCGAGGCGCAGACCAAGGGGTAGGCGTCAACGATCCAGAGCAGCTCCACCGCGCCGGGCCTGAGGTCCTCGGTGACGGCGGGGACCGCCACGTGCAGCACGGTGGCGTCGACGGCGACCAGCAACAGGCTGGCGCAGAGGACGATGAGCACCACCCAGCGGTTGGCACCGGCCCCGGCCGCCCGACGGCGCAGCGCGGCGGCGGCCGTGGTCGTCCCGGACATGTACACGTACCTCCCAGATGTTCCCTCGCGATCGGCGGGCTCACGGGGTGGGGGACTCCCCCGTGACTCGGCCGGAGAGAGCGGTGGTCTCCGGCCCGCGCAGCGAACGGCGAGTGACACGTCAGAGTACGCGAGGGAGAGCCCGGGTCGAGTGACGGGTCTCTCACAGCTCCGGGTGATCGGTGTGGCGTACGCCACTCCGCTCCCCCGGAGGACGCGCCCCTGCCGGGCAGTCCGGTTCCGTGCCGGGTCGATAATCGGGCCCGTGAACGATCTCGAGACGCGCCCCGTCCCGGCCCGCCCCGGAGCACTGCGCCGGGCCGCACCGGCGCTCCTCGGTTACGCCGCCGTGCGTGCCCTGGGCCTGGTCGTCCTGGCCCTGTGGAGCGAGGCGCGCGGCAAGAGCGCGTACACCTTGCTGACCGCCCGCTGGGACGCGCTCTGGTACACGCGCGTCGCCGAGGGCGGATACGGCTACGAGGTGCGGCTGCCGAACGGCGACGTGCACTCCGACCTGGCGTTCTTCCCGCTGCTCCCGTGGCTGGAGCGGCTGGTGGCGGCGGTGTCGCCGCTGTCGTACGCCGACGGGGGATTCCTCGTCGCTGTGGTCGCCTCGCTCGCGGCGGCCTGGGGGATCTTCGCCGTGACCGACCATGTGTATGGGCACCGGGCAGGGGTGTACGCGGTGCTGCTGTGGGCGGTGCTGCCGGTCGGGATCGTGCAGTCGATGGCGTACAGCGAGTCCCTGTTCACCGCGCTCGCCGCGTGGTCGCTGTACGCCGTGCTGACCGGCCGCTGGGTGACGGCGGGCGTACTGGCGGGCCTTGCGGGACTGACCCGGCCGGTGGGGCTGGCGGTGGTCGCGGCGGTGTGGACGGCGGGCATCGCGTCCTTCCTTCGGGAACGTACCGGCTCCCCCCGCGACGGCACCTCCTTCGTGCGGGATCGCAGCACGGCGCCGGGAGGCGGCGCGCGGACCGGGATGCGCGCCGGCACGTCCACGACCGATCCGCGCGTGCCGGCACCGGACGGCGCTCCGCGGGAACCGGGCGCCCCCGGTGTCCGCCTGCGCCGGGCCCTCGGCATGCTGCTCGCGCCCCTCGGCGCCGCTGGTTACGTTCTGTGGGTGGGGCACCGGACCGGCGACGGACCGCTGGGATATCTGGATGTCCAGGCCGGATGGCGGAACGGGTTCGACGGCGGATACGCCTTCGCCCACTTCGTCGCCGACAGGTTCACGTCGGTTCCGTCCGCCCTGGCCGGGCTCGGACTGATTCTCGGTGTCGGCCTGGTGGTGTGGCTGTACATGGCCTGCGTACGGCAGCGGCAAGCCCTCCCCCTGCTGGTGTACGGAGGGGTCGTCACCGCGCTCGCCCTGTGCGCGTCGAGCTACTTCGGCTCCAAGCCGCGGCTGCTGCTGCCCGCCTTCCCTCTGCTGCTGCCGCTCGCCCTGGCCCTGGCCCGGCTGCGCGCGCCCGGGCCGGCACGGGTCGTGGGGGCGGTCGCGGTGGCCTCGGCGGTGTACGGCGCCGTCTGGCTGAACGGCTCCGGGCCGCCCTGACCGGGCGTCCGATGAGCACCGGGGAAATTCCGCGCCAGCCCCCGGTGAACGAATTCAAAAGCACGATAAAACCGCCACCTCGAATGATCAAAAGAATGGAAGGCCACGGCGCGGATTCGCCGTAAATAAAGGTCGTCCTGAGAGGAATCCCACATCACATCGTCATCACAAAGACGCTGATTCGTCGGGGTTCCCCGCTCACTCGCTGTAACGTCGATTGGGTGCGTACCAAACGGAACCACACCCGTCTGGACCGGGTGTTCGCGAGGCTGGACCGTGAGCCGGAACGACCGGCTCACATCGGCATGCCGCGAATGAGCCGGCACCGGATGGTGCTCTTCGGCGCCACCCTGGCTTTCTACGTGGCGATCGTGTGGGCCGTGCTGATCACCTCCTGGCTGGTCCGGCTGGACTGGCAGGTGATGTTCTTCCGTCCCTACCAGCAGTGGCCGGAGCTCCACGCCTTCGTGGACTACTACGTGGTGCTGGGCCAGCGCGGCCCGACCGCCGTGATGGTGGCGGCCTGGCTGGGCTGGCGCTCCTGGCGGCAGCACACACTGCGCCCGCTGCTCGCCCTCGGTGTCTCCCTGCTGCTGCTCAACGTCACCGTGGGTGCGGCGAAGTACGGCATGGGGCGCCTCGGACCGCACTACGCGACCGAGATCGGCTCGAACGAGATGTGGCTCGGCGGCGATATATTTCCCAGCGGCCACACCGCCAACGCCGTGGTGACCTGGGGAATCCTGGCCTATTTGGCCTCCACCCCGAGAGCGCGCCGCTGGCTGTCCGCCCTGTCCGCGGTGACCTCGCTGGGCGTGGGACTGTCCACCGTCTACATCGGGACGCACTGGCTGAGCGATGTGGTCCTGGGCTGGGCGGCGGGACTGCTGATCCTGCTCGCGCTGCCCTGGTTCGAGCCGCTGATCGCGCGCGCCGAGGCCCGCGTCTTCGACCTGCGCGACCGCTGGCGGGCACGCAGGGGCCGTACGCCGGCGCCGGCGGTTCCGGTCGGACAGCCCGTCATGCTCAAGCCGCTCACCGACCTCGCGGACCCCGCCTCCGAGCCGGTCCCCGCGGGCCGCTCGGTCCGGCCGTTGCCGGTCCATCTGGCGCCCGGCCCGCACACCACCCGCGCGGAGCGCTCCCCGGTCACCCCGGCGGGCAGCCGCCGCCCGCCGCACCCGGAGCGTCACCCGCGCGGTACGACATGGGCGGCCCGTCCCTGACGGATCGGACACACCCGGTACGCGCACGCACGGCGGGGGGGGGGGGGGGGGGGGGGGGGGGGGGGGGGGGGGGGGGGGGGGGGGGGGGGGGGGGGTTCCCTCCCCCCCCCCACCCCCCACCCCCGCCACACACCCCCCCACTGCTCACC
>NZ_JBVIIM010000017.1:118527-176460 GCF_055569765.1 Streptomyces sp. NPDC031365 | reverse complement strand
AAACGCCCGGTTACATTCCGAACCCGGAAGCTAAGCCTTACAGCGCCGATGGTACTGCAGGGGGGACCCTGTGGGAGAGTAGGACGCCGCCGAACAATCATTCAAAGGGTTGGACCCCGAACTTCGGTTCCTGGTCCAACCCTTTTTTGTTGAGCGTCACTTGACGTTCACGTTGCGCCACCAGCATCCCCCACATGGGTACTGCTGCACTGCTCAGGGCTGCCGGTGTCGGCACAGGTGATGAGGTCGTCGTCCCCGCCTTCGGCAACGTGGAAGTCGCCGAAGCCGTAAGGGCGGCAGGGGCTCTGCCAGTCTTCGCCGACATAGATCCGGCGACATACTGCCTGGAGCCGACCGAGGTGGCGGCGGCCGTAACTCCGCGGACGGCGGCCGTCGTTGTCGTGCACCGCTTCGGCCGGCCCGCCGATGTCGGGCGGTTGCACGCCCTCGGCCGACGGCACGGGCTGCTGGTGCTGGAGCACGGGGAGCCCGAGGCACCGCCGCACGACGAGACGGCTCAGAGGCGGGAGAGGGCCGCGTTTCTCGACGCCAGGTTGAGAGGCGTGCGTACGCCCGAAGGCGGAGTCGGGCACGCGTATCAGCAGTACGTCGTACGCGTGCAGGGGAACGGGCGGCCCGACCGGGATGCCTTCGCACGGGCCATACGCGTCAGGGGCGTTGTGTGCCGGGTACCGGTGAAGACACCTGTGCACCGGCTGCCGGAGTTCCGGCAGTGTGTGTCCCTCCCCGAGACGGAGCGGGCCGCCGACGAGACCCTCGCGCTTCCGGTGGACGCGTCATTGACCAAGAGGGAGATGCAGCGGACCGTGGCCGCGTGCAATGCGCTGGGCGGACTGCTGCAGCCTGCCCTCTGAGCGCGGTTGGGAGCACGGGGCTGTTCGGGGTATGATCTATCCCGTTGCCGCGAGGGAAACCTCACGACGGGCAACAGGCCCCTATAGCTCAGTCGGTAGAGCGTCTCCATGGTAAGGAGAAGGTCAACGGTTCGATTCCGTTTGGGGGCTCGGACAGAAAGGCCCCGCCCATTCGGGCGGGGCCTTTCTCATGCCCTGAACAGGCCGCCCGCTAATCCTTCTGCAGACCAGGCACACGCATGGCCAGAATGGCCATGTCGTCGGACGGCGCGTCGGAGGCGAAGCGTTCCACGGCGCGCATGATGCGGGCCGCGACGGCGCCGGCCGTCAGGCCCGTACAGGTCGTCAGGACCTCGGCGAGGCCGTCGTCGCCCAGCATCCGCGGGCCCTCACGACGCTCCGTGACGCCGTCCGTGACGCAGAGGAGGACATCGCCGGGATCGAGGGTGACCGTCTGCTCGTACAGTTCCAGGTCCTCCAGTACGCCGAGGAGCGGCTGCGGTTCCGCGGCCGGTTCGACCGTGCCGTCCTGCCGGAGCCGGAGCGGGAGGGGATGGCCGGCGCAGACCACCTTCAGTTCCGCGCTGCCGTCCTCCTGAGGGCGCATCTCGCCGTAGAGGAGGGTGAGGAATCGGCTGCGGGCGCCCTCGTCGAGGATCGCGGAGTTGAGGCGTTCCAGGACCGCCGGGCCGCTCAACCCCTCGCGGGCCAGCAGGCGGAGCGCGTGCCGGGCGAGGCCGGTGACGGCCGCCGCGTTCGGGCCCGTACCGCAGACGTCGCCGATGGCGAAGCCGTAGGCGCCCTCGCTGATCGGGAAGAGGTCGTAGAAGTCGCCACCCACCTCGTTGCCCTCGCCGGCCGCGCGGTAGATGACCTCGACCTCGACACCGTCGATCGTCGGCAGCTCCGGCGGCAGGAGGCTGCGCTGGAGGGACTGGCTGATGGCCGTGCGCTCGGAGTAGAGGCGTGCGTTGTCCAGGGCCAGGGCGGCCCGCCGGGAGAGGTCCTCGGCGAGCTCCAGGATCTCCTGACGGAAGTGTTCGTCGCTCGGCTTGCCCAGCGTCAGCATGCCGATGACGCGGTTGCGGGCGACCAGGGGGAGGACCACCGTCTCGCCGCCGACCGCCGAGGCGGTGGCGAGGGTCGGGCCGATGCCCGGGGTGACCTGCTGGGTCGGCCCCCCGCTGAGGCCGAGGCTGCGCATCGACGTGCGCAGGGCCGCCTGGTGGGCGACCTCCGCGGGTGCCGACCAGACGCGGGCGCCGGGGGTGGGGACGGGATCGGGCGGGGCGATCTTCGACAGCAGGGACTTGATGCCGTCGATGAGATCCTCGTCCTCATGGAGCACGTAGGAGAGGTACGGATCGGAGGACTGGTCGGCGATCGTGTACACGGCGCACCAGGTGGCGAGGGTCGGAACCGTCATCTGGGCCATCAGGGCCAGGGTCTGGTCCCGGTCCAGGGTGCCGGCCAGCAGGTCTGAGGCCTCAACGAGGAAGCTGAGCGAACCGCGGCGCAGGCGCTCCAGTTCACCCAGGCGGGCAGACTCGACCGCGAGCGCGATGCGGTCCGCCGCGAACTGCAGGCGCAGCGCCTCCTCGTTGGAGTACCTGCCGGGGGCCTCGGCGGCGACACCCAGGGAGCCCGTGAGGCGGCCCTCGACCTTCAGCGGGACGGTGACGACCGAGCGCATGCCGGTGCCGTTGAGGAGAGGGACCGCGCCGGAGACGGCGGCGAGATCCTCGTGGACGGCCGGCATACGGGCCGAGCCGTAGCGGCCGGGGCCCGCCTCCACGGGGACGCGGGCGAAGCGCTGGCGGGCCGAGGGGAGCCCGGTGGAGGCACGGACCTCCAGTTCGGTCTCGTCGTCGGTGGCGAGGAGCAGGAAGGCGGAGTCGCCGTCGAGCATGTCGCGGGCGCGTTCCACGGTGCGCTGGAGCAGGCCGTCGAGGTCGTCCGGTGCGGGGGAGCCGATGAAGACCTCGAACGGGTCGGTGTTCTGGCCCTCGGAGCCGCCGGAAGAGTCGGACGCGGGGCCGCGCAGCGGGGTCTGCAGAACCGCCCGTTCGTGGTCCCGCACGAGAAGACAGACGGTTGACGGTTCGCCGTCGGTGTCGCGGACCCGCAGATGGGAGGCGTACACCGGGATCACCCGGCCGCTGGCGCCCCTTATGCCGTAGCTGCCCTCCCAGCGGGAGAGCCGGAGTGCGTCGGCGATGCCGGTGCCGGTGCCCGGGGTGTGCGGCCAGGCCGCGAGGTCGGTGAGCGGTTTGCCGGCGACCTGCTCGGCGCTGTAGCCGAACAGGTCCTCCGCGTCCTCGTTCCAGGCGGTGATGGAGCCGACCCGGTCGATCTGGACGACGGCCACCCGGACGCGGGTGTCGGCGAGTGGCAGGAGATGGACCGGCAGAGCGGGACCGGCGGACCGGGCGCCGACCGAACGCTCGGGAAGGGCGAGCTGGAACCAGACGGTCTTGTGGGTGGGCGTGTAGTCCACGCCCCAGTGGCCGGCCAGGGCCGCACACAGCTGGAGACCGCGGCCGCCCTCGCGGTCGGGGCTGCCCATGTTGGTGGGCGAACCCTGGAGCGGGATCTCGCGCTCCGGATACCGGTCGGCCACCTCGATCCGCACGCCCTCGTCGCTGCGCAGGCAGAGCAGATCGGCGGAGGTGCCGGCGTGCACGACGGCGTTGGTCACCAGTTCGCTGGTGAGCACCACGGCGTCGTCGACGATGTCGGCGAAGCCCCAGCCCTGCAGGGTGTCGCGGACGAAGGAGCGGGCGCTCGCGACCGACCGCCCGAGGGGCTCGAAGCTGGCGGCCGCGCGCGCGGTGATCACAGAACTCCCCATATGTCGGCGGCCCCTGCCCCTCCATGCCCGATTCCCCGGCTCGCTCGGTACAGGGTAGTCGGCCAGTGGATCGGTGTTCAGGGGTATCCCCCTGCGTTCCCCGGGGGACACCCCTGAGCACCGACGCGACGCGTCTCGCGTCACAGGTCGGCTGATGAGCTTCGAGGAGCTGCCGAACTGTTGTGACTCCGCCTGACCCGAAGGTCCGCTTCTCGCCGGACCTGAATCCGGCGAAGGGCAAGCCCTGCCCGACTGCTCAACGAGGAGTGGCGTTGTGAGTTACGGTCATAGGTCGGCATGGTGGAACACTGGACAGGCTTCCTGCAAACGTCCGGGCGGGGCGAGTGTCCACCGCCCACGGTGGGCAGCAGCCTCCTGGCGACACCTTGGAACGTCGGGCAGGACATCGCAGTAGTACGGGAAAAACGCGGTGGTAACGGGAATGCCCTAGGCGGCGCCCCGAGCACAGCGGTAACGGTCGACCCCTGCGGGAGGGACACAGTGGAGTCTGGCGCAGCGACGCGGGGCACGAAGACGACGCGCGCGAAAGGCGGACAGTCCCTGAGCAAGCCGGGAAGGGCGCGGGGCGGGACCACGACGGTGGACACGGCGACCCTGAACCGGTTGATGACCGCCCTGGTGGCGATGAGGGACGGGAACTTCCGCAAGCGGCTCACGGTGTCCGGCGACGGCGTGATGTCGGAGATCGCGGCGGTCTTCAACGAGGTGGCCGACCGCAATCTCCATCTGACGGGTGAGGTCGCGCGGGTGCGCCGCATGGTCGGCCGTGAGGGAAAGCTCACGGAGCGGCTGGAGACGGGGGCCTGTGAGGGCTCCTGGGCGACCGCGATCGACAACTCGAACGCGCTGGTGGACGACCTCGTACGGCCGGTCTCCGAGGTCAGCCGGGTGCTGTCGGCGGTGGCCGAGGGTGATCTGTCGCCGCGCATGGAGTTGCGGACGCAGGCGCCGGACGGGACCGGGCATCCGCTGCGGGGCGAGTTCCTGAAGGTCGCGCGGACCGTCAACAACCTGGTCGACCAGTTGTCGACCTTCACCGACGAGGTCACGCGCGTGGCCAGTGAGGTCGGTACCGAGGGCAAGCTGGGCGGACAGGCGCAGGTGCGCGGTATGTCCGGTTCATGGAAGGACCTGACGGACTCCGTCAACACGATGGCGGAGCGGCTGACGGCCCAGGTGCGCGACATCGCGCTGGTGACCACGGCTGTCGCGCGCGGTGATCTGTCGCGCAAGGTCACCGTGCATGTCGAGGGCGAGATGCTCGAGCTGAAGAACACCGTCAACACGATGGTGGACCAGCTCTCCGCGTTCTCCTCCGAGGTGACCCGTGTGGCGCGTGAGGTGGGCACCGAGGGCGCCCTGGGCGGTCAGGCGCAGGTGCCCGGGGTGGACGGGGTGTGGAAGGAGCTCACCGACTCCGTCAACACCATGGCCGGCAATCTCACGGCGCAGGTGCGCGGGATCGCCGAGGTGACGACGGCGGTCGCCAACGGTGATCTGTCGCGGAAGGTGACGGTGCCGGCGCGCGGCGAGGTCGCCCAGCTCGCCGAGACGATCAACCAGATGACCGAGACGCTGCGCATCTTCGCGGACGAGGTCACGCGGGTCGCCAACGAGGTCGGGGCCGAGGGACGGCTGGGCGGTCAGGCGAACGTGCCGGGGGCCGCGGGTACGTGGAAGGACCTGACGGACTCCGTCAACACGGTGTTCCGGAACCTGACCACTCAGGTGCGGGACATCGCGGCGGTGACGACGGCGGTCGCCAACGGTGACCTGTCGCAGAAGGTCACCGTGGACGTGGCCGGTGAGATGCTGGAGCTGAAGAACACCGTCAACACGATGGTCGATCAGCTGTCCGCCTTCGGTGCGGAGGTCACGCGGGTGGCGCGCGAGATCGGTGTCGAGGGCGAGCTGGGCGGTCAGGCGCAGGTGCCGGGAGCGGCGGGTACATGGAAGGACCTGACGGACTCCGTCAACACGGCGTTCCGCAACCTCACCGGACAGGTGAGGAACATTGCCCAGGTGACGACGGCGGTCGCCAACGGTGACCTGTCGCAGAAGGTCACCGTGGACGTCTCGGGCGAGATGCTCCAGCTGAAGAACACCGTGAACACGATGGTGGACCAGTTGTCGAGCTTCGCCGACCAGGTGACGCGGATGGCCCGGGACGTGGGCACGGAGGGCCGGCTGGGCGGTCAGGCGCGCGTGGACGGCGTGTCGGGCACCTGGAAGGAGCTCACCGACTCGGTCAACTCGATGGCGTCGAACCTGACCGGTCAGGTGCGCAACATCGCCCAGGTCACGACGGCCGTGGCGCGCGGTGACCTGTCGCAGAAGATCGACGTCGACGCGCGCGGGGAGATCCTCGAGCTGAAGAACACCATCAACACGATGGTGGACCAGCTGTCGAGCTTCGCCGATCAGGTCACGCGCGTGGCCCGCGAGGTGGGTACGGAGGGCCGCCTCGGTGGTCAGGCGCAGGTGCCCGGGGTGGCAGGTGTGTGGCGGGACCTGACGGACTCGGTGAACGGCATGGCGTCCAACCTGACCGGTCAGGTGCGCAACATCGCCCAGGTGGCGACGGCGGTCGCGCGCGGTGACCTGTCGCAGAAGATCACGGTGGACGCGCGCGGGGAGATCCTGGAGCTCAAGAACACGCTGAACACGATGGTGGACCAGCTGTCGTCGTTCGCCGAGGAGGTCACGCGGGTGGCCCGTGAGGTGGGCACCGAGGGCATCCTCGGCGGTCAGGCCGAGGTGCAGGGTGTCTCCGGCACCTGGAAGGACCTCACGCAGTCGGTGAACGGCATGGCGAACAACCTGACCCTCCAGGTGCGCAACATCGCCGAGGTCACCACCGCGGTCGCCAAGGGCGACCTGTCGAAGAAGATCACCGTCGACGCCAAGGGCGAGATCCTCGAGCTGGTCACGACCGTCAACACGATGGTGGACCAGCTGTCGTCGTTCGCCGAGCAGGTCACCCGGGTGGCCCGTGAGGTGGGTACCGAGGGCATGCTGGGCGGCCAGGCGCATGTGCCGGGTGTCACGGGCATCTGGAAGGACCTGAGCGACAACGTCAACCTGATGGCCAAGAACCTGACCACTCAGGTGCGCAACATCGCGCAGGTGTCCGCCGCTGTCGCCAACGGTGACCTGACGCGGCAGGTCAGCATCGAGGCGCGCGGTGAGGTGGCGCAGCTCGCCGACACGATCAACACCATGGTGAAGACGCTGAGCGCGTTCGCCGAGCAGGTCACCAAGGTGGCCCGTGAGGTGGGCACGGACGGCATCCTGGGCGGCCAGGCGCATGTGCCGGGTGTGGCGGGGACGTGGAAGGACCTCACCGAGTCGGTGAACGGCATGGCGTCCAACCTCACCGGTCAGGTTCGCAACATCGCCATGGTGACGACGGCCATCGCCAAGGGTGACCTGACGAAGAAGATCGACATCGACGCGCGCGGGGAGATCCTCGAGCTGAAGACGACCATCAACACGATGGTCGACCAGCTGTCCTCGTTCGCCGAGCAGGTCACGCGGGTGGCCCGTGAGGTGGGCACCGAGGGGCAACTGGGCGGGCAGGCTCGGGTGCGTGATGTCGACGGCACCTGGCGGGACCTGACCGAGTCGGTGAACGAGATGGCCGGGAATCTCACCCGGCAGGTGCGTGCCATCGCGCGGGTGGCGACCGCGGTGACCCGCGGAGACCTGAACCTGAAGATCGATGTGGACGCGTCCGGGGAGATCCAGGAACTCCAGGACTACATCAACAAGATGATCGCCAACCTGCGTGACACCACGATCGCCAACAAGGAGCAGGACTGGCTCAAGGGCAATCTCGCCCGTATCTCGGCGCTGATGCAGGGTCGCCGCGACCTGGACGACGTGGCCTCGTTGATCATGAGCGAGCTGACGCCGGTGGTGTCCGCGCAGCACGGTGCCTTCTTCGTCGCGGTGCCGCTGGTCGACGGCGAGGACCTGAACGCCGCGGACGACGACCAGTTCGAGCTGCGCATGCTGGGCTCGTACGGCTACTCCATGGGATCCATGCCGACGTCGTTCCGGCCGGGTGAGGGGCTCATCGGGACGGCCGCCATGGAGAAGCGCACGATCCTGGTGGAGAACGCGCCCAGCGGCTATCTGAAGATCTCCTCGGGGCTCGGGGAGGCGCCCCCGGCACAGGTGATCGTGCTTCCGGTGCTGTTCGAGGGGAAGGTGCTCGGTGTCATCGAGCTGGCGTCGTTCACGCCGTTCACGGCGATCCAGAAGGACTTCCTCAACCAGATCGCCGAGATGATCGCGACGAGCGTCAACACCATCTCGGTCAACACCAAGACCGAGCGGCTGCTGGCCCAGTCCCAGGAGCTGACCGAGCAACTGCGCGAGCGGTCGGCGGAGTTGGAACAGCGGCAGAAGGCGCTCCAGGCGTCCAACGCCGAACTGGAGGAGAAGGCCGAGCTGCTGGCCCGGCAGAACCGCGACATCGAGGTCAAGAACACCGAGATCGAGGAGGCGCGGCAGGTCCTGGAGGAGCGCGCCGAACAGCTCGCGGTGTCCATGCGCTACAAGAGCGAGTTCCTGGCGAACATGTCGCACGAGCTGCGCACGCCGCTCAACTCGCTGCTCATCCTGGCCAAACTGCTCGCCGACAACGCCGACGCGAACCTGTCCCCGAAGCAGGTGGAATTCGCCGAGACCATCCACGGTGCCGGGTCCGACCTGCTCCAGCTCATCAACGACATCCTCGACCTGTCGAAGGTCGAGGCGGGCAAGATGGACGTCTCCCCGACGCGTATCGCGCTCGTCCAGCTCGTCGACTACGTGGAGGCCACCTTCCGGCCACTGACCGCGGAGAAAGGGCTGGACCTGTCCGTGCGGGTCTCCCCGGAGCTGCCGGCCACCCTGCACACCGATGAGCAGCGGCTGCTCCAGGTGCTGCGCAACCTGCTCTCCAACGCGGTGAAGTTCACGGACTCCGGATCGGTCGAGCTGGTCATCCGGCCCGCCCGCGACGATGTCCCGCAGGCCATCCGGGAGCAGTTGCTGGAGGCCGGTTCGCTGACCGACCCGGACGCGGACCTGATCGCGTTCTCGGTGAGCGACACGGGCATCGGCATCGCGGCCAGCAAGATGCGGGTGATCTTCGAGGCGTTCAAGCAGGCCGACGGGACCACCAGCCGCAAGTACGGCGGTACGGGGCTGGGGCTGTCCATCTCGCGGGAGATCGCCCAGCTGCTCGGTGGCGAGATCCATGCCCAGAGCGAGCCGGGCCGCGGCTCCACCTTCACGCTGTACCTGCCGCTGCACCCCAGCGAGCTGCCGCCGCACGGCTACGCGCAGACCATGCCGGCGCTGGAGGGCGGGGGCCCGGCGGGGTCGGCCGAGCTGTCCACGCCGGAGCTCGAGACGCCGGCGGAGGTCACGTCGTACCGGGACACCCAGAACGGTCCGGCCGTGCTCTTCCGGCGCCGCCGCAGGGTCACGCTCGAGCAGCGGCCCGCGGCCGAACCGGAGCAGTGGCCGGGCGTGGAGCAGGAGCCGGCCCCCCGGTCGTCGCGCCGGGGCATCCGCTTCGGCGGGCAGAAGGTGCTGATCGTCGACGACGACATCCGCAACGTCTTCGCGCTCACCAGTGTCCTGGAGCAGCACGGTCTGTCCGTGCTGTACGCGGAGAACGGCCGTGAGGGCATCGAGGTGCTGGAGCAGCACGACGACGTGGCGGTCGTGCTGATGGACATCATGATGCCGGAGATGGACGGGTATGCCACGACCAACGCGATCCGCCGGATGCCCCAGTTCGCCGGGCTCCCGATCATCGCGCTCACGGCGAAGGCGATGAAGGGCGACCGTGAGAAGGCGATCGAGTCGGGTGCCTCCGACTATGTGACCAAGCCGGTCGACCCCGATCACCTGCTGTCCGTGATGGACCAGTGGATGCGGGGGGAGTGAGGGCGGCGTCCGGAGGGCGCGCGATGGTGACGGGAAGCTTCGGTGTTCACCCGGAGTTGCTGACGCGGTGCACGCGCGGTCGTGTAGAAGTACGGGATTCGGGGAACCTTCTGGTCTCCCGCCGCGTTTCTGCTACGTGCACAGTGACATCACGGTGACAGGGTGTGGCGACAGGCGGGGTGCGGCTACGATGACCGGCACAAGGACGGGCGGCGCAAGGGAGTCGTCCCCTGGGGCGGTACTCACAGGTGCGGCTCCAGGTCCTGCGGACAGGGGAGGCCCCAAGCCGGGGCGAGGAGGGCGGGCCATGGTGCAGAAGGCCAAGATCCTCCTGGTCGATGACCGGCCGGAGAATCTGCTCGCGCTGGAGGCGATCCTCTCGGCGCTCGATCAGACGCTGGTGCGGGCATCGTCCGGGGAAGAAGCACTCAAGGCACTGCTGACGGACGATTTCGCGGTCATTCTGCTGGATGTCCAGATGCCGGGCATGGACGGTTTCGAGACCGCCGCGCACATCAAGCGGCGAGAGCGCACCCGGGACATCCCGATCATCTTCCTCACCGCGATCAACCACGGTCCGCACCACACCTTCCGCGGGTACGCGGCAGGTGCGGTCGACTACATCTCGAAGCCGTTCGACCCGTGGGTGCTGCGTGCGAAGGTCTCGGTCTTCGTCGAGCTGTACATGAAGAACTGCCAGTTGAGGGAGCAGGCGTCACTGCTGCGGCTCCAGTTGGAGGGCGGCGAGAAGGACACCGGTGAGGCGAAGGAGCCGGCGGGCCTGCTCGCCGAGCTTTCGGCGCGGCTCGCGGCCGTCGAGGAGCAGGCCGAGGCGCTGACCAAGCAGCTCAATGACGAGTCGACGGACGCGGCCGCGGTGGCCACGGCGGCCCATCTGGAGCGCAAGCTCACGGGGTTGCGACGGGCGCTGGACGCCCTGGAGCCGGGGACCGGCAGTGCGTCCTCGGTGCCGTCGCAGAACTGATGCCGGGGGCACGGGCCTTGTGGAGCCTCCGGAGGTGAGCGGTCCTGAAGGAGTGTCAATCGGGCTTCTTCCGTGCCCCGTCGCGTCAGCTTCGTGCCTCGGCGGGAGCGACACGAACGGGTGAAGCATCCGCCACGCGTGTCCCCTGCGGTCTCCACCGGTAACCTCACACCCATGGCCTCACGTCCCTCCGCTGCCAAGAAGCCGCCCGCGAAGAAGGCGGCCGCTTCCGCGAAGGCTCCGGCGAAGAAGGCCGCTGCCAAGAAGGCCCCGGCGAAGAAGGCTCCGGCCAAGCGGGCCGCGGCGAAGAAGCCGGCACCCGCACCGGCACCGAACCCCACCAGCGGCGTCTACCGGCTCGTTCGCGCCCTGTGGCTGGGCCTCGCGCACGCCGTCGGTGCCGTCTTCCGCGGCATAGGGCAGGGAGCCAAGAACCTCGACCCCGCCCACCGCAAGGACGGCCTCGCGCTGCTGCTGCTCGCCATCGCCCTGATCGTCGCCGCCGGTACCTGGGCCGATCTGGAGGGCCCGGTCGGCGACCTCGTGGAGATCCTGGTCACCGGCGCCTTCGGCAGGCTCGACCTGCTGGTGCCGATCCTGGTGGCCGTCATCGCCGTACGGTTCATCCGGCACCCGGAGAAGCCCGAGGCCAACGGACGGATCGTCATCGGCCTGTCCGCGCTCGTCATCGGCGTCCTCGGACAGATCCACATCGGGTGCGGGTCACCGGCCCGCAGCGAGGGCATGCACGCCATACGGGACGCCGGCGGCCTCATCGGCTGGGCGGCGGCCACGCCACTGTCGTCCACCATGACCGACGTGCTCGCCGTGCCGCTCCTGGTGCTGCTCACCGTCTTCGGTCTGCTGGTCGTCACGGCCACGCCGGTGAACGCCATTCCGCAGCGTCTGCGCCAGCTCGGCGTCCGGCTCGGAATCGTCCACGAACCCGAGCCGGAGGACTTCGGCGAGGACGACGCCCGCTACGAGGAGCAGTGGCGCGAGACGCTGCCGGTGAGCCGCCGCAGACGACGGCCGGCCGGCGAGGAGTACGACCCCGAGAGCGCGGAGCAGGAGGCGCTGTCCCGACGCAGGGCGAGGCCCCGCAGGTCCGCAGTGCAGCAGCCCGACATGGACCGGCCGATGGACGCGGTGGACGTGGCCGCCGCCGCGGCCGCCGCGCTCGACGGCGCCGTGCTGCACGGCATGCCGCCCTCGCCGATCGTCGCCGACCTGACCCAGGGCGTGAGCACCGGCGACCGCGAGCCCACCACGCCCACACCGGTCCCGGCCGCCCGCCCGAAGCCGGAGAAACCGAAGGCGGACAAACCGAAGCAGGAGAAGCCCCCCGCCGGCGTCCTGGACATGACCAAGGCACCGCCCCGGGAGCCCCGCGATCTTCCGCCCCGCGCGGAGCAGCTCCAGCTCTCCGGCGACATCACCTACTCCCTGCCCTCGCTCGATCTGCTCACCCGCGGCGGGCCGGGCAAGGCGCGTAGCGCGGCCAACGACGCCATAGTCGACGCACTGCGGAAGGTCTTCACCGAGTTCAAGGTGGACGCGGCCGTCACCGGCTTCACCCGTGGTCCGACGGTCACCCGCTATGTCGTGGAACTCGGACCGGCCGTGAAGGTCGAACGGGTGACCGCGCTGACCAAGAACATCGCGTACGCCGTGGCCAGCCCCGACGTGCGGATCATCAGCCCGATCCCCGGCAAGTCCGCCGTGGGCATCGAGATCCCCAACACCGACCGGGAGATGGTCAACCTCGGCGACGTCCTGCGGCTCGCGGAGTCCGCCGAGGACGAGGACCCGATGCTCGTCGCCTTCGGCAAGGACGTCGAGGGCGGCTACGTCATGCACTCGCTGGCGAAGATGCCGCACATGCTGGTCGCCGGCGCAACCGGCTCCGGCAAGTCGTCCTGCATCAACTGTCTGATCACCTCGGTCATGATGCGGGCGACCCCGGAGGACGTCCGGATGATCCTGGTCGACCCCAAGCGCGTCGAGCTGACGGCGTACGAGGGCATCCCGCATCTGATCACGCCGATCATCACCAACCCCAAGCGGGCCGCCGAAGCCCTGCAATGGGTGGTCCGTGAGATGGACCTGCGCTACGACGACCTCGCCGCCTACGGCTACCGGCACATCGACGACTTCAACCGCGCGGTGCGCGAGGGCAAGGCCAAGCCCCCGGAGGGCAGCGAGCGCGAGCTCCAGCCGTACCCGTATCTGCTGGTGATCGTCGACGAGCTGGCCGACCTGATGATGGTCGCCCCGCGTGACGTCGAGGACGCCATCGTGCGCATCACGCAGCTCGCGCGGGCGGCCGGAATCCACCTGGTGCTCGCCACCCAGCGGCCGTCGGTCGACGTCGTCACCGGCCTGATCAAGGCGAACGTTCCGTCCCGGCTGGCGTTCGCCACCTCTTCGCTCGCCGACTCGCGGGTCATCCTCGACCAGCCCGGCGCCGAGAAGCTGATCGGCAAGGGTGACGGCCTGTTCCTTCCGATGGGGGCGAACAAGCCGACGCGTATGCAGGGCGCCTTCGTGACCGAGGAGGAGGTCTCGGCTGTCGTCCAGCACTGCAAGGACCAGATGGCGCCCGTCTTCCGCGAGGACGTCGTCGTCGGGACCAAGCAGAAGAAGGAGATCGACGAGGACATCGGTGACGACCTCGACCTGCTGTGCCAGGCCGCCGAACTGGTCGTCTCCACCCAGTTCGGATCGACCTCCATGCTCCAGCGCAAGCTGCGCGTCGGCTTCGCCAAGGCCGGCCGGCTGATGGACCTCATGGAGTCGAGGAACATCGTCGGACCGAGTGAGGGATCGAAGGCTCGTGACGTTCTTGTGAAGCCTGATGAGCTGGATGGCGTGCTCGCGCTGATCCGGGGGGAGTCTGAAGAGTAGGCGAGTGGGACACGGCCGTCGCCCCGGGGCAGCCCGGTGGCCGATCGTGACCCACCCGTTAGGGATCATCGAGCAACTGTTTCCCCTCGGCGTACGTCAAGTTGAGCGAAGCGATACAAGCGCAGGTCCACCATCGGGATGTCGGGCCATTCCGATGGCGTACAAAGTCCGACCGCCCGGTTGCCCCACCCTCTCGTACCCCTCCTAGACTGAACCTCCAGCACAGGCGGCTACACGCTCGAAAGGCGCCCCCGTGTCCAACGGCAACTCCCCTGAAGACGAGCGTCCGTTCGAAGACGTTTCCGAGGAAGTCCGCCCTTCCGTCTCCGTCGGCCGAGCGCTGCAGCAGGCGCGCATCGCCGCCGGGCTCACCGTAGACGACGTCAGTACCGCCACCCGTGTCCGGATCGCCATCGTGCACGCCATCGAAGCGGACGACTTCACGCCCTGCGGCGGTGACGTCTACGCACGCGGGCACATCCGAACCCTGGCCAAGGCCGTGCACCTCGATCCGGCCCCACTGATCACCCAGTACGAGGAGGAGCACGGCGGTGGCCGCCCTGCCCCGACCCCGGCGGCCCCCCTCTTCGAGGCGGAACGCATCCGGCCGGAGCGGCGCGGACCCAACTGGACCGCCGCCATGGTCGCCGCGATCGTCGTCGTGATCGGCTTCGTCGGGTTCACCATGGTCAAGGGCGACGAAGAGGGTGGCAAGGCGAACGTCGCCGACGGTGCCACCCCCAGCAAGTCGACCTCGCCGACGCCCAAGTCCGAAAAGCCTGCCGCGCCCACGCCGGAACCGTCGGACAGCGCCATCGCCGCCGCACCGCAGGACAAGGTGACCGTCCAGGTCACGGCCGCCGACGGACGCAGTTGGATCTCCGCCAAGGACCACAGCGGGCGGCTGCTGTTCGACGGACTGCTCAAACAGGGCGACTCCAAGACGTTCCAGGACAGTTCCAAGGTCAATCTGGTTCTCGGTGACGCCGGCGCGATCGACCTGTTCGTGAACGGCAAGAAGATCGAGGACGACTGGCAGCCGGGCGCGGTCGAGCGCCTGACCTACACCAAGGGCGACCCGCAGGCCGGATGAACGGCCCCGCGGGGCGCATCGGCGACGGGGTCGGCCAAGATCGGCCAACCCCGTCGACGTGGGGTGTCGGTAGGACGAAGTAGTCTTGAGTCCATGCCTGAACGCCGTACCGTCGCACTTGTCACCCTTGGCTGCGCCCGTAACGAGGTGGACTCGGAGGAGCTCGCAGGCCGTTTGGAGGCGGACGGCTGGCAGCTCGTGGAGGACGCCGAGGACGCCGACGTGGCCGTCGTCAACACCTGTGGATTCGTCGAGGCCGCCAAGAAGGACTCCGTCGACGCCCTCCTGGAGGCCAACGACCTCAAGGGGCACGGGAGAACGCAGGCCGTCGTGGCCGTGGGCTGCATGGCCGAGCGGTACGGCAATGAGCTCGCCGAGGCCCTTCCCGAGGCCGACGGGGTGCTCGGCTTCGACGACTACACCGACATCTCCGACCGCCTCCAGACCATTCTGAACGGCGGCATCCACGCCTCCCACACCCCGCGCGACCGACGCAAGCTGCTGCCGATCAGCCCGGCTGAGCGGCAGGACTCCGCCGCCTCCGTCGCGCTTCCGGGCCACGGCCCGGTGGACCTGCCCGACGGCCTTGCCCCGGCCTCCGGCCCCCGGGCTCCCCTGCGCCGCCGGCTGGACGGCGCGCCGGTCGCCTCGGTGAAGCTCGCCTCCGGCTGTGACCGGCGCTGCTCCTTCTGCGCCATCCCGTCCTTCCGCGGCTCCTTCATCTCACGCCGGCCCAGCGACGTGCTGAACGAGACCCGGTGGCTGGCCGAGCAGGGCGTGAAGGAGATCATGCTGGTCTCCGAGAACAACACCTCCTACGGCAAGGACCTGGGCGACATCCGCCTGCTGGAGTCCCTGCTGCCCGAGCTCGCCGAGGTCGACGGCATCGAGCGGGTGCGGGTCAGCTACCTCCAGCCGGCCGAGATGCGGCCCGGTCTGATCGACGTACTGACCTCCACCCCGAAGATCGCCCCCTACTTCGACCTGTCCTTCCAGCACTCCGCGCCCGACGTGCTGCGCGCGATGCGGCGGTTCGGCGACACCGACCGGTTCCTGGAACTGCTCGACACCATCCGGAGCAAGGCGCCCCAGGCCGGCGTGCGCTCCAACTTCATCGTCGGCTTCCCCGGCGAGTCCCCGGCCGACCTCGCCGAGCTGGAGCGGTTCCTGAACCACGCGCGGCTGGACGCCATCGGCGTCTTCGGCTACTCCGACGAGGAGGGCACCGAGGCGGCGACGTACGACCGCAAGCTCGACGAGGACGTCGTCGCCGAGCGGCTGGCCCGGATCTCCCGGATGGCCGAGGAACTGGTCTCGCAGCGCGCCGAGGAGCGGGTCGGCGAGACCGTGCACGTGCTGGTGGAGTCCGTGGACGAGGAGGAGGGTGTGTACGGCCGGGCGGCGCACCAGGCTCCCGAGACGGACGGCCAGGTGCTGCTCACGAGCGGCGAGGGTCTGAGCGCCGGCCGTATGGTCGAGGCGAAGGTGGTCGGCACGGAAGGTGTCGACCTGGTGGCCGAGCCGCTGTTCCAGGGTTCGCTCGCGTGGAGTGAGGAGGCGGGCAGATGACGGGTCTTCCGGCATCGGCGGCAGGCGGCCCCTCCGGCGCGAGGAAGGCGGCGGGCGCCGTACCCAAGGGCACGCCGGGCTCTGTCTCGGGCCGCGCGGCCGCGCGGGTGGGCCGGGGCGCGGCTCCGGGATCGTCCGGTGGCGGTCCGGCACGACGTGACCTGGCCGGCCGTGGCCGGGGAAGCGCCCCGTCGCACGGTGAAGGTGTGGCTCCGGCCGCCTCGTCCGACGACGGCGTCGACGCCGGGGACGGTGCGAAGCCGGCCCGCGGCGGGAAGATCGCGGCAGCGGCCGTCAACCAGGCCAGCGTCTGGAATGTCGCCAATCTGCTGACCATGCTCCGGCTGCTCCTGGTGCCGGCGTTCGTGATGCTGATGCTCGCCGAGGGCGGGTACGATCCGGCGTGGCGGTCGTTCGCCTGGGCGGCCTTCGCCGTCGCCATGATCACCGACCTGTTCGACGGTCATCTGGCGCGCACCTACAACCTCGTCACCGACTTCGGTAAGATCGCCGACCCCATCGCCGACAAGGCGATCATGGGAGCGGCGCTGATCTGTCTCTCCGCACTGGGCGATCTGCCGTGGTGGGTCACCGGAGTCATCCTCGGCCGGGAACTCGGCATCACCCTGCTGCGTTTCCTCGTCCTTCGCTACGGCGTCATCCCGGCCAGCCGGGGGGGCAAGCTCAAGACCCTCACCCAGGGCATCGCCGTCGGCATGTACGTACTGGCGCTGACGGGATGGCTGGCGACGCTGCGGTGGTGGGTGATGGCGGCGGCGGTCCTGCTGACCGTGGCGACCGGACTCGACTATGTGAAGCAGGCCATCGTGCTCCGCAGACAGGGAATCGCCGAGCGCAAGGCGGCGTTGGAGGAGACGGAAGCGTGAGTTCCACGGCCACCGAAGTGGTGCGACTACTCACCGTGAACGGCGGAACGCTCGCCGTCGCCGAGTCGCTGACCGGTGGCCTGGTGGCGGCCGAGATCACCTCGGTACCCGGGGCGTCCAAGGCCTTCCGAGGTTCGGTGACGGCCTACGCCACCGAACTGAAGCACCGGCTGCTCGGCGTGGACGCCACTCTGCTGGCGCAGAGGGGAGCGGTGGATCCGCAGGTGGCGGCCCAGATGGCGGCCGGCGTCCGCGAGGCACTGGGCGCCGACTGGGGCATCGCCACCACCGGCGTCGCCGGTCCCGACCGGCAGGACGGACAGGACGTCGGAACCGTGTTCGTGGCCGTGGCCGGACCCCGCGGGGCGGGCTCCCGTTCCGCCGGTGGCGGAAAAGTGGAGCATCTGCGGTTGAACGGCGACCGCGCGGAAATTCGTATGGAGAGTGTACGGAGCGTACTCGCACTGCTTCTGACGGAGCTTGCGGGCGAACACACCGGGAATGAGCGGGCACAGGATACGGAACGGAACGGGGGGTTTTGATGTTTGCAGCCCTGAGTGAACACGACATCGCTCCCCGCACGGCCGCGGCGCGAGGCGGTACGGTGGGGCGAGAAGGATGCGGCTACGCGGTCCGAGGAGGGAGCCACCGATGATTCTGCTCCGTCGCCTGCTGGGTGACGTGCTGCGTCGGCAGCGCCAGCGCCAGGGCCGTACTCTGCGCGAAGTCTCCTCGTCCGCCCGAGTCTCACTCGGCTATCTATCCGAGGTGGAGCGGGGGCAGAAGGAGGCTTCCTCCGAGCTGCTCTCCGCCATCTGCGACGCGCTGGACGTACGGATGTCCGAGCTCATGCGGGAAGTGAGCGACGAGCTCGCCCTCGCCGAGCTGGCCCAGTCTGCTGCAGCGACCCCCAGCCAGCCCGTACCCACGTCGGTTCGCCCGATGCTGGGTTCCGTGTCGGTGGCCGGTGTGCCACCGGAACGGGTGACCATCAAGGCGCCCGCCGAGGCGGTGGACGTCGTCGCCGCGTGAGCATGGTGTTCGTCGCCTGCGCGGTGTGAAGTGTGGGATGCCCCGGTAGGGGCCCGTCCGGAAGATCCGGGAGGGTGCCGCCGGGGTTTTCGCATGTGCGGGCCGTTCCGTGCCCGTGTGCGTTTGCCGGTGCGGCGCGGGACCGTCATCGTTGAGGGACGAGGCGGGGGTCAGCCACGGAGGTGCGGATGTACGTCGTGAAGAGCCCGTTGTCCGACGAGAACCTGAAGACCGTGTCCGAGGCGCTGCAGGGCGCTCTGGCCGACCTGGTGGATCTCGCCCTGGTGGCGAAGCAGATCCACTGGAACGTGGTCGGGCCGCGCTTCCGCTCGGTGCATCTCCAGCTCGACGAGGTCGTGTCCCTGGCGCGTGCGCACTCCGACACCGTCGCCGAGCGAGCCGCGGCCCTCGGTGTCTCTCCCGACGGGCGTGCCGCGACGGTGGCCGTCGGCAGCGGGATCGGTGTGACGCCCGAGGGCTGGGTCGACGACTCCACCGCGGTGGGCGCGATGGTCGACGCGCTCGGCGCGGTGATCACCCGGATGCGTGAGCGGGTCATGTCGACCGGGGAACCGGATCCGGTGAGCCAGGACCTCCTCATCACGATCACCGGGGACCTCGAGAAGCAGCACTGGATGTTCCAGGCCGAGAACGGGTGACGTGCCCTTGCGGGCCGCAGACTCTTCGGGAGGCGGCCCAGGGATGGTGACGCCGGGGCGGGCCGTGCACCGGTGGGCCGTGCTGGGGTTCGGGGCGCTGTGGTGGTGGGCGGTGGCACGCCTGATGCTGGCGCCCGACGCCGGTGCGCTGGAAGGAGCGGTCGCGGCCGGCGGCTGGGGGCTCAGCGTGCTGCCTGTGCGCTGCATGCCCAAGGCGCGGGCGGAAGGGGCACTCGCGGCGGGGCGCTGGCGCAGGGCCTGGCGCTCCGGCGCACGGTAGGGGCGCAGAGCTGACGGGCTGCCGGTTCGCTTCGTGCCGTACGCGGTCAGCGGGGGAAGGCGCCCTGCGATCGTCCGGGGGCCGGGCCCGGCTGGCAGGTAGGGCACCAGTACGTGGGGCGTTCACGGGAGCCGTCGCCCTGGTCCGCGAGGCGGATCGGGGTTTGGCAGCGCAGGCAGGGGCGGCGGGCACGGCCGTACACGAAGAGGTCCTGGCCGCGGCGGCCCGTCGTGCTGCGGATCGGGCGTTCGCGATTGAACTCCAGCAGCTTCCTGGCGAGCTCCGGAAGCTTCGCGGTGCGGTCGGCGGACAGTTCACCCACGGGGAGCCAGGGGGTGATGCCGAGCAGGAAGCAGAGCTCGCTCTTGTAGACATTGCCGATACCGGCGAGGTTGCGCTGGTCGAGGAGGGCCTCGCCGAGCGGGCGGGACGGGTCCTTCGCCAGGTTGGCCAGCGCCAGGCCGGGGTTCCAGTCAGGGCCCAGGAGGTCGGGTCCGAGATGGCCGACCGCGCGGTCCTCGTCGGCGGTACGCACCAGTTCCAGTACGGGCAGCCGGTAGCCGACGGCGCTGCGGTCGGCGCTGCCGAGGATCGCGCGGATCTGGTGGGCGGGGCCGCCGTTCCAGCGCTGCCCGTCGGAGTACACCCTCCAGGAGCCGTCCATCCTCAGGTGCGAGTGCAGGGTCAGGCCGCCTTCGAGGCGGGTCAGGAGATGCTTGCCGCGTGGGGTGACGTCCAGCACCGTGCGGCCGGTGAGGTCGGCCGTGGCGAACCGGGGCACCCGGAGGTCGCTGCGGGTCAGCACCTTTCCCGCGAGGGCGTCGTGCAGCCGTCGCGCGGCCTGCCAGACCGTGTCTCCTTCGGGCATGTGTCAAGGGTGGCACGTCGGGCCGGGCGGGGTCGGTCGCGTCGGGCGCGGGCGTTCCCCGGCGGGTGGCCCGGTTCTCGGGAGGGTTCCCCACGGGCAGCAGGGGTTGCGGGCCGTGGGGGCGTGCCGCCAGCGGGTGCGGAGAGGGCTCGGGGGTGAGGACGGGGCGCAGTGGTGGGCGGGCCGGTCAGGCGCGCAGCCGCAGGCCCCGGGGTGTGGCCACGAAGCCCGCGGTCTCCAGGAGGGCGCCCAGCGGAGATGTCAACGCGGAGGCGCCGTTGACGCGCTCCACGGTGACCGTGCCGAGGGAGCCCGCGCGGGCGGCGGCGGCGAGGGCTTCGGCGGCAGCCGTGAGACGGGGATCCTCGGCGGGTTCGGCATCGGATGCCGCGGGCCAGGCCAGCAGCGTCTTGCCACCGCGCTCCATGTAGAGCGTGAGCTCGCCGTCCACGAGCACCACCAGGGAGCCTGCCTTGCGGCCGGGCTTGTGCCCGGCACCGGTCGGGGGCTCGGGCCAGCTCAGCGCGGCACCGTACGCGTTCGCCGGGTCGGCGGCGGCGAGGACGACGGCGCGTGCCGAGCGGTCCGCGCCGGTGCGACGGCCGGCGAAGGGATCGTAGGACGCACCTCCGCCGCCGTTCTGCCACGGAGGCGAGGGCTGTACGGCCAGGTCGCGGGGGGAGACGTAGTCGCCCGGCGACAGGCGGGGGTACGGCGTCTCCTCCGGGCCGGGGGAGCCGTCGAAGCCCGGTGGGGCCGCGAAGGGGTCGGGCCCGCCGCCGAAGGGGCCCGGCGCGCCTGAGGCCGGGAAGCCGTCGCCGCGCTCACGGGCGTTGGCCGCCGCGCGGAGGCGGTCCACGGCCCCGTCCATCGCGAACTGGGCGGCGCCCAAGCCCTCCACGACATAGCCGCGACGGGCCTGCCCGGTCTCCTCGAAGGCGGACAGCACGCGGTACGTCGCTGAAAAGCCGCCCTCGACGCCTTCCGCGGCGACCGCGCCCCGGGTCACCACACCGTGCCGGTCGAGCAGGGTGCGGGCCAGCGCGTGCGCGCGGACCGTCGGGTCGGCGTCCCGGTCCGGGAGCAGGGACCAGCGGCCCGCGACGGTCGGCGGGCCGGTGCGGGATGCGGTGCGCGCGGCCGCCGTGAGCGAACCGTAGCGTCCGCGCGGGACCGAGCGCTTGGCGCGGTGGGCCGTGGAGCCCGCGGTGCGGCCGGAACCCAGCAGGGAGCGCATGGGGGCGAGCGTGTCGTTGGTGAGCCGTCCGGACCAGGCGAGGTCCCACAGGGCGTCGGCCAGCTGGGGATCGCCGGCCTCGGGGTGGGTGGTGGCCCGGACCTGGTCGGCGATCTGGCGGAAGAACAGGCCGTAACCGCCGGTGAGGGTGCCCAGGACGGACTGGTGGAGCGCGGTGAGCTCCAGGGGATGCGGGGGCGGCAGGAGCAGTGGGGCAGCGTCCGCGAGGTAGAGGGAGACCCAGCCGTCCTTCCCGGGGAGTGAACCGGCACCGGCCCACACGACCTCTCCGGCGGCCGTGAGCTCGTCGAGCATCGCCGGGGCGTAGTTCGCCACCCGGGACGGCAGGACCAGCTTCTCCAGCGCGGACGCGGGCACGGTCGCGCCCTGCACCTGCTCGACGGCGCGGACCAGACCGTCGATGCCCCGCAGGGTGTGTCCCTTGCCGATGTGCTGCCACTGGGGGAGGAACTGGGCGAGCGAGGCAGGCGGTACCGGCTCCAGCTCGTGCCGCAGCGCGGCCAGGGAACGGCGGCGCAGCCTGCGCAGCACGGTCGCGTCGCACCACTCCTGTCCGATGCCGGCCGGATGGAACTCGCCCTGTACGACCCTGCCCGCCGCCGAGAGGCGCTGCAGGGCGCCCTCGGTGACGGCCACGCCCAGTCCGAAGCGGGCCGCTGCCGTGGCCGATGTGAACGGACCGTGGGTGCGCGCGTAGCGTGCGAGGAGGTCGCCGAGCGGGTCCTTGACGGGTTCGGTGAACGCCTCCGGCACACCGACCGGCAGCGCCGTGCCCAGCGCGTCGCGCAGCCGGCCGGCGTCCTCGATCGCCGACCAGTGGTCGGCGCCGGCCACCCGCACCCGGAGGGCGCGCCGCGCGGAGGCGAGTTCCCGCGCCCACTGCGGCTCGGCGCCGCGCTCGGCGAGTTCGGCATCGGTGAGCGGGCCCAGCAGCCGCAGCAGGTCGGCCACGCCCTCCGTGTCCTTGGCACGCCGGTCCTCGGTGAGCCACTGCAGCTCGCGCTCCAGCTCGGTCAGCACCTCGGCGTCGAGCAGTTCGCGCAGCTCCGCCTGGCCGAGGAGCTCGGCGAGCAGCCGTGAGTCCAGGGACAGGGCGGCGGCGCGGCGCTCGGCGAGTGGGGAGTCGCCCTCGTACAGGAACTGGGCGACGTATCCGAAGAGGAGGGAACGGGCGAAGGGGGACGGCTCGGGTGTGGTGACCTCCACCAGGCGCACCTTGCGGGACTCCAGGTCGCCCATCAGCTCGACGAGTCCGGGTACGTCGAAGACGTCCTGGAGGCATTCGCGCACCGCTTCCAGGACGATCGGGAACGAGCCGAACTCCCCCGCCACCTGGAGCAGCTGGGAGGCGCGCTGACGTTGCTGCCACAGCGGGGTGCGCCGGCCGGGGCTGCGGCGAGGCAGTAGCAGCGCGCGGGCGGCGCACTCGCGAAACCGGGACGCGAACAGCGCCGAGCCGCCCACCTGGTCGGTGACGACCTGGTCGACCTCTCCCTTGTCGAAGACGACGTCGGCGGCACCCACGGGGGCCCGGTCCGCGTCGTATTCGGTACCGGTCTTCGCCGGGTCCTGGTCGAGCAGGTCGAGGCTCATCAGGTCGGCGTCCGGCAGCCGCAGCACGATGCCGTCGTCGGCGTGCATCACCTGGGCGTCCATGCCGTACCGCTCGGAGAGGCGGGCCCCGAGCGCGAGCGCCCACGGGGCGTGCACCTGGGCACCGAACGGGGAGTGCACGACGACCCGCCAGTCGCCGAGCTCGTCGCGGAAGCGCTCGACGACGATGGTGCGGTCGTCGGGGACGTGACCGCAGGCCTCGCGCTGCTCGTCGAGGTAGGACAGGACGTTGTCCGCCGCCCAGGCATCCAGCCCTGCCGCGAGGAGCCGCAGCCGGGCATCGTCCTTGGTCAGCGCGCCCACCTCGCGCAGGAAGGCACCCACCGCGCGGCCCAGTTCCAGCGGCCGGCCCAGCTGGTCGCCCTTCCAGAACGGCAGCCGGCCAGGCACCCCGGGCGCCGGGGAGACCAGGACGCGGTCGCGCGTGATGTCCTCGATGCGCCAGGAACTGGTGCCGAGCGTGAAGACATCGCCGACGCGGGACTCGTAGACCATCTCCTCGTCCAGCTCGCCGACCCGGCCGCCGCCCTTCTTGGGGTCGGCGCCCGCCAGGAACACCCCGAAGAGGCCCCGGTCGGGGATCGTGCCCCCGGAGGTGACGGCCAGGCGCTGGGCACCGGGCCGGCCGGTGATCTCGCCCGTGACCCGGTCCCACACCACGCGCGGACGCAGCTCCGCGAAGGCGTCGGACGGGTAGCGGCCGGCGAGCATGTCCAGGACGGCCGTGAACGCCGAATCGGGCAGGGAGGCGAAGGGCGCCGCGCGGCGGACCAGGGCGAGCAGGTCGTCGAGCTGCCAGGTGTCCATGGCGGTCATGGCGACGATCTGCTGGGCCAGGACGTCGAGCGGGTTGGCGGGGACCCTCAGGGACTCGATGGCTCCGGTGCGCATCCGCTCGGTGACCACGGCCGACTGCACCAGGTCGCCCCGGTACTTCGGAAACACCACGCCCGTGGAGACCGCGCCCACCTGGTGCCCCGCGCGGCCGACGCGCTGGAGCCCGGAGGCGACCGACGGCGGCGACTCGACCTGGATCACCAGGTCGACGGCGCCCATGTCGATGCCCAGCTCCAGGCTCGAGGTGGCGACCACCGCGGGCAGCCGGCCCGCCTTGAGGTCCTCCTCGACCAGGGCCCGCTGCTCCTTGGACACCGAGCCGTGGTGCGCACGCGCGATGACCGCGGGCGCCCCCTGGGCGGCCCCGGAACCGCCCATGAGGTCGGCGGGGGAGTGGTGCTCGTCCAGCGGCTCCCCGGTGGCCCGCTCGTAGGCGATCTCGTTGAGCCGGTTGCACAGGCGCTCGGCGAGACGACGGGAGTTCGCGAACACGATGGTCGAGCGGTGCGACTGCACGAGGTCGGTGATCCGCTCCTCGACGTGCGGCCAGATCGACGGGCGCTCGGCACCCTCCGAGCCGTCGGCGACCGGTGAACCGCCCAGCTCACCCAGGTCCTCGACCGGCACCACCACGGACAGGTCGAACTCCTTGCCCGACTCCGGCTGCACGATCTCCACCTTGCGGCGCGGGGAGAGGAACCGGGCGACCTCGTCCACCG
The DNA here is from genome assembly GCF_055569765.1 of Streptomyces sp. NPDC031365. NCBI lineage: Bacteria > Bacillati > Actinomycetota > Actinomycetes > Kitasatosporales > Streptomycetaceae > Streptomyces > Streptomyces sp. NPDC031365. The sequence continues at coordinate 152,059 of NZ_JBVIIM010000017.1, read as the reverse complement.
GGCGCACGGTCGCCGAGAGGCCGATGCGGCGGGCCGGGCGGGGCAGCAGCTCGTCCAGCCGCTCCAGCGTGAGCGCGAGATGCGCGCCGCGCTTGGTGCCCGCGACCGCGTGCACCTCGTCCAGGATCACCGTCTCCACGCCCGTCAGCGCGTCGCGCGTGGCCGACGTGAGCATCAGGAACAACGACTCCGGGGTGGTGATCAGGATGTCCGGTGGCCGGGTGGCCAGGGCGCGGCGCTCGGCGGGCGGGGTGTCGCCGGAGCGGATGCCGACCTTCACCTCGGGCTCGGGCAGACCCAGGCGCACGGATTCCTGGCGGATCCCGGTCAACGGGCTGCGGAGGTTGCGCTCGACGTCGACGGCCAGGGCCTTCAACGGTGAGACATACAGCACACGGCAGCGCTTCTTGGGGTCGGCGGGCGGCGCCGCGGAGGCCAGCTGATCCAAAGCGGCGAGGAAGGCCGCCAGGGTCTTCCCGGAGCCGGTGGGGGCGACCACCAGCACGTCCGAGCCCTCCCCGATGGCCTGCCACGCGCCGGCCTGCGCGGCGGTGGGCGCGGAGAACGCCCCCGTGAACCAGCCGCGGGTCGCGGGGGAGAAGCCGTCCAGGGCTCGGTGCGGATCGCTGACCATGCGTCCATCGTGCACCCGGCCACTGACAATCGGGCCGGACCGCGGAGGGTGGGAGGCCCGGGCACGGGCGGTCCGAGCTGCGTGACAATGGCCGTATGGCGGAAACGCGCAAGGAGCGTGCGCGGCACTGGCGGTACGACGAACTGCCCGGTGTCGATCTGCTGCGTGCCCGCTACATACGGAAGGCGTTCGTCCGGCACACCCACGAGCACTTCGTGATCGCCGCCATCGCCGACGGCGTGGAGGTCTTCCACCACGGCGGCGGCGACCAGTACGCCGGTCCCGGGTCCCTCGCGCTGGTGAACCCGGACACCCCGCACACCGGCCGGGCGGGCGTTCCCGACGGCTGGCGGTACGGGGCGGTGTACCCGTCGCCGGAGGTGGTGGCCGCGATCGCGGCCGAGACCACCACGCTGCGCGGCGCACCCGGGTTCGTGACGCCCGTCCTCGACGACCCGTACGCGGTCCATCTGGTGCACCAGGTGCTGCGGGCCACCGACGAGGGCAACGCGCTCGCCGCCGACACCCTGCTCCGGGTCGCGGTGACCCGGCTGCTGCGGTCGAACGGCGGGACGCTGCCGCGACGCGAGGTGCGCACGGCGGGGGCCCGGATCGCCGCACGCGCGCGTGCGGCGCTGGAGGAACGGATGGCCGGGCCGCCGACGCTGGAGCGGCTGGCCGCCGAGCTCGGCACCAGCCCGTTCGCCCTGCTGCGCGCGTTCCGTGACACCTACGGGATGCCGCCGCACACCTGGCTCACCGACGCGCGGGTGCGGCGGGCGCGGCGGCTGCTGGACGCGGGGACGGCCCCGTCGCAGGTGGCCCTCGCCGTCGGGTTCACCGACCAGCCGCACCTGAACCGGCACTTCGGCCGGATCGTCGGCGTACCGCCGGGCGCCTACCAGCGCGAGCGCAAGAACGTACAAGACGCGGGTGGCGACCCTTCCGTACCGTCCGGGGCGTGGCAGCGGAACGGACAGCAGCACGCGCGGACCTACGGGACGACGCGGGAGGAAAGCCGGACGGCGCCGTCGTGCGGGACGCCCTCGGCGTCGGGATCGCCGTCGGACTCTCCGGGTTCGCCTTCGGCGTGACCTCGGCGGGCAGTGGACTCACCCTGCTCCAGACCTGTGCGCTCAGCCTGCTGGTGTTCACCGGCGCCTCCCAGTTCGCCCTGGTGGGGGCGCTGGCCGCCGGTGGCGGCCCGTTCACCGCCGCCGCGGGCGCGTTCTTCCTGGGAGTGCGCAACGCCTTCTACGGGCTGCGTCTGTCGCAGTTGCTGGCGCTGCCCCGCGCGGTGCGTCCGTTCGCCGCGCAGTGGGTCATCGACGAGACGGCCGCGGTGTCGCTCGCCCAGCCCACCCGGCGCAGCGCACGCATCGGGTTCGTGGTGACCGGGCTCAGCCTGTACCTCCTGTGGAACCTCACCACGCTGCTCGGCGCGCTGGGCGCGGAGGCGATCGGGGACACCGACGCGTGGGGGCTCGACGCGGCCGGTCCCGCCGTCTTTCTGGCGCTGCTCGCCCCGATGCTGCGGACCGGCACCGAGCGGGCCGTCGCCGGGCTCGCCGTGCTCCTGGGGCTCGGTCTGCTGCCCGTCCTGCCGGCCGGAGTGCCGGTCCTGGTGGCCGCGCTCGCGGCACCGGCCGTCCTGTGGGCGCGGGGCCGCAGGGGCGCTTCGCGCGGGGACGTACCGGAGGAGGACCGTTGAACATCTGGATCGCGATCGGTGTGACCGTCCTCGGCTGTTACGCCGTGAAACTCGCGGGGCTGCTGGTGCCCGCCGGGGTCCTGGAGCGGCCTCTCGTCAGGCAGCTTGCCGCGCTCGTGCCGGTCGCCCTGCTCGCCGCCCTGACCGCTCAGCAGACCTTCTCCGACGGCCGGCTGCTGGTACTGGACGCCCGCGCGGCAGGACTGGCGGCCGCGGCCGTGGCGCTGATCCTGCGCGCCCCGTTCCTGCTCGTCGTCGGAGCAGCCGTCGTCGTGACGGCGGGGGTGCGGGCACTGGGCGGGTGAGAGGGTGCCCGGACGGGTGCCCGGCGGTGCCGCACGAAGACGTGTCGGCACCGGTGTGCGGGGGGCGGCCCGCGAGGGCCCGGTGCTGTAGGCGTCACCGCCGCAGCCCCGGGCAGTCGTGGTCGTGCCTCCCTCAGCGACTCAGGGTGCCTCAAGGGGCCTGGGAGGGGCCCCAGGGCGGCACGGAGGGCGCGGCGGCAACCCGCGAGCGCGGGCGGGCGAAACCCACCCCCGGTCAGCGGTCACGCCCCCGCCGGCGGCCACGCCCCGGGCCGCATCGCATCCCGTTGCGTGCGCGGCAGTCCTTCTCCTGGCCGCGGAGACGCAACGCGGATGTCCATTCAGTCGACGGGACGGCCGTACGCCACCAGGGTGCGCAGGGCCTCGATCGTCACCATCGGACGGGCCTCCAGGGAGGGACCCGGCGCCCACTGCCGCCAGCGGATGGGCCAGCCGCCGTCTTTCTGCTGCCCGGTCGCCAGGAAGTCCAGGGAGCGTGCCATCTCCTCGTCGGTGAACCACGCGCGGGCCAGGGAGCGCGGCGTCCGCGCGTAGTCGTGCGGGAAGTGGTGTTCGCCCGGGGCGTATCCGGGGGCGACCGGGTGGGCATCCAGGTCGTCCGGGTCGAGGGCCGCGAGCCGCTGCTCGCGCACCAGGCGGCCCAGCCGCTCTGCGGCGGCCTTCGCGCGGGCGTGGTCCGGCACGTGGTCCAGGAAGGCCAGGGCGGCCTCGATCTCGTAGGGGTGCGACTTCTCCAGCGACTCCACGGACTGCCAGCAGAAGTCCGTGGCACGGAACAGCCAGGCGTGCCACACCGCGTTGCGGTGCAACAGTCCCACCACCGGCCCGGTGGCCAGCAGTTCGCCGGGCGGGTCGTCCACGACCGGCAAGAAGGGCGCCGCCGGGTAACCGCGCTGACCGGGACGGACCGCCGGAAGCGCGCCGTCCGCTGTCGAAACGGACGTCAGATAGCGGCACACGTCCTCCGCGCGCCGGCCGGCGCAGTTTCCCACGGCGTCCATCACCCGCAGGGCCAGTGCGGTGTGCAGCGGCTGGCTGACCGGACCGCGCAGGTCGGGCTCCAGCGCGTGGCCGTATCCGCCGTCCTCGTTGCGGTAGGCGTCCAGCGCTCTCTCCACCGGAGCGGTTCCGCCGCCGCGGAAGTGATGGGCGAAAAGATGCTGTTCGAGCACCCGCGCGGTGAGCCAGACGAACCGCTCCGCCCGCGCGAGCGCACCGTGCGGCGGGGATGTCGGCGGCAGTGGGGCAGCTCCGGTGTCGGCCATGGGACCGACGGTAGGCGGAAAGTGACGCCGTGAGGCGCGGTGGCCAGGGGTCACCCCCACAGGCGGGATACTGAGGGCATGCGGTTGACGGTCTTCTGGGAGCGGATGGCGGAGCACTTCGGCGCGGGCTACGCCGACACCTTCGCGCGCGACCATGTCATGGCCGAGCTCGGCGGGCGCACCGTGTGCGAGGCGCTGGCGGCCGGATGGAGCGCCAAGGACGTCTGGCAGGTTGTCTGCACGGTGATGGACGTTCCCCGGGAGAAGCGCTGATCGTCACAGAGATACCCCGGGGCCGGACTGCCGCGGTCGGCGTGGGCGAGACTTGAGCCGTGGCATCCACCGAAGAGACCGGGCCGGCGGCCCAGCATCCCACCACGCCCGGCGCGCCACCGTCCGCCGGGCCTCCGTCGGCCCCCATGCCCGGGCCGGGCGCCCGTATGCCGCGCTGGCTGCCGCGTGCCATGGTGCTCGCTCTCGCGCTGGTCGCCGTGTTCCAGCTGGGCAGCTGGGCCTTCCACCAGCTCACCGGCCTGCTGATCAATATCCTCATCGCGTTCTTCCTGGCACTCGCCGTCGAGCCCGCGGTGAGCTGGATGGCGGCGCGCGGGGTGCGCCGGGGCCTGGGCACCTTCCTCGTCTTCCTGGGCATCCTGGTCGTGTCGGCGGGCTTCGTCACGCTGCTCGGGTCCATGCTCGCGGGGCAGATCGTCAAGATCGTCGAGGATTTCCCCAACTACCTCGACTCCGTGATCAACTGGATCAACACCCACTTCCACACCGAGCTGCGACGGGTGGACATCCAGGAGGGTCTGCTGCGCTCCGACTGGCTGCGCAACTACGTCCAGAACAGCGCCACCGGCGTGCTGGACGTCTCCACCCAGGTTCTCGGCGGTCTCTTCCAACTGCTGACCATCGCCCTGTTCTCGTTCTACTTCGCCGCCGACGGCCCCCGACTCCGGCGCACCGTCTGCTCCCTGCTGCCGCCCGCGCGGCAGGCCGAAGTGCTGCGCGCGTGGGAGATAGCCGTGAACAAGACCGGCGGCTATCTGTACTCGCGCGGGCTGATGGCACTCGCCTCCGGCCTGTCCCACTACGTCCTGCTGGAGTTCCTCGAGGTGCCCTACGCACCCGTACTGGCCGTGTGGGTGGGCCTGGTGTCGCAGTTCATCCCCACCATCGGCACCTACCTCGCGGGCGCGCTGCCCATGCTGATCGCCTTCACGGTCGACCCCTGGTACGCGCTGTGGGTGCTGATCTTCGTGGTGATCTACCAGCAGTTCGAGAACTACGTGCTGCAGCCCAAGCTGACCTCCAAGACCGTCGACATCCATCCGGCGGTCGCCTTCGGCTCGGTCGTCGCGGGCACCGCCCTGCTCGGCGCCGTCGGCGCGCTGATCGCCATCCCCGCCATCGCCACCCTCCAGGCGTTCCTCGGTGCGTATGTGAAGCGGTACGACGTCACGGATGACCCTCGTGTGCACGGTCACCGCGGCCCCGGCGGCCCGCGGGCGCTCGGGAGCGCCCGCCGTCTGTGGATCCGCCGGCCGGGCGTGGCGCGCCCCCGGAGCAGCGACACCGGAGCCCCCTGAGGGCAGCCGCACCCCGTGGGCTCCGCGTGGCGCGACTTGACACGAAAATCGAACATCCATTCTTATGGGGGTGCCGGTGAGGCTCAACAGCGGGTGTTCTGTTCCGGTTGAGACCGAAATGCATCCGCGTTATCCACAGGCCGGACGTGCGTCGGGGCGCGTTGTCAGTGGCAGGCGTTAGCGTCTTTGACGTGAAGCGATCGACTCAAGCAAACCGGGTGGAACCCATGGCAGGAACCGACCGCGAGAAGGCGCTCGACGCCGCGCTCGCACAAATTGAACGGCAATTCGGCAAGGGCGCGGTCATGCGCATGGGTGACCGGACGAACGAGCCCATCGAGGTCATCCCGACCGGGTCGACCGCGCTCGACGTGGCCCTCGGCGTCGGCGGTCTGCCGCGCGGCCGTGTGGTGGAGGTCTACGGACCGGAATCCTCCGGTAAGACGACCCTGACCCTGCATGCGGTGGCGAACGCGCAGAAGTCCGGCGGCCAGGTCGCCTTCGTGGACGCGGAGCACGCCCTCGACCCCGAGTACGCGAAGAAGCTCGGCGTCGACATCGACAACCTGATCCTGTCCCAGCCGGACAACGGCGAGCAGGCCCTGGAGATCGTGGACATGCTGGTCCGCTCCGGTGCCCTCGACCTCATCGTCATCGACTCCGTCGCGGCGCTCGTCCCGCGCGCGGAGATCGAGGGCGAGATGGGCGACAGCCACGTGGGTCTGCAGGCCCGACTGATGAGCCAGGCCCTGCGCAAGATCACCAGCGCGCTCAACCAGTCCAAGACCACCGCGATCTTCATCAACCAGCTCCGCGAGAAGATCGGCGTGATGTTCGGCTCCCCGGAGACCACGACCGGTGGACGCGCGCTCAAGTTCTACGCCTCGGTGCGCCTCGACATCCGGCGCATCGAGACCCTCAAGGACGGAACCGACGCGGTCGGCAACCGCACGCGCGTCAAGGTCGTCAAGAACAAGGTGGCGCCCCCCTTCAAGCAGGCCGAGTTCGACATCCTCTACGGCCAGGGCATCAGCCGCGAGGGCGGCCTGATCGACATGGGCGTGGAGCACGGCTTCGTCCGCAAGGCCGGCGCCTGGTACACGTACGAGGGCGACCAGCTCGGCCAGGGCAAGGAGAACGCCCGTAACTTCCTGAAGGACAACCCCGACCTCGCCAACGAGATCGAGAAGAAGATCCTGAAGAAGCTGGGCGTCGGTGTGCAGCCCGAGGAGCCCGCCGCCGAGCAGGGCGCGAACACCACGGGAACCGCTCCGGCCGGGCCGGCCGCGGTACCGGTCCCGGCGGCCAAGGCACCCAAGTCCAAGGCCGCGGCGGCCAAGAGCTGACCCGTGACCCGACGAACCGACTGGGCCGAGTACGACTCCGACACGTTCGGTGCCCCACGGGGGAGGGGCACCGGAGGCGGTGACGCGTACGACGACAGCACGGGCGCGGGTGGCCTCCAGGACGCGGACTCCGGCAGCGACCGGCGGCGCGGCGGTGGCGCACGGGCGGGCGGCTCGCGTGACGGCGGGCCGCGCGGTGGACGCGGACGCACGAGCCGGACCTTCGGCGAGGCGGCCGCGGCGAACGGGGGCGCCTCTTCCTCGCCGGGGGCGGAGCGGGAGGGACCTCCGGGGGACCCGGTCGAGCGGGCGCGGGCCATCTGTCTGCGTCTGCTCACCGGGACCCCGCGCACCCGGAAGCAACTCGCCGACGCGCTGCGCGAGCGGGAGATCCCGGACGAGGCCGCGCAGGAGGTGCTGTCCCGGTTCGAGGAGGTCGGACTGATCAACGACAGCGCCTTCGCAGACGCCTGGGTGGAGTCCCGGCACCACGGCCGGGGACTGGCCCGGCGCGCGCTCGCCCGGGAACTGCGCACCAAGGGCGTCGACCCCGTACTGATCGACGCGGCCGTCTCCCGGCTCGACTCCGAGCAGGAGGAGGAGACCGCGCGCGAACTGGTCGCCCGCAAGCTGCGAGCGACCCGAGGACTCGACCGCGACAAGCGCCTCCGCCGCCTCGCGGGCATGCTCGCACGCAAGGGCTACCCCGAGGGCCTGGCCCTGCGCGTGGTCCGGCAGGCGCTGGAAGAAGAGGGCGAGGACACGGACTTCCCCGGCGACGAACCTGTGTGACACGGCGGGAGTACGCGGTCCCGTCCCAGCCTCACAGGGCGATACACCTAGCGCTCCCCGGTGGGGACGGCGTACACCAGCAGGTTCCGCTGATAGCCACCGCGTGCGCGGTCGTACGGGGGCGCGCAGGTGACCAGGGTCAGGACCGGCCGTCCGTGGCGCCGGAACACCTCGTCGGGGAGCCTGTCCTTGTCGACCACCTCGCGGGCCGTCACCTCGTACCGGACGGGAGACGCGTCCTTGCGGGCGACGGTGATCTTGTCGCCCTTCCGGACCCCGTACAGCTTGGCGAACGCGCCCAGGTCGCCGGTGCGGTCGTCCACGTGGCCGATCAGGACGGCGGAACCGGCGGGGGTTCCCGGCGCGGGGCCGAAGCGGTACCAGCCGACCTGCCCCGCGTTGTGGGGGATCTCCACCGTGCCGTCCTCCTCGACACCGACACCCTTGACCCGGGCGTCCAGGGAGACTCCTGGGATGCGCAGTGCCATGGGGTCGGGTGCGGGGCCGGACGTTTCTGTGCCCGGCGCGTTGTCGTCGTGCACCCCGAACGAGGTTCCGGCCACGGGTTCCTGGGCCCGTGGCCGGGCGCCGAAGTCCGACGGCACCGAGGCGCCGGACGGCCACAGCGACCAGATCAGCAGCGCCGCCAGGGCGACGGCGACGACCGCGGCGGCCCCGACGGCCGCCGCGGAGGGCCGTCCGCTCCTCGCGGAGGAACGCATGACCTTCAGTCGCTCCGGGAGCGCAGGCGACGGGCGGCCAGCAGACCGGCGACCGCGACGGCACCCGCGGTGCCCCAGGCGAGCCAGACGGTGGCGGACTCGTTGTCGGCGGCCATGGCACCGCTCTCACCGGCGTCGACGCCATTCGGCGCGGAGTCCATGCCGCTGATCGTCTGTGTCTTCAGCGCAAGGTTCTCGTCCTCGGCGCTGCCCCAGGCATAGACGACCGTGTTGGCGCCCTCGGCGAGGTCGAGGTCGGCGGGGCCGATGGCCACGGTGTCGGTCCCGGCCAGGACGACGTCGGCGTTCACCGTGCCGGCGGGGACCTCGAGCGACTTCCCGTCCGGGTTGGTCAGCCCTTCGATGACCGGCTCGCCGCCCGCGCGGACGTCCACGGCGGGTGCGGCGGCCACGTGACGGACGGTCAGCCGTGACTGACCGGCCGGGACCTCCGAGGTGTCGTTGACGAACGCGGTGAGTGTGGGGTTGCCCTGCGCGTCGAGGTGGGCCGCGAGGGTGGCGTTCGCCCCGGCAGGGACATCGACGTTCTTCTGGATGGCGGGATCGCCGTCGGGGCCCTCGCCGTCGGGGAAGACTTCGATGTCGTAGGTGCCCGGGTCCAGGGACTGGGGCTCGGTCAGGGTGCCGGGCTTGAAGTCGGGAAGCAGTTCGTTCCCGTTGGCGTACACGTCGACGGTGAGGCCGGGGACGCCGTGGAACACGGACACGGACGCCTTGCCGTTCTCCTGCTCCGTGCTCTGCGCGGAGGCGGGGACGGCCACGGCGAGGGACAGTACGCAGGCACCTGCGGTGGCGGAGGCTATCTTCCTGCTGCGCTGGTTCGTCATCGGAACTCCCTTCGTGGGGGCCCGGTCATACGCGGGGCCCGGCTTCCGGACGAGTGGCTCTCGAATGCAGCGCGCGACGAGGTTCGACGATCCCCAGCAGCCCTCCCACCGGCCGGTCACCCGTCCGGCGGCTGTTCGTGCGTCGCGTGCTGCCGCAGTCGGCGCCACGGACTCGTGACGCCCGATCCATTCTGCGAAGCAATGCGGGGTTCCGCCACTTGTGTCACTTATGCCACTTATGTACCAGCCGGACTGGTGCGACCTGTCGCCGGCTGATCCGTGTCGGACAATTATGCGATCCCGATTACGTGAAAAATATTTCGCGTAACTATTGACGTGCTTTTCCGGGGGAGGGGACCCTGGAAGTGCCCTTTCCTCCCTCGCCCGGAAGGCGTGACGATCATGATTCTCATCGGCCCGTCCTCCTCGCCCGCCGCGAACACCGTCTCCACGCCGGGTCGTTCACGCCCTCCGAGCCCTGTGGCCGCAGTGCTGGCCGACCGTCTCGACGACGTCCCTGTGGTGGACGCGGCTGCCCGGCTCGCCGCCGCGCGCGGCGCACCGCTGCTGCTGATCGCCGTACTGCCACCACCGCTGCCACGAGCCGTACCGGCAGCGCCGGACGGCGTGACGGTTCGCGCGGTGCTGGGGCGTGCTCTTCCACGCCTGGCCCGCGCGGGGATCGGGTACGAGCCGGCCGTCTGTCACCGTCCCGCAGGGCGGGGCGGCCGGTTGTGCGCGGCGAAGGTCCTGCTGGACGCGGCCATCACCCACCGCTGCTCATGCCTGGTGGTCTCCCGCAGCGGACCGGCGGGGCTCGACGCGAACACGGTGATGGAGGCGGCGGCGATCCGGGGTGGCCCGTTCGTCCATGCGGCTCCGCCTGCGCCCTGGGTGCCGCTGACCGCCCCGCGTTCCTTCGTCTGACGTCGGTGCCGGGCGCCTTACGGCGCGGTGCGTCCGGAGCCGGATGCCGGAGTGTCCTCGCGGTGGATGAAGGTCGCCAGCAGGTCGCCGACGGGGTGGCCTGCCTCGGTGGGGTGGCGCAGGGCGACGGTGGGGTCGATCGTGTACCGGTTGCGGCGGCCGACGCGTGTGCGCGTGAGATAGCCGGCCGCTTCGAGGTCGGCGACGATCAGCTGTACGGCGCGTTCGGTGATGCCGATGTGCTCGGCGACGTCCCGGAGTCGCACGTCGGGGTCCTGGGCGAGGGCGATCAGGACGCGGGCGTGATTGGTCAGAAACGTCCACTGGTCGCCACGTGTGGAGGAGGGCCGGCTCATGGCCTTCATCTTACGAAGCGGACTTCGCCTGACCGACATCGTTTCGCGTCCCACAATTGACGAAAATTTTTTCGCGTAACTTTTGACAGGTTTCGGGGGATCGGGTGAGGATGGACATATCGCCCGATGTTCCCCTCATCCCCGTTGAAGGGGGTTTTCGATGTCCGTCCGCACCCGGACCGGTCCCGCCGCGACCGCCGCCCCGGCGCTGTCCGTCTCCCTGCCGCACCCGGTCACCGCGCTGGTCACCAACCGGCCCGACGATCTCGCCGGTGGACGCGGCGGTCCGCCTGGCCGCCGCCCGCAACGCACCGGTGCTGCTGGTCGGCGCCCCGGTCGGCGGAAGCCGGCGGACCCCTCCCGCGCGGACGCGCACGCGGACCGGGCGCCCCTGCCCGGGCTTCGCAGCGCCGGTGCCGGCCACATCCCCGCCGTCCGTCACGTGCCAGGGCTCCGCCCCGCGTGGCTGCCCCTTGGTCCGCGCCGTCCCGCCCGCCTACTCGGACGGCGCCCGCCGCGGAGGCCGGCACCTGCCTGTGGATCTGCCGCCCACCGAGGTGCGCACCGTGTGGACCTCGGACCAGCGCCGCCCGCCCGCCCTCTCGGCCCTCCGACTCCGCCCGAGGAACTCGATGTCCCATGAATGATCTGTCGTTCACCGTCCCGCTATGGGTGTGGGCCGCGGTCTCGCTCGTCATCGCCGTCATGCTGGCCGTCGATCTGATCGCCCACCGCGACAACCATGTGATCGGGTTCAGGGAAGCGGCCGTCTGGTCCGGGGTGTGGATCGCGATCGGCCTGGCCTTCGGCCTGGTCCTGCTCGCGTGGCAGGGCGGAGAGGTGTCCTCCACCTACTACGCCGGATACCTGATCGAAAAGGCACTGTCGATCGACAACGTCTTCGTCTTCGCCCTGGTCTTCTCGTTCTTCGCAGTGCCCGACGCCTACCAGCACAAAATCCTGTTCTGGGGTGTCATCGGCGCTCTGGTGTTCCGGCTGGTGTTCATCTTCGTCGGCGCCGAACTGCTGCAACTCTTCTTCTGGACCGCCTACCTGTTCGGTGCGTTCCTCATCTGGACCGGCTACAAGATGGCCGTCTCCAAGGACGAGGAAGTCCATCCCGACCGCAACATCGTCGTCCGCCTGGTGAAGAAGATCATTCCCACCGACCCGGCGTTCCACGGTGGCCGGTTCTTCACGAAGATCAACGGGCGGCGGGTGGCCACCCTGCTGTTCGTCGCCCTGGTCGCGATCGAGGCCACCGACCTGATCTTCGCCGTCGATTCCGTCGCTGCGATCCTCGCGATCACCACCAACACCTTCCTGGTGTGGACCGCCAACGCCTTCGCGGTGCTCGGCCTGCGCAGTCTGTACTTTTGCCTGGCCGGGCTGCTGCGCCGCTTCGCCTACCTCCACTACGGGCTCGCGGTACTGCTCGCCTTCGCCGGCGTCAAGCTGATCCTGTCCGAAACCCCCGTGGGCAAGCTGCCCATCCCCCTCACCCTCGGCGTCATCGTCGTCACCATCACGGTGTCCATCGGCTGGTCCCTGCTCGCCACGCGTGACGACCACGGTGACCACGGCGGCACCACACCGGGTACGGGCAGCGCGGGCGGGGCCGAAACCGGCCCGGTGACCGGCTCGAGCTCCACGCCTTCCGCCCGCTCGCACGGTACGGAGCCGAGCTGACCGTCGCGGTCACCCCCCATTCCACCGTTCTCGCGTGGGCGCCGCACCCGTGGCGCCCACGGTCGGCGCACCGCGGCGATGCGCCGCCCGGGAACCTCAGCGCGACGCCGCCCCGGCGTCCTCCGTGGCGTCCGTCTCCGTCTCCGCTTCCGCCGCGCCGGGCCCGCCGAGCACCGCCTCGGCCGCCGTGTACAGATCCGCCGGGCGGACCCCGCTCAGGGCCGTCACCAGGTGGCCGTCGGGGCGTACCAGCAGCACGGTGTGTGCCGCCGCCCCCGGGTAGCTCTCGGCGACCAGCAGCTCGGCCCGGTGCGGCAGTGCCGAGACGGCCGCCGCCAGCCGGGGCATGATCCCGGCGGACATCCAGTGACGGCGCTCCCACACGCCCGTACCGGGCGCGATCAGCACCACCAGCAGCGAGCCCCGGCCGAGCCGGTCCCGCAGCCGGACGAAGGTGCCGTCCTCCGCCGTGACCCGCACATCGGTCACCGCGGCCCCGAGCGCCGTCCCGACCGGCGCCTCACCCTCGAGCCGGCCGGGCGTGAGCGGTGAGTTCGCATACGTCCCCGGAGCGCCCAGTGCACCCCGCCCCAGGTGACCGTCCGCCAGCAGCGTGTCGTGCCCCCGCGCGGAGCCGGTAACGTAGGAACGCAGTCCTCCGCCGCCCCGCAGCAGCGGCAGCACCTGGTCGGCCGCGCGCAGCCGGGCGGCAACGATCGCGCGGCGCTCGGTCTGGTAGCTGTCGAGCAGCGCCTCGTGCGGACCCTGGTGCCAGGCCAGCGCCAGCTTCCAGGCGAGGTTGTCCGCGTCGCGGAGCCCTTCGTCCAGCCCGTGCGTGCCCAGGGTGCCGAGCAGGTGGGCCGCGTCCCCGGCGAGGAACACCCGGCCGGCCCGCCAGCGCCGGGCCAGCCGGTGGTGCACGGTGTGGACCCCGGTGTCCAGCAGCTCGTAGGGCGGGGTGGGACCCCCGCCCCAGCCGGCCAGGGTCTCCCGGACCCGGGCCAGCAGCAGTTCGGGGGTGACCAGGTCCTTGCCCGGCGGAAGCAGCCAGTCCAGACGCCACACCCCGTCCGGCAGCGGCCGCGCGGTGATCTCCGCGGCGGAGGGACCGGACGTACGCCACGGCGGCATCCGGTGCAGCAGTGCCTCGTCGTACCAGGGAAGTTCGGTGCGCAGGGCGGCCACGGCGTGACGCTCCACCGCGGTGCGGCCCGGGAAGCGGATGTCCTGGAGCTTGCGCACGGTCGAGCGCGGCCCGTCGCAGCCGACCAGGTAGCTGCCGCGCCACCAGGTGCCTGCCGAGCCGCGGGTGCGGGCGGTGACCCCCGAGGGTTCCTGCTCCATGGTGTCCAGCCGACTGTCCACGGCGATCCTGACGAGCCGCTCGTCGGCCAGAGCCGTGCGCAGGGCATCCGTCAGGACGTGCTGGGTGATGTGCAGGGGAGCGGGATCGGCGTCACCGAAGGCGATCTCGCACATCACCTGCTTGCGCCGCACCGACCGCCATCCGGCCCAACGGACGCCGGCGTGCGCGAGCGGTACGCCGGTCAGCCGCTCGAGGAGCGCGGCGGTGTCCTCGCGCAGGACGACGGTGCGCGCCGGACGGGGTTCGTCCTTGCCCGGCCCTTCGTCGAGGACCACGCACGGCACCTCCTGACGTGCCAGCGCCAGGGCGAGCGTGAGCCCGACGGGCCCCGCTCCGACGATGATCACCGGGTCCACGACGCGGCGCCCCCTGCCCGAAGTGACGTCCGAGGGGACGCGGAGGAACAGGAAGGTGGAGCAGGGTGCACGATCACAGAACGTATGCAACCTATTGCCGGTGCTTGCGTCAAGTGACCGAAGGCAGGTGGCGATCATGCAGCGGGGCAGGTGTCCGTCACATCACTTGACTGCTCATCACATGAGTCCGGGGTGCATCGCCCTTCGGCACCACCCGTGTCGGCCGGTCACTCGACATGACTGTGGCCCGCCGGGTAGCGGCGGGCCACAGTCATGTCGTACGTCAGGCGTGCGTCACTGGTCCGCACCGGTTCCGCGGGTACCCCCCACCTCGGCCGCGTTCAGATCGTCGACCTGGTCCGCGCCGAGCACCGCGCCGGTGCTCCGCTTGCTGCGGCGCAGCCATCCCTCGAGCCAGGAGGCGAACGAGGTCAGGATGAAGTTGAGGACGATGAAGATGAGCGCCACCACGATGAAGCTGGGGATGACGTTGGCGTAGTTGGCCGCCAGCGTGCCGCGCGAGTTGAGCAGCTCGGTGAAGCCGAGCATCACGCCACCCAGCGCGGTGTCCTTCACGATGACGACCAGCTGGCTGACGATCGCCGGCAGCATCACCGTGACCGCCTGGGGCAGCAGGATGCTGCCCATCGTCTGGCTCTTGCGCAGACCGATCGCCTGGGCCGCCTCGCTCTGGCCCTTGGGCAGGGCGAGAATGCCGGCCCGCACCACCTCGGCGAGGACCGATGCGTTGTAGAGCACCAGACCGGTGACGACCGCGTACAACGGCCGGTCCTCGCTGCTGACGCCCGTGGACCGGGCGAAGAACTCGTTGGCGAACAGCATCAGCAGCAGCACCGGGATGGCGCGGAAGAACTCGACCACCGCACCGGCCGGGCCGCGCACCCATCGGTGATCGGACATGCGTGCGATGCCGAGAACCGCACCCAGCGGGAGGGCGATGACCATGGAAAGCGCCGCCGCCTTGAGGGTGTCGGCGAGGCCGGGCAGCAGGTAGGTCGTCCACGCGTCGGAGGTGGTGAAGGGCTTCCACAGGGACCACTCCAGCTGGCCCTTGTCGTCCAGCACCTGCCAGACCCACCACAGCAGCAGGGCGAGCAGGACGACGAAGACGACCGAGAAGATCACATTGCGGCGCTTGGCCTTCGGGCCGGGAGCGTCGTAGAGAAGAGATGTCATCGCTTCACCGCCAGGCGCTTGCTCAGCCAGTTGAGGAACAGGCCGGTGGGCAGGGTCAGTACCACGAACCCGAAGGCGAAGACCGCGCCGATGAGCAGCGTCTGTGCCTCGTTCTCGATCATTTCCTTCATCAGGAGCGCGGCCTCCGCCACTCCGATGGTGGCCGCCACGGTCGTGTTCTTCGTCAGTGCGATCAGCACGTTGGCCAGGGGCCCGATCACCGAGCGGAACGCCTGCGGCAGGACGACGAGCCTCAGCACCTGGCTGAAACTCAGCCCGAGGGCCCGCGCCGCCTCGGCCTGCCCGATGGGGACCGTGTTGATGCCGGAGCGGATCGCCTCGCACACGAAGGCGGCGGTGTAGGCGACGAGGCCGAGCACGGCCAGTCGGAAGTACATGGTGTCGAAGTCGTCCCGCGCGCCCATCGTCATGCCGAAGATGTCGGCGAGGCCGAGCGACGTGAAGACGATGATGACGGTCAGGGGAATGTTCCGGACGATGTTCACGTAGGCGGTGCCGAAACCGCGCATCAGCGGCACGGGGCTGACCCGCATGGCCGCCAGCAGGGTGCCCCAGATCAGGGATCCGATGGCCGAGAAGACGGTGAGCTGCACCGTGACCCAGAAAGCGCCCAGCAGGGACGGGTCGTCATAGTTTGAAAGAAAGTCGAACACGATCTCCCGCGCTTCCGGGTGTGTGACGTACGTGGCGGACGTGGCGCGCCGCCGCCGGAGAGGTGAGGGGCGGCGGCACGTCTGCGGATCCCCGCGTCGGCCGCGGGGATCCTGCGTCGGCGGAGTCCCGCGTTACTGGACGATCTGTCCGATCTTCGGGGCCGGCTCGTTCTTGTAGTTGGCCGGGCCGAAGTTCTTCTCGACGGCCTTCTGCCACGAACCGTCGCTGACCATCTTCTCCAGCGCGTCGTTGACCTTGTTCACGGTCTCGGTGTCGCCCTTCTTGACGCCGACGCCGTAGTTCTCGTTGCTCAGCTTCAGGCCGGCGAGCTTGAACTTGCCCTTGTACTGGTCCTGCGCGGCGTAGCCGGCGAGGATCGAGTCGTCGGTGGTCAGCGCGTCCACCTGCCCGTTCTGCAGGGCGGACAGGCACTCCGAGTAGCCACCGCGCTCACTCAGCTGGGCCTTCGGCGCGAAGTCCTTCTTCACGTTCTGCGCCGAGGTCGAGCCGGTCACCGAGCAGAGCTTCTTGTCGTTCAGGTCCGTGGCCTCGCTGATGTCCGAGTCGGACTTGACGAGGAGGTCCTGGTGGGCCAGCAGGTACGGGCCGGCGAAGTCGACCTTCTGCTTGCGCTCGTCGGTGATCGAGTACGTCGCCGCGATGAGCTTCACGTCCCCGCGCGAGAGGGCGTTCTCGCGGTCGGCGCTCTTCGTCTCGACCCACTCGATCTGGTTCGGCTCGTAGCCGAGCTCCTTGGCGACATAGGTCGCCACGTCCACGTCGAAGCCGGAGAAGGCGCCACCGGGCTCCTTCAGCCCGAGACCCGGCTGGTCGTACTTGATGCCGATCTTGATCTTCTCGCCACCGCCCGAGGAGGACGAACCGCTGTCATTGCCGTCGTCGCCCCCACAGGCGGTGGCGGTCAGGGCGAGGGCGAACACGGCGGCCGAGGCGGCGGTGACCTTGCGGAGCTTCATGGTGCACATCCTTTTGACTGGTGAAGTGATGCGGCCCGGTGCGGTCCGGTGACGCACGTCGTCAGGGCGCGAGGCGCGCCGTCAGTGGTGAAGGATCTTCGACAGGAAGTCCTTGGCGCGGTCGCTGCGCGGGTTGCTGAAGAACTGATCCGGCGAAGCCTGTTCGACGATGCGACCGTCGGCCATGAACACCACGCGATTTGCAGCCGAACGGGCGAATCCCATCTCGTGGGTGACGACGATCATGGTCATGCCGTCGCGGGCGAGCTGCTGCATGACTTCCAGCACCTCGTTGATCATCTCGGGGTCGAGAGCCGACGTCGGCTCGTCGAAGAGCATGACCTTGGGTTCCATCGCCAGGGCCCGCGCGATGGCCACACGCTGCTGCTGGCCACCGGAGAGCTGCGCCGGATACTTCTCGGCCTGCGCGCCCACGCCGACCCGGTCGAGCAGGGCACGGGCCCGCTCCTCGGCCGCCTTCTTGTCCTTCTTGCGGACCTTGACCTGGCCCAGCGTCACGTTCTCGAGCACGGTCTTGTGCGCGAAGAGGTTGAAGGACTGGAAGACCATGCCCACGTCAGCGCGCAGCCGGGCGAGCTCCTTGCCCTCGTCGGGCAGGGATTTGCCGTCGATGGTGATCGAGCCGGAGTCGATCGTCTCCAGTCGGTTGATGGTGCGGCACAGGGTGGACTTGCCGGACCCGGAGGGTCCGATGACGATGACGACTTCGCCACGGGCGATCGCCAGGTCGATGTCCTGGAGTACGTGCAACGCGCCGAAGTGCTTGTTGACGCTCTTCAGGACGACCAGATCGCCGGTCGCGGCCACATCTTCCTTGGCCACCGATACTTCGGTCATCGCTCTCAGGCTCCGTCCTCCTCGGTTTCGGAGGACAGTAGTAATCCTCCAGACCTGCGTCATTACATCTGAGGGGAATCTGAGCATCACGATCCGATAGCAATCGGACACCTGTCGTAGCACTTGTGAGCAGGGCTCATGTCGGCCGGGTAACGGTACGAAAGCGCAACCGGAACCCTCTTGACGCCGTCCTCATCCATCGGCGTGACTGCACAGTGCACGCGCGCGGGCACGCGTTCTTGTACACAGAGAGATCGTACGGCCGATGAACCGAAGGGGGCCCTGGTGAGACTGCTTCTTGTCGAGGACGACAACCACGTGGCCGCCGCCCTGTCAGCGGTGCTGGCGCGGCACGGTTTCGACGTCACCCATGCGCGCAGCGGTGAGGAGGCCCTCCAGGCGCTCGTCCCCGAGGGCAACGGCTTCGGCGTGGTCCTGCTCGACCTGGGTCTGCCCGACCAGGACGGCTACGAGGTCTGCGGCAAGATCCGTAAACGCACCGGCACGCCGGTGATCATGGTCACCGCGCGGTCCGACGTCAGATCCCGCATCCACGGCCTCAACCTCGGGGCCGACGACTACGTGGTCAAGCCGTACGACACGGGCGAGCTGCTCGCGCGGATCCACGCCGTCAGCCGGCGCAGCGTCCACGAGGAGGCCACGGGCAGCACGGAGACCGAGCTGCGCCTCGGCCCGGTCCGTATCGAGCTGCCGACCCGTCAGGTCAGCGTGAACGGCTCGGTGGTCCAGCTGACCCGCAAGGAGTTCGATCTGCTCGCCCTGCTCGCCCAGCGGCCGGGGGTCGTCTTCCGCCGGGAACAGATCATCAGCGAGGTGTGGCGCACCAGCTGGGAAGGGACCGGGCGCACCCTCGAGGTGCATGTCGCCTCCCTGCGCGCCAAACTGCGCATGCCCGCCCTCATCGAGACCGTACGCGGCGTCGGCTACCGGCTCGTCGCCCCCGCGGCCTAGCGGGGCCGGGTGCACACGCGTCTGCTTCCGCTGCTGATCGTCCTGATGGCGGCCGTGCTGCTCGCCCTCGGCGTTCCGCTGGCCGTCAGCCTGGCCGGCGCTCACCAGCAGAAGGTCGTCGTGGACCGGATCGACGACACGGCGCGTTTCGCCGCCCTCGCCCAGTTCGTCACCGAGCCCGCCGACCCGGCCGCCGGGGACATCAACGAGCGCCGGGAGACGCTCAGCAGCGAGCTCCGCAGCTACCACAGGGTCTACGGCATCCGCGCGGGCGTCTTCTACCGCAACGACTCGCCCATGGCGCACGCCCCGGCCGACTGGTTCCTGCCCCGCACGGGCGAGGTGCGTGACGCCTTCGAGGAGGCGCTGCTCAGCCGCCGCAGCCACGACCCCGAACAGGTGTGGCCCTGGCAGCGGCGCAGTCTCGTGGTGGCCTCGCCGGTCATCCGGGACGGCGACGTCGTCGCGGTGGTGGTCACCGACTCGCCCACCGGACAGATGCGCTCCCGCATCCTGCAGGGCTGGCTGGTCATCGCCGCGGGAGAGGCGGCCGCGATGCTGCTGGCCGTCGGCGCGGCCCTGCGGCTGACCGGCTGGGTGCTCAGGCCCGTACGAATTTTGGACGCCACCACCCACGACATCGCCACGGGGCGCCTGAAGTCCAGGGTCGCGGCGGCCGGCGGACCGCCGGAGCTCAGACGGCTCGCCCGGTCGTTCAACGAGATGGCGGACAACGTCGAGAGCGTGCTGGAGCAGCAGCGTGCCTTCGTCGCCGATGCCTCCCACCAACTGCGCAACCCCCTCTCGGCGCTGCTGCTGCGCATCGAACTCCTCGCCCTGGAACTGCCCGAGGGCAACGCGGAGATCGCCTCCGTCCAGGCCGAGGGCAAGCGCCTGGCACAGGTCCTGGACGATCTGCTCGACCTGGCGCTCGCCGAGCACAGCGAGGCCGACCTCCAGATCACCGATATCGGCGCCCTGACCGCCGAGCGCGTCGCGGCCTGGTCGCCCACCGCCGATGCCAAAGGCGTCCGTCTGACCGGCACCTGCCCGCCGACCACCGCCTGGGCCGACCCCGTCGCGCTGTCCAGCGCGCTGGACGCGGTCATCGACAACGCGGTGAAGTTCACGCCCGAGGGCGAGACCGTCGAGGTGACCGTCTCCTCCAACGGCGGCACCTCCACCGTGGTCGTCACCGACAACGGCCCGGGACTGACCGACGAGGAGCTGACCCGTGTCGGCGACCGCTTCTGGCGCAGCGGCCGGCACCAGAACGTCAAGGGGTCGGGTCTCGGCCTGTCCATCTCCCGGGCCCTGCTCGCGGCGGGCGGCGGCTCCATCGCGTACGAACCCCACGAGCCGCACGGACTGCGGGTGACCGTGACGGTGCCGAGGAACGCTCCCTCGGGCGAGCCGACGGCTCAGGGCTTGACGGACCGGTAGTAACGGCGGGCGCCGTCGTGCAGTCGCAGCGGATCGGTGTAGATCGCGGTGCGTACGTCGACCAGCTGGGCGGAGTGGACGTGCGCCCCGATGTTGTCCCTGCTCCTGAGCACGATGCGGGTCAGCCACTCGGTGAGCCGGGGGTCCACGTCCGACCGGGTGACCAGGAGGTTGGACACGGCCATCGTCGGGACGGCCGAGCCCAGCTGGCTGCCCGGATACGCCGACTCGGGCATGTTGGTGGCGCGGTAGTAGCGCGTGGCGCCGCCCTTCTTGTGCAGCTTCGCGACCAGGTCGGCCTCGATCGGCACGAACCGCAGCGCGCCCTGCTCGGTGAACGTCCTCAGACCGTCCGTGGGCAGCCCACCCGACCAGAAGAAGGCGTCCAGACCGTGGCCCAGCCGCTCCGGCCCGGCGTCGATGCCGTCGGAGGAGGGCCTGATGTCCGTCTCCGGGTCGATGCCGGCCGCCCTGAGCACCCGGTTGGCGATGAGCCGGACTCCCGACTTGGGCGGTCCTATGGCGACCCGCTTGCCCCGCAGATCCCCGACGCTGCGGATACCCGAGTCGGAGGCGACGGCGAGCTGCACGTAGTCGTCGTACAGACGAGCGACGCCACGCAGCCGACCGGCGCCCGGCCGGTCGTCCAGTTTGTACGTCTCCACGGCGTCGGCGGCGGCGATCGCGAAGTCGGCCTGCCCGGTCGCCACGCGGCGCACGTTCTCCTGCGAGCCGTCACTCGTCTCCAGCCGGACCTCGAGGTCGGGCATGTGCGTGCCGAGCGACGTGCGCAGCAGCTCACCGTACTTCTGGTAGACGCCCGCGCGGGTGCCCGTGCTCAGTGTGATCGTTCCGCCGGGCGGCTCCTCGTGCCAGGGTGCCAGCCACCACAGCAGCAGGCCGAGCGCCACGAAGGCGGCGGCCGTGCCCCGCAGGGCCCGCCGCCTGCCTATCCGGGACAGCGCGTGGGACATGCGCGTGATCCTGCCAGCCCGGGTGCCCGCTGACCAGGGCGGAGCTCACAGGAGGGTGTCAGGGGCGGCCGCTACAGTCGCGGCATGAGTGCTTCGCCCGCAGACCTGGTCCGCGACTTCCACCGAGCCTTCGGGCTCGACGCCCGCGACACACCGTCCGAGGTCTCGCCGGAACTCGCCGCCCACCGCGGGGAACTGCTCGCGGAGGAGGCCGAGGAGGTCGCCGAGGTGTCGGTCACGGGCCCGCTCGACCGGCTCGCGCACGAACTGGCCGACGTCGTCTACATCGCGTACGGCACGGCGCTGGTCCACGGGATCGACCTCGATGCCGTGATCGCGGAGATCCACCGCTCCAACATGTCCAAGCTCGGCCCCGACGGCGAGGTCAGCCGCCGCCCCGACGGCAAGGTCCTCAAGGGCGACCACTACGAGGCCCCGGACGTCTCCGCGGTACTGCGCCGGCAGGGCTGGTCGCCGCGCGGGGAGGCCTGAACGAGCCGCCCGCCGAGCGCGTGTGCCGCACGTCGTATCGCCGGCACCGGCGACGGAATGATCGCAGTACTCTCCACCCCATGACGCCGGCACGGCCTGTCCCGTCCGCCGCAGATGCCGAGTGCCTCGTGCCCACCCGCCCTGCGGCTGCGGCGCAGGGGAACCCTCGTACTCGCCGTGTTCGCCATGCTCTGGGCGTTCACGGGGGACACCGGAACGGGTTCGGCGACGGACGTCGTACCCCTGACCGTGGAGGTGGCGGCCGTCCTCGTCACAGCGCTGACGGTCTACCTGGGGCACGTGAGAGCGCCGCCCCCTCGCCCCCGGACGGTGAGTCTGCCGGCCAACTGGGCGCGTGGCGTGGGCATCGTCAACGGGGCCGAGGTGCTCGCCGTGATCGCCGTGTTCGCCGCGACCATCGGCTCCGGCCATCACCGGTTCCTCCCCGCCGCCGTCGCGCTCGTCGTGGGACTGCACTTCTTCCCGCTCGCCCGTCTGTACGACCAGCGGCAGTACTGGTGGACGGGGGCGCTGCTGTCCGCCGTGGCGGCCGTCGGGCTGGTGCTGACCGCGGCCGGTCTGTCCGGCGAGAGCCTGCGCATCGTGGCGGGCCCGGGGTGCGCGCTGGTGCTCTGGGCCACCGCGTACCACCTGGCCCTGCGGGGCTGACGGGCCGCCGCGCGGGAAGGCTGCCCGTGGCACCGCCTACCCTTATGGGCATGAGCAGCATCGACCGGAGCCAGTCAGTGGGCGGCACGCGCACCTATGAAGTACGCACCTACGGGTGCCAGATGAACGTCCACGACTCCGAGCGATTGTCCGGGCTGCTGGAGGACGCGGGCTACGTCCGCGCCCCCGAGGGCTCCGACGGCGACGCCGACGTCGTCGTCTTCAACACCTGCGCCGTGCGCGAGAACGCCGACAACAAGCTGTACGGCAACCTCGGCCACCTCGCCCCGAAGAAGGCGAGCCGGCCAGGGATGCAGATCGCGGTCGGCGGCTGCCTGGCACAGAAGGACCGCGACACCATCGTGAAGCGGGCCCCCTGGGTGGACGTCGTCTTCGGCACGCACAACATCGGCAAGCTGCCCGTCCTGCTGGAGCGCGCCCGCGTCCAGGAGGAGGCCCAGATCGAGATCGCCGAGTCGCTCGAGGCGTTCCCCTCGACGCTGCCGACCCGGCGCGAGAGCGCCTACGCCGCCTGGGTGTCCATCTCCGTCGGCTGCAACAACACCTGCACCTTCTGCATCGTCCCCGCGCTGCGCGGCAAGGAGAAGGACCGTCGCCCCGGCGACATCCTCGCCGAGATCGAGGCCCTGGTCGGTGAGGGGGTCTCCGAGATCACCCTGCTCGGACAGAACGTCAACGCCTACGGCTCCGACATCGGCGACCGCGAGGCGTTCAGTAAGCTGCTGCGGGCCTGCGGGAAGATCGACGGCCTGGAACGCGTCCGCTTCACCTCCCCGCACCCGCGCGACTTCACCGACGACGTCATCGCCGCCATGGCCGAGACGCCCAACGTGATGCCGCAGCTCCACATGCCGCTCCAGTCCGGCTCCGACCCGGTCCTGAAGGCGATGCGCCGCTCCTACCGGCAGGAGCGCTTCCTCGGAATCATCGACAAGGTCCGGGCCTCGATTCCGCACGCGGCGATCAGCACCGACATCATCGTGGGTTTCCCCGGCGAGAGTGAGGAGGACTTCGAGCAGACCCTGCACGTGGTCCGCGAGGCCCGCTTCGCGCAGGCGTTCACCTTCCAGTACTCCAAGCGTCCCGGCACCCCGGCCGCCGAGATGGACGGGCAGATCCCCAAGAAGGTCGTGCAGGAGCGCTACGAGCGGCTCGTCGCCCTCCAGGAGCAGATTTCCTGGGAGGAGAACAAGAAGCAGGTCGGCCGCACGCTGGAGCTGATGGTCGCCGAGGGCGAGGGCCGCAAGGACGGCACCACCCACCGTCTCTCCGGCCGCGCCCCCGACAGCCGCCTGGTGCACTTCACCAAGCCGGATCGGGACGTGCGCCCCGGCGACGTGGTGACCGTCGAGATCACCTACGCCGCACCGCACCACCTCCTCGCCGAGGGCGCCGTGCTGGACGTGCGCCGCACCCGCGCGGGTGACGCCTGGGAGAAGCGGACCACCGAGAAGGCGGCGCAGCCCGCGGGGGTACTGCTCGGCCTGCCCACGGTGGGCGTTCCCGAGCCGCTGCCGGTGGCCACCGAGGGCTGCGCCATCGACTGACACTTGTCGTACGGCCTCGCGGGGCGCGTCCGGCCTACGGGCGTCCCGTGCGGCGGTTAGCGCCGTTCCGGGTCGCAGTACGCTGCTGATCATGCTTGTCGCCGCCGCAGTCTGCCCCTGCCCGCCGCTGCTCGTGCCGGACGTCGCCGCGGGTGCCGCCCCCGAGCTGGACACCGCGCGTGACGCCTGCACGGACGCTCTGGGGGTGCTCGCCGCCGCCCGGCCCGACCTGCTGGTGGTGGTTGGTCCGGTGGACCGTACCGGGCCGGAGAGCTACGCACAGGGCACCGCGGGATCCTTCCGGGGCTTCGGCGTCGACCTGGACGTACGACTCGGGCAGGGTGAGGGAACGGCCGGGCCGGAGCTTCCCTACGGGCTCGCTGTCGGCGCCTGGTTGCTGGGCCGGACCGGGTGGGCGGACGCTCCCGTCGAGGGGCGGGGCGTGGGGGAACCTCTCGAGGCCGAGCGGTGTATCGAAGAGGGAGAGAGCATCGCCGGCCGTGCCGAGCGGGTGGCGATGCTGGTGATGGGGGACGGCAGCGCCTGCCGCACACTGAAGGCGCCGGGCTACCTCGACGAGCGCGCGGCCCCCTTCGACGCGGAGCTCGCGCGCGCCCTGGGAGGCGCCGACACACGAGCCCTGCGTGCGCTGGACGCCGGACTGGCACGCGAGCTGAAGGTGTCCGGCCGGGCGCCCTGGCAGGTGCTCGCCGGCGCGGCGGCGGGCAACACAGGGCTGGAGGGCGCGCTGCTCTACGAGGACGCCCCGTACGGGGTGGGCTATCTCGTGGCCACTTGGTCCTAGGGGACCGGCCGCCGTCCGCAACCGGACCGGCCGCCGTCCGCAACCGGACCGGCCGCCGTCCGTCGGAAGCATGACGCCGTCCGCTCGACGCCGGGCAGCGCCGGTCGGCCGGGAACGCTCGGTGTGCTCCCGGCCGACCGCCGGTGTGTGCCGCTCAGGAAGCGGGCGGAGGCCCGGCCGGTGGCGTGGTGGTGCCGCCCGCCCCCGGGCCGGGTTCGTCCTTGTGCGTGAAGCGGTCCACGGCACCCTTGGCCTTGCCGGTACTTGATTGGATCCGGTCGCTGTACTTGCCCTTGGTCCGCTTGTCGACGGTCTGGGCGGCCTTGTCCAGACCGTGCTGGATCTTGTCCTCGTGCTGCTGCGCGAGGCCGGAGACCTTGTCCTTGGCCGGGCCGAGTTTGGCCTTCAGATTGTCCAGCAGACCCATGATGTACCTTCCCTTGCGGCGACCTTATGTGCGGGCGCCCTCGTCGGCTTCGCTGCCGGCGGCCTCGGAGGACTGCTGCTTCGGGATGTCGACACCCCCGGCGCCGGTGGCCCGGTCGGTCTCCTGCACCGCCGCCTCGGCGGTCTCCGGCGCCCCGGCGGAGCCCTTCTGCTCCGCGGCCCGGGCCGCGTCCTGCGTACCGGTCCGGTTCGCCGTACCGGGTCGGGCCGCCGCCCCGTCGGTCTGAGCCTCGGCGGCCCCCGTCTCCTCCGTGGTCTTCGACCTGCGAAAAAGCCGTGCAAAAACGCCCATATCCACTCCATACATTACTCGTGCGGGCGACATTCCGCGTCGCCCGGTGTGTCCGTTCGTGTGACCGGGCCATCGCCGCCGCGATCCGACGGCAGGAATCTCGCAACGGGCAACGACCCGCCCGGCACTGCGTCACGTAACCCATTCGAGAGCGCGGGGCGAGGTTTGCGAGACTGGATCAGTGAGCAGCGCACCCCTCGCCCCCCGCGTCATCGCCGTCGTCGGCCCCACTGCGGCCGGAAAGTCCGATCTGGGCGTTTTCCTGGCCCATCGGCTCGGCGGTGAAGTCGTCAACGCCGACTCGATGCAGCTCTACCGGGGGATGGACATCGGCACCGCCAAGCTGACGCCCGAGGAACGCGGCGGTGTCCCGCACCATCTCCTGGACATCTGGGACGTCACCGTCACCGCATCCGTCGCCGAGTACCAGCGGCTGGCCCGGGAGCGGATCGACGCACTGCTCGCCGACGGGCGCTGGCCGGTACTGGTCGGCGGTTCCGGCCTCTATGTCCGCGGGGCCGTCGACAACCTGGAGTTCCCGGGCACCGACCCGGAGGTCAGGGCCCGTCTGGAGGAGGAGCTCACACTGCGCGGGCCGGGCGCGCTGCACGCGCGGCTCACCGCGGCGGACGCCGAAGCCGCACGGGTGATCCTGCCGAGCAACGGCCGCCGTATCGTCCGCGCGCTCGAAGTCATCGAGATCACCGGCAGGCCCTTCACGGCCAACCTCCCGGGCCACGACTCGGTCTACGACACACTCCAGATCGGTGTCGACGTGGCCCGCCCCGAACTGGACGAGCGCATCGCCCGTCGGGTCGACCGGATGTGGGACGCGGGCCTGGTGGACGAAGTGCGCGCACTTCAGGCGCAGGGGTTGCGCGAGGGGCGTACGGCGTCGCGGGCCCTCGGTTACCAGCAGGTGCTCGCGGCGCTCGCCGGAGAGTGCACCCTCGAGGAGGCCCGGTCCGAGACCGTACGTGCCACCAAGCGCTTCGCGCGCCGTCAGGATTCATGGTTCAGGCGCGATCCCCGGGTGTACTGGTTGAGTGGGGCCGCGGCTGACCTCGCGGAACTTCCCCGGCTCGCGTTGTCGTTGGTCGAACGACCGGTTACAGCCTGATCACGTCCTGGCATCGGGACGCCCAGGCCGTCATCCGGGCCTGTGACGCCGTGCCATCATCGAGCTTCGATCGACCAAGTGGATTCCTAGTTGGGAGGGCGCGTGGCGATGGAGGCCGGCCCTCGCGACACCGCACACGGCACCGAACACCTCACCACCGAGCGGGGTGCACCGGAGCAGGAAGACGACCGTCTCAGCCCAGACGGGCCGGAAGAGACGGTCGGCGTGACCGACGACGGCCCCGAGCCGGACGAGATGTTCGCGGGCGGCGACGAGGTCGAGGTGGAGCTGCGCCCGCAGCGCCGGCTGCGCATGTGGCAGCTCGCGCCCATCGTCGGGCTGGCCGCCGTCGGTTCCCTGATGTTCGCCTTCCCGCTCGCCTTCGACTTCGGCGACAGCGGCGCCGTCATCGCCATGCTGGGGCTGCTGATCTGCTCCTGCTCGGCGGGGTGGGGCATGATGGCCGCCCGCAGGGTGGGCCATACCTGGCCGGGCCTGCCGGCCCGGGGTTCCGGACGCAGACCCGACTGGCGGGTCGTGACCGCCTACGCCGTGATGGTCGCCGCCGTGGTGGCCCTGGCGGTCTGGCGGGTCGCCCGGCTCCGCTGACTCGCCTCGTGCGGTGGCCGGCCGGCAACGACGCGCTGTCACCGTCACCCCTTACGATCGATCGAGGAATGAGCACGCGGATCGCCTTCCTCAAGGGAACGGCACGGAGAACGACTTCGTGATCGTCCCGGACCCCGAGAACGCCATCGATCTCCCTCGGCCGCTGTCGCCGCTCTGTGCGACCGCCGCGCGGGCATCGGCGGCGACGGGCTGCTGCGCGTGGTGCGGTCCGCGGTCCACCCCGAGGCCCTGGACATGGCGGCCGAGGCCGGGTGGTTCATGGACTACCGCAACGGTGACGGCTCGATCGCGGAGATGTGTGGCAACGGAGTGCGTGTGTCCGCGCGCTACCTCCAGCGCGCCGGACATGTGTCCGCGGGAGACATCGAGGTCGACACGCGCGGCGCAGTGAAGACCGTGCACATCGCCAGGGAGGGTGACATCACCGTCGGCATGGGCCGGGCGCTGTTCCCCGAGGGTCAGGTCACCGTGAGCGTCGGCGGGCGCAGCCGGCCCGCGCGGAACGTGAACATGGGCAACCCGCAGGCCGTGGCCTGCGTGGACGACCTCGCACGCGCGGGCGATCCGTCCGCCCCACCGCCGTTCAGTCCGCCGTCCGTAGGGACGGCGCCGACCCGGCCGTCACCGGCACTCCGGCGACGTACACGGTGGATGTGCCCGGCGGCACACTCGTGATCACCGAACGGTCCGACGGCGAGATCGGGATGACCGGGCCCGCCGTGATCGTCGCGGAAGGCGTGATCGAGGCGGAGTGGCTGGAGAACGCCCCTCGCTGAGTGAGGCACCGGCTCGGTATCCCAGCCTCCGGACCGCCCAGGGTTCGTATCCGCCGGACCACGAGGGTCTTCCGGCTTCGAGATCATGGTGACGGTCGCTTCGGTGGCGTGAAAGCGACTGCCGACCGACCTTCGCTCGATGGGGTGATCCGTTTCACGCTCGGCCGGAGGCGGTCAGATGGGCGGGGGCGGGGTCGGTAGCATCAAGCACCGGCCCGGACGGGGGACGAACGCCGTCCCCTGAGCCCGAGTCCGCCCTGGGGCACGCCGTCCGCCGGTCCACGCAGCCGGAGGTGCCCATGAACGCGGAGGCCGTGAACCCCCCGACCCCAGGCTCTGTGACATCTGGTCACGTCACACCCACAGGGTCGCGCAGGAAGGCCCGCCCCCGGCTCGACCTGCGCCGGCTCGGCCGAGCCGCGCTGCTCGGGGGCTCCGCCCGCGACCGGCTTCCCGACGCCATCGGACACGTCGTCGACGCCCACCGTGCTCACCACCCAGAGGCCGATCTCGAACCGCTGCGCCGCGCCTATGTGCTGGCCGAGTCCTCACACCGCGGCCAGACGCGAAAGAGCGGCGAGCCGTACATCACCCATCCGCTGGCCGTGACCCTCATCCTCGCCGAACTCGGCGCCGAGACGACGACGTTGACGGCCTCCCTCCTCCACGACACCGTGGAGGACACGGATGTGACGCTCGACCAGGTACGGGAGCAGTTCGGCGAGGAGGTCCGCTATCTCGTCGACGGCGTGACCAAGTTGGAGAAGGTCGACTACGGCGCCGCCGCCGAACCCGAGACCTTCCGCAAGATGCTCGTCGCGACCGGCAGCGACGTCCGCGTCATGTCGATCAAACTCGCCGACCGGCTGCACAACATGCGCACCCTCGGTGTGATGCGCCCCGAGAAGCAGGAACGCATCGCCAAGGTGACCCGGGACGTACTCATCCCGCTCGCCGAACGCCTCGGTGTCCAGGCGCTCAAGACGGAGCTGGAAGACCTCGTCTTCGCGATCATGCACCCCGACGAGTACGCGCACACGCGCGAGTTGATCGTGCGCAACGCGGCCCGCGCGGACGACCCGCTCGCCGACGTCGCCGACGACGTACGCAAGGTGCTCCGTGAGGCGGACATCACGGCCGAAGTCCTCATCCGCCCGCGCCACTTCGTGTCCGTGCACCGGGTGTCCCGAAAGCGCGCGCCCCTGCGGGGGGCCGACTTCGGCCGACTGCTGGTGCTGGTGAACGAGGACGCCGACTGCTACGGCGTCCTGGGAGAACTCCACACGTGCTTGACGCCGGTCGTCTCGGAGTTCAAGGACTTCATCGCCGTACCGAAGTTCAACCTGTACCAGTCACTGCACACCGCCGTGGCCGGCACGGACGGCCAGGTCGTCGAGGTGCTCATCCGCACCCACCAGATGCACAAGGTCGCCGAGGCCGGAGTCGTCGCCCTCGGCAACCCCTACGCCGCCCCGCCGGAGGAGCAGGCCGCGAACGACGGCGAGCGCGCCGACCCCACCCGGCCCGGCTGGCTCTCCCGACTCCTCGACTGGCAGCGGGCCGCGCCCGACCCCGACACCTTCTGGTCGACCCTGCGCGAGGACCTCGCCCAGGACCGCGAAATCACCGTCTTCCGTCCCGACGGGGGCACCCTGGGGCTGCCCGAGGGGGCGACCTGCGTCGACGCCGCCTATGCGCAGTACGGCGAGGACGCACACGCGTGCATCGGCGCCCGGGTCAACGGCCGGCTGGCGACGCTGAGCACCGTGCTGAAGGACGGCGACACCGTCCAGCTGCTCATGGGTCAGGACGCGGCCTCCGAACCCTCCAGGGAGTGGCTGGACCACGCGCACACGCCGGCGGCGCGGATCGCCATCCAGCGGTGGCTGACCGCCCACCCCGCGCAGGACGACACAGCCGTGGCGGAATCCGCCGTCTCGTCCCGGCCGCTCGCCGACGGCCACGCCCCGCCGAAGCCGCCGGACGCACCGGAGACGACGTCCGGCCGTCCCGCCGCCGCCCAGGTCCTGACCGACCGGGCCGGTGCGACGGTGCGGCTGGCCGGCTGTTGTACGCCCGTACCGCCCGACGACGTGACCGGCTTCGCCGTGCGCGGGGGAGCGGTCACCGTGCACCGCGCGGAATGCGCCGCGGTGGCGCGGATGAAGAGCGCGGGGCGTGCGGAGGTCGGCGTGCGCTGGGGGGAGGGCGCCGAGTGCCGGGTCACGCTGGTGGCGGAATCGTTCGTCCGTCCACATCTGCTCGCTGACCTCACCGAGGCCATGGCCCTCGAGGGTGCCGAGATCATCTCCGCGACCGTCGAACCGCCGGACCGGCAGCAGGTACGGCACACCTACACCGTGCAGCTGCCGGACGCCGCCCGCCTTCCCTCCCTGATGCGCGCGATGCGTGATGTCGCCGGTGTGTACGACGTGGGCCGGGCCCAGCCGCACACCCCTGGTGCCTGACGGAAGCACATGGCGTCCGGGCGGTGGGATGACCCGATTGGGTGGGCCGGAAGTGCGCCGTCGCCGTCGCGCACGTACGCGCTGATAGCCGTGGGGCATGCCGCTCACCCCGCACCACCACGCCGCCCGCCGTCGGAGGGCAGCCACGCTGTTCATCCCCGCCGTCTGCGTCTGCGTCTGTGTCTGCGTCTGCCTGCTCGGCGCGAGCGCCCCCGCCGTCCCGCTCGGCATCGGCGACCGTCTCTTCCCCCACCTGGGCAACCCCGGCTACGACGTGCTGTCGTACGACCTCGCGCTCAGCCATCCCGGCAGCAACGACCAGCAGCTCCAGGCCGTCACCACGATCGACGCCCGCGTCACCGCCGACCTGGACCGGATCAACCTCGACTTCGCCCACGGCACGGTCCGGTCGGTCGAGGTCGACGGCCGCTCCGCCGCCTTCACCGGTGCCGGCGAGGACCTGGTGATCACCCCCGAGGACGGTCTCGACGAGGGTGAGGTGTCGCGCGTCACCGTCCGGCACACCAGCGACCCCGTGGCCGGGGACCATGAGGGCGGCTGGGTACGCACCGCGGGCGGCCTCGCCGAGGCCAACCAGGCCGACGCCGCCCACCTCGTCTTCCCCTGCAACGACCACCCGTCCGACAAGGCGATGTTCACCTTCCGGATCACCGCGCCCGACGGCCGCACCGCCGTCGCCAGCGGCCTGCCCACGGGCACCGACCGCACGCGCGGGGGCTCGCGAAGACCCCGGGCCAGATCTCCCGGGCGGAGGAGAAGGCCGGACGCCACCCGTTCGCCACCTACGGCGTGCTCCGACGCGTCCACCGGCTTCGCGCTCGAGACCCGGACACTCTCCCTCTTCGAGCGCGAGATGTTCACCCGTCCGGCCCTCCCCGCCTGGTACGTCGAGTCGATCATGGTGCACGAACTGGCCCACCAGTGGTTCGGCAACAGCGTCAGTCCCCGCACCTGGTCCGACCTGTGGCTCAACGAGGGACACGCCACCTGGTACGAGGCGCTGTACGCGCACGAGACGGGCGGCAGATCCCTGGAGGCCCGGACGAAGGACGCCTACCAGGCGTCCGACGGTCGGCTCGCGGCGGGGGGACCGCCCGCCGCCCCCAAGCCCCCGGAGCCAGGCCGGAAGATCGGCATCTTCCGGCCGGACGTCTACGACGGCGGCGCCCTCGTGCTGTACGCCCTGCGGGAGGAGATCGGCCGTACGGCCTTCGAGCGCCTGGAACGCGCGTGGGTCACCCGCCACCGCGACGGCACGGCGGCGACGTCCGACTTCGTCCGGCTGGCCTCCGAGACCGCCGGGCGCGCCCTGACCGGCTTCCTGCACCCCCGGCTGGCACCACGACCCCGCCGATGCCCGGCCCCCCGGAATGGAGGACGCGGGCCCGGGACCTGACGCCCGCCCGGCGGCCGGTACCGCCCGCGCACCGTCCGGGCACGAGCCGGGAATAACACGATGACGAGACGGGCCGTACCGTGCGACCATCGTCGTGTTCGCACCACACGGGGCGCGGGAATCTCCCGGGCCATCCGGACGTTGTGCACAGAGACGGAGGGTCCCCGGACCGGCTCCGTCGCCCCGGACAGCAACTCGACGACGTAAGGACCCAATGACCTCCTCTTCTTCCCCTTCCCAGGACACCAAGCGCTTCGCGCCCACCCATCCCGAAGGTCTTCGGGCCGATGCCCTGATGGAGGAGGACGTCGCCTGGAGCCTCGAGGTCGACGGAGAGCGGGACGGCGACCAGTTCGACCGCTCCGAGCGTGCGGCCCTGCGCCGTGTCGCCGGCCTCTCCACCGAGCTCGAGGACGTCACCGAGGTCGAGTACCGGCAGCTCCGCCTGGAGCGCGTCGTGCTCGTCGGGGTGTGGACCTCGGGGACCGCGCAGGACGCGGAGAACTCCCTGGCGGAGCTCGCCGCCCTCGCGGAGACGGCGGGCGCCCTCGTCCTCGACGGCGTGATCCAGCGCCGCGACAAGCCCGACGCCGCGACCTACATCGGCTCCGGCAAGGCCGAGGAGCTGCGCGACGTCGTGCTCGACACGGGTGCGGACACCGTCATCTGCGATGGTGAACTCAGCCCCGGCCAGCTGATCCACCTCGAGGACGTCGTCAAGGTCAAGGTCATCGACCGTACGGCCCTGATCCTCGACATCTTCGCCCAGCACGCCAAGTCCCGAGAGGGCAAGGCGCAGGTCGCGCTCGCGCAGATGCAGTACATGCTGCCGCGGCTGCGCGGCTGGGGTCAGTCGCTGTCCCGTCAGATGGGCGGCGGCAAGGGCGGCGGCCTCGCCACCCGCGGTCCCGGTGAGACCAAGATCGAAACGGACCGGCGCCGGATCCGCGAGAAGATGGCGAAGATGCGCCGTGAGATCGCGGAGATGAAGACCGGCCGTGAGATCAAGCGTCAGGAGCGCAGGCGCAACAAGGTGCCGTCCGT
This sequence comes from Streptomyces sp. NPDC031365, assembly GCF_055569765.1. Classification (NCBI taxonomy): domain Bacteria; kingdom Bacillati; phylum Actinomycetota; class Actinomycetes; order Kitasatosporales; family Streptomycetaceae; genus Streptomyces; species Streptomyces sp. NPDC031365. The sequence goes on along the minus strand of NZ_JBVIIM010000017.1, from coordinate 119,305 downwards.
GGCCATCGCGGGCTACACCAACGCGGGCAAGTCCTCGCTGCTCAACCGCCTCACGGGCGCGGGCGTACTGGTCGAGAACGCGCTGTTCGCGACCCTCGACCCGACCGTGCGCCGGGCCGAGACCCCGAGCGGCCGGCTGTACACGCTCGCCGACACCGTCGGCTTCGTCCGGCATCTGCCGCACCACCTGGTCGAGGCGTTCCGCTCCACGATGGAGGAGGTCGGTGACGCCGACCTGATCGTGCACGTGGTGGACGGTTCGCACCCGGTCCCCGAGGAGCAGCTGGCCGCCGTGCGCGAGGTGATCAGGGACGTCGGCGCCACCGACGTACCCGAGATCGTCGTGATCAACAAGGCCGACGCGGCCGACCCGCTGACGCTCCAGCGGCTGCTGCGGGTGGAGAAGAACTCCATCGCGGTCTCGGCCCGCACCGGCCAGGGCATCGAGGAGCTGCTCGCGCTCATCGACAACGAGCTGCCCCGTCCGTCCGTGGAGATCGAGGCACTCGTGCCCTACACCCACGGCAGGCTGGTCGCCCGCGCCCATGACGAGGGTGAGGTCCTCTCCGAGGAGCACACCCCGGAGGGCACCCTGCTCAAGGTGCGGGTGCACGAGGAACTGGCGGCGGAACTCACGCCGTACGTTCCCACGCCGGCCGGCTGATCCCGCTCAGGACAGAGCCGAGGGGGGGGGGGGGGGGGGGGGGGGGGGGGGGGGGGGGGGGGGGGGGGGGGGGGGGGGGGGAGGGGGGGGCGGGGGGGGGGGGGGGGGTTGCGT
>NZ_JBVIIM010000017.1:89907-118517 GCF_055569765.1 Streptomyces sp. NPDC031365 | reverse complement strand
GGTCACCCTTCTCGGTGTGGGGGGGAAGGGGGAATGGGAGAAGGAACTCACTCCGGCTTTTCCCCCGCCGGCCGGTTACTCCCGCGAGGGAAAGAGCCGGGCCCCCCCCCCTGCTTCCAGCGGGGGGCGGGCCTTCGCTTCGCACGGATCACTGACCGCCGTAGGTCTTGCTCATGTTCTGGTAGAGCGCCTCGGCGTCCTCGCCCAGCTGCGGGCCCGCGAGCCAGGTGTTGTCGGTCGGGCCGATCGAGGTGTTGGAGACCAGTACCGTCTCGCCGTTCAGCACCCGGAACCAGCCGCCGCCGGACGAGCCGCCGGTCATGGTGCAGCCGATGCGGTACATCGCCGGCAGGCCGGAGCTGAGCGAGAACCGCCCCGGTGCGTCGAGGCACTTGAACATCTGCAGACCGTTGTAGGGCGGTGCGGCCGGATAGCCCCAGGCGCCCATGTTGCCCGCCTCCGCCGCGGCGGGGGCGGAGAAGTCCACGTCGAGCGCCGCGCCGACCGTCTCCTCCAGCGACTTGCTCCCCTGCTCCGGCTTCACGTGCAGCACGGCGTAGTCGTACGCCGCTCCGTCGCCGCCGCTTTGCGAACCGCCCTGGATCCAGCCGCCCGAGGTCGAGGCCCAGTCCGCCCACCAGTTGCCGTACGGGGCGATCTCGTGGGCGTTCGCGTTGCTCAGGTCCGCCTCGGACTTGCCGAGGTCGTTGTAGGCCGGGACGAAGACGAGGTTGCGGTACCAGCCGCCGTTGCCGCCGGCGTGCACACAGTGCCCGGCCGTCCAGACCAGGTTGGACCTGCCCGGATGGTTCACATCCTTGATGACCGTGCCCGAACAGACGGCCGGGCCCTCAGGGGAGTCGAAGAACACCTTGCCGACCGGAGCCGCGTTGTCGTGGTACGGCGTCTTCTCGGGCTCCGCCCGTACCGGGGCGGGCTCCGGATCACTGGTGCCCTGGGCCGCCGAGGCGTCCTTCGTCGTGACGGTCTTGTCGGCCTCCTCGGCGGAGCGCATCCGCTCGGGCTCCCACAGGCCCTCGATCACCGGGTTGACGAAGTCCTGCGCCTCGCTGAGCCACTTGTCCCTGTCCCAGTCCTTCCAGCCGCCGTCCTTCCACTGGTCGACGTCGATCCCGTGTTCCTTGAGCCTGTCCGTGATGTCGGACGGGATCTGGGACTTGCCGCCATCGCTGTCGACGGCCCCCGAAGTGGTGGCGTCGGGCTTGTCGCTCGCGTCGTTCTTCCCGGAGCCGCCGCACGCGGTCGCGGTGAGCGCAAGGGCGGCGACCAGCCCGGTGGCGGCGAGAACGGTGCGACGACGTCCTCGCCCGCGTGGTGCGGACGTATGTGTGGAACGCATGGTGCAAGACCCCCGGTGTGACGAATGTGTGTCGTGCCGCGTCTGCCTGTTCCGCCCTGGGCGGGGCGCGGGGCGCCGCCGCCCGGCCCGGCCCCGTGTGCGCGGCGGCACGCGGGGCCGGGCCGGCATGTCACTGGCCGGCGAACTTCTTGCTGACCGCGTCGTACACGCCCTTGGCCTCGTCACCGAGGCGCGGGCCGGCCAGCCAGCCCGACGTCACCGGGCCGATGGAGGTGTTGGACACCAGCGCGGGCTTCCCGTCCGAACCCGTCGTGACCCAGCCGCCACCGGACGAACCGGCGGTCATGCTGCACCCGATGCGGTACATCGTCGGGTCGTTCGCGCTGATCGACAGCCGGCCGGGCTTGTCCGCGCAGCGGTACAGCGTCTGGCCGTCGTACGGCGGGGCGGCCGGGTAACCGATCGCCGTCATCTCCTTCATCTCGGCGACCGTGGGAGCCTTGAAGTCGACCGGCAGCGCCGAACCGACCGTCTCCTCCAGCGACTTGCCGTCGCCGCCCTTCTCCGGCGTCACATGGATGACCGCGAAGTCGTACGAGGCGCCGTCACCGCCCGTGGCGCCGCCCTGCTCGATCCACTGGTCCGAGGTCTGCGCCCAGTCCCCCCACCAGAGACCGTACGGGGCGACCTCCTTCTCCGTGGCGCCCTCGAGTTCCTCCGCCGACCTGCCCGAGTCGTTGTACGAGGGCACGAACGCGATGTTGCGGTACCAGCCGCCCTTCTTGCCGGCGTGCACACAGTGGCCCGCCGTCCACACCATGTTGGACTTGCCCGGGTTGGCCGGGTCCTGCACCACCGTCGCCGAGCAGACCATCGTGCCCTTGGGGGAGTCGAAGAAGACCTTCCCGGCCGTGGGGGCGTTGGCGTGGTATGTCGGCGCGATGGCCTCCGCCCGCACCGGCTGCGGCGTGGGGTCGGTCACGCCCTGGTCGCCGGAGATGTCGCTCTCGTCGACCCCCTGGTCCGGCTCCTCGGCGTCCCGCATGCGGTCCGGGTCCCACAGGTCCTCGATGATGGGGTTGACGTAGTCCTGGGCCTCACGCAGCCAGTCGTCCTTGTCCCAGTTCTTCCAGGCGCCGTCCCGCCACTTGTCGATGTCGATCCCGTGCTCCTTGAGCCGGTCCCTGATGTCGTCCGGGATCTTGAGCTTGCCGTCGTCGGCGGCGGCGGTCGCGGAGGGGTCGGCGCTCGCGTCGGTGTCACCCGAGTCGCAGGCCGTGGCGGTGAGGGCGAGCACCGAGGCGAGCGCGACGGAGGCCAGAACGGGGGATGTTCTGCGCCGCGCCCTCCCCTCTCGACGAGTGGTGGACGACGGCCGTATGGATCGCATGATCTGACTCCCCCTGGAATGAACGAACGTGGCGCTGCGGCCGTCTTCACACCCGGACCCACGCGGAGTTCACGGTTGCTCCCACGGCCTTCGGGAACGGCACCACACACTATGCGCTCGCTGTGGGGGACGTCCGACGGAACGGCAACGGTTCGGCTACAAGCCGCCTGACCTGGTCGGTCGTCCCGAGATCTGCCGGTTTGAGGCTTGAAGGGCCGCAGAGTGGCCGGCCCACGCCGTCAAGGAGCCCGGATCGGCCCGTAACCCGGTGGGCGGCCCGGGGTTGGTAGCGGTGGGGGGTCCGCTGTCCGCGCGCGGCATCTCCTGCCCATGGCCTGGCAGTTGCGCGCGGGGGGAGGACGAGGCCGGTGGCGGAACCACGCACGAGCTCCCGACGATCCTGCGCGACGTGCTCGCCGGGACGGCCACTCCCCACCCCGACGGCCGCTGTGTTCGGACCCGCTGACGCCCCCGCCCCGTCACCACCCGGACCACTCCACGAGGACCCGCCTTGCACACGACCCCCGCGCAGGCCGACCGCACGAGCTCTGTGCTTCCGCGCCAGGAGAGGAAGCCCTCCGGCACCGACTGGCTCCGGGGCGCCGGTGCCTGCCCCTGGGAGCATCCCGATCCGCGCCGGGCGGCCCAGGCGGCGGCCGTCGAGAACCTTCTGTGCTGCTGGGCACGTGAAACCGGCCTGCCGGTGCCGGACAGCGCCACCCTGGACATCCCCCTGCCGGCCAGTGGCACGGCGCTGTTCGTGCCCGTGCTGTACTGGTCCCCGACGGGCCGGCACCGTTTCGGAGCCCCCCGCCTGGCCGACGCCCCGGAGACGGCCCCGCCGGTCGATGCCGTTGTGCTGGCCGCGCTGCTCCGCAGAGAGCACACCGGCAGGCCGGACTCGTCGCTCCCGCCGCCCGACGACGGCACGGGCCTCGTCGAGCGCGTCGCCGACTCCCTCCGGTGCGTTACCGCCTTCGTCACCGAACTGAGGCAGAACCCGGACGTCCACCCCGACCTCTTCCTCGCCGCCGAACAGGCACTCGTCCTCGGCCATCGGCTGCACCCAACCCCGAAGAGCCGCGGGCAACTGCGCCAGGTACGCCACCGTCCCCGGACCGCCGCGCTGCTTTGCGCCGGACTGCTCCGCGACCTCGGCAGCCACGGCCCACCGTGGCACCCCACGTCCTCCGTACGGACCGTCCACCGCGCCGGTGCCCCGGCCATGCTCACGGGCCGGCGGCGCCATGAGATCCCGGCTGGCGGAGATCGTCACCCGTCTGGCCACCCGGACGGGACGGCCGTCCGGGGCCGTCGCCGCCGAGTGGTTCCTGCGCTATCCGGAACAGGTGGTACGCCCCGTGCTCCGGCTGGACGGAGCGGCCGGCATCACCCTGGAAGCGCATCAGCAGAACACCCCGGTCCTGCTGGACGCCGACGGCCGCCCCGTGGGCGGCCGTTACCGGGACAACCAGGGCTAGGGCTTCCGCGACTCCCGCCGTACGGAACCCGACGCCCGGCTGCCCGGCATCGGCGAGCACAGTGACACCCTCGTCCCCGACGAGGTCGCCGACGAACGCTTCGCCTCCTACCTGGGCATCAACAACGTTCTTGGACTCATCGGCGCCATCGGCTCCCAGCGCCTCGCCGACGAACGGCTGCTGCTCGCCGCCTTCCGCCGATTCCTCACCGAGGTCTGCGCCGGACCGGCCCGGACACGCGGCACGTTGCCCCCACTCCTGCTGGACTCACCCGTCCTGCGCTGCAAGGCCAATCTGCTGACCCGACTGCACGGCCCCGACGAACTCGTCGGCCCGGTCGACACCCACTCATCGTCCGGGACCGTGCTGCGCCATCTGCCGTAGTGCTCCGTCACCGCTCGCATCCGTACGCCCTCCGCTCCACCGACCTCTTCCCCTACCGAGGAGACTGCGTTTTGATCACATCCCCAGCGCTCGCCGTGATCGCACGAATGTCAGTGCCGGGTCGTAGGGTGGTCGCGCTATGACGAAGCCCTCACTCCCCGAACTCCTGCACGCAGCCGTCGCCGCCGTCGGCGGCACGGAGCGCCCCGGCCAGGTGACCATGGCCGAAGCCGTCGCCGAGGCGATCGACGACGGTGCCCATCTGCTGGTCCAGGCGGGCACCGGCACCGGTAAGTCGCTGGGCTATCTGGTGCCCGCCCTCGCGCAGGGGGAGAGGGTGGTGGTGGCGACGGCCACCCTGGCCCTGCAGCGCCAGCTGGTGGAGCGGGACCTGCCGCGCACGGTGGAGTCGCTGCATCCGCTGCTGCGCCGCCGTCCGGAGTTCGCGATGCTCAAGGGCCGTTCGAATTATCTGTGCCTGCACCGGCTCCACGAGGGTGTGCCGCAGGACGAGGAAGAAGGGCTCTTCGACCAGTTCGAGGCGGCCGCCCCCACCAGCAAGCTGGGCCAGGACCTGCTGCGACTGCGTGACTGGTCGGACGGGACGGAGACCGGGGACCGGGACGACCTGACACCGGGCGTGTCCGACCGGGCCTGGTCCCAGGTGTCGGTGTCGTCGCGGGAGTGCCTGGGCGCCACGAAGTGCGCCTACGGCGCCGAGTGTTTCGCCGAGACCGCCCGCGAGCGCGCCAAGCTGGCCGAGGTGGTCGTCACCAACCACGCCCTGCTGGCCATCGACGCCATCGAGGGCGCCCCGGTGCTCCCGCAGCACGAGGTGCTGATCGTCGACGAGGCCCATGAGCTGGTCTCGCGGGTCACCGGAGTCGCCACCGGGGAGCTCACCCCCGGGCAGGTCAACCGCGCGGTCCGGCGCGCGGCGAAGCTGGTCAACGAGAAGGCCGCGGACCAGCTCCAGACCGCCTCCGAAGGGTTCGAACGGCTGATGGAGCTGGCTCTACCGGGCCGGCTGGAAGAGATCCCGGAGGACCTCGGCTACGCGCTCATGGCGCTGCGCGACGCGTGCAGGACCGTCATCTCCGCCATCGGCAGCACCCGCGACAAGTCCGTCCAGGACGAGGACGCGGTCCGCAAACAGGCGCTTGCGTCCGTGGAGAGCGTGCACGACGTCGCGGAGCGGATCACGAACGGCTCCGAATGGGACGTCGTCTGGTACGAGCGCCATGACCGCTTCGGGGCATCCCTGCGTGTCGCCCCCATGTCCGTCTCGGGTCTGCTGCGCGAGAAGCTCTTCACCGACCGCTCCGTCGTCCTGACCTCCGCGACGCTGAAGCTGGGCGGCGACTTCAACGGCGTGGGGGCATCACTGGGGCTCGCCGCCGAGGGGATCGAGGGCGAGGACCTCCCGCGGTGGAAGGGCGTGGACGTCGGTTCGCCGTTCGACTACCCCAGGCAGGGCATCCTGTACGTCGCGAAGCATCTGGCACGCCCGGCCCGTGACGGTGACCGCGCGGACATGCTGGACGAGCTCACCGAGCTGATCCAGGCGGCGGGCGGTCGCACCCTGGGGCTGTTCTCCTCGATGCGGGCCGCCCAGCTCGCCGCCGAGGAGCTGCGCTCCCGCATTCCGGAGTTCCCGATCCTCCTCCAGGGCGAGGAGACGCTCGGCGAACTGATCAAGAACTTCGCGGCCGACCCGAAGACCTGCCTCTTCGGCACGCTGTCGCTCTGGCAGGGCGTCGACGTACCGGGTCCGAGCTGCCAGCTGGTGGTCATGGACAAGATCCCCTTCCCGCGTCCGGACGACCCCCTGATGAGCGCCCGCCAGAAGGCTGTGGAGGAGGCGGGTGGCAACGGCTTCATGGCGGTCGCCGCCACACATGCCGCGCTGCTCATGGCGCAGGGCGCCGGCCGTCTCGTACGCGCGTCGGGGGACCGGGGTGTGGTGGCCGTACTGGACCAGCGGCTGGCCACCGCCCGGTACGGGAGCTACTTGAAGGCTTCGCTGCCCGACTTCTGGTACACCACGGACCGCGACCAGGTCCGGAAGTCGCTGGCCGCCATCGACGCGGTGGCCGTCCGGTCGGAGACGGAGGCGGAAGCGCGGGCGCAGGAGGAGACCGACGCGGAGTGATCTCGGATGGCGTGCCGCGTCATGGCGGCACGCCCCATCCCTCCCGCAGTACCGGACGGCGGGTCCTCGGACAGCACAGGACCCCGGAACCGGCGCAGGGGTCCCGGGGCCCGGTCTGGGGCGAGGCGGCGGTCGAGGCCGGCCCCGCGCTGTGCTCAGACGCGGCGCAGGACGGCCACCACCTTGCCCAGAATGGTCGCGTCGTCGCCGGGGATCGGCTCGTAGGCCGAGTTGTGCGGAAGCAGCCACACGTGGCCGTCCTCGCGCTTGAAGCGCTTGACGGTCGCCTCACCGTCGAGCATCGCCGCCACGATGTCACCGTTCTCCGCGACAGGCTGGCGGCGGACCGTGACCCAGTCCCCGTCACAGATCGCGGCTTCGATCATGGAGTCGCCCACGACCTTCAACACGAACAGCTCACCGTCGCCGACCAGCTGCCGGGGCAGCGGGAAGACGTCCTCGACGGACTCCTCGGCGAGGATCGGGCCACCGGCGGCGATACGGCCGACCAGCGGGACGTAGGACGCGGCCGGCTTGCCCGCGGTGTCCGTGGGCTGCACGGAGGCGGCCTGGTCGGAGCCGCGCACCTCGTACGCCCGCGGGCGGTGCGGGTCGCGGCGCAGGAAGCCCTTGCGCTCGAGCGCCATCAGCTGATGTGCGACCGAGGAGGTGCTGGAGAGGCCCACCGCCTGGCCGATCTCGCGCATCGACGGCGGGTAGCCCCGTCGCTGCACCGAGTCCCTGATGACCTCGATCACCCGCCGCTGGCGGTCGGTGAGTCCGGAGCTGTCCGCCCGGATCCCGGGAGGTCGGCCCGGCAGGGAGCGCTTGGGCCCCTCCGGGGTCGTGGCTCCGTTCATCGCGTGTACCGGCTCGGGCCGGCCCTGGGAGCGGTCCTGGGCAGTGATGGCGGCACTGTCTGCGGTGGTGGTCACGTCGGCCCCTCTCGATGGTCTCCCTGCAGCACAACGGTAGTTGCTTTCGAAAGGTTGCGCCAAACACACGTTCGAGTGAAAAATCGCGAATTGCGGTACGCAATCTCTCGTCGAGGTGTATTGGTCGCCACGCTTCCGGCCGGACAAACGGGCCAATCGTTGTATTCTTCACCGCCGAGGCGATGACCTCCCGGATTGTCGGCCCCAGTCTGCCATCGGGTGTCCCGCCGCGCGGGGAGCGGCCCCCGCTCTCTCTGTGAGTCGCGCGCCTCCTCCTCCCCGAGGGCGCCCCCTCTCCCCATGGTGCGGTGCCCGGTCCGGGTGCGTGCGCGACACGCGTGCAGAGCATGGGTGTATGAGCCAATCCCCACATCTAGTGGTTGGATTGCGGCAGCAGCCCAGAAGTTGTGGTCCCCCGGGTCTCCGCGCCCTCCGCGATCGCCTATGCTGGTGCTGCTTCGTGAGGCCCGTGAGGCCCAGCGAGGTCATTGAGTCTGCTGTGAGGAGGGTTGGAAGTTCATGCACTGCCCCTTCTGCAGGCACTCCGACAGTCGTGTCGTCGACAGCCGTACGACCGACGACGGCACGTCGATCCGCAGGCGCCGCCAGTGTCCGGACTGCTCCCGTCGTTTCACGACCGTGGAGACGTGTTCGCTCATGGTGGTCAAGCGGTCCGGGGTCACCGAGCCGTTCAGTCGCACCAAGGTCATCAACGGTGTGCGCAAGGCCTGTCAGGGGCGGCCGGTCACCGAGGACGCCCTCGCCCAGCTCGGCCAGCGGGTCGAGGAGGCGGTGCGGGCCACCGGGAGCGCCGAGCTGACCACCCACGACGTGGGGCTGGCCATACTCGGACCCTTGCAGGAACTCGACCTCGTCGCCTATCTGCGGTTCGCGTCCGTCTATCGGGCGTTCGACTCGCTCGAGGACTTCGAGGGAGCGATCGCGGAACTCCGGCGGGCGGAGCGGCCCGCCGCCGGCGACGGGGGTGGCGGCGGAGCCGTCCCCGAGGGCCAGGAAGACGACAGCGGGTCCGGAGGGACTGCCCAGGTCCCCGAACCCACTCCCGCCGACGGCTGACCGGCCGGGCCGGCCCGGACGCCGGGCGCGGGACCCGGGCCGGGCGGCGGCGATGAGAAGACCAGGTGCGGGCAGGCGAGTGGCTGCCCGCAGCACCAGACAGAACACCGTGCCACGGGAACAATCGGGGCACTTCAGGGCGTTTTTGCCCGTACAGGGAGGCGGCATGACAGAGACGGCGAGCGGTCCGGCACGGAGTTCCCGAGCCAAGAGCAACAAGGCCGGCAAGGGATTGCGTGTCGAGCGCATCCACACCACCCCGGGAGTCCACCCTTACGACGAGGTGGCCTGGGAGCGCCGTGACGTCGTCATGACCAACTGGCGCGACGGCTCGGTCAACTTCGAGCAGCGCGGCGTGGAGTTCCCCGACTTCTGGTCGGTGAACGCGGTCAACATCGTCACCAGCAAGTACTTCCGCGGTGCTGTGGGCACCCCGCAGCGTGAGACCGGCCTCAGGCAGCTGATCGACCGCATCGTGAAGACGTACCGGAAGGCCGGTGAGGACCACAGGTACTTCGCCTCGCCCGCCGACGCCGAGATCTTCGAGCACGAACTGGCGTACGCCCTCCTGCACCAGATCTTCAGCTTCAACAGCCCCGTGTGGTTCAACGTGGGCACGCCTCAGCCCCAGCAGGTCTCCGCCTGCTTCATCCTGTCCGTCGACGACTCCATGGAGTCGATCCTCGACTGGTACAAGGAAGAAGGCATGATCTTCAAGGGCGGCTCCGGCGCCGGCCTGAACCTCTCCCGGATCCGCTCCTCCAAGGAACTGCTCTCCTCCGGCGGCAACGCCTCCGGCCCGGTCTCCTTCATGCGCGGAGCCGACGCCTCCGCCGGAACGATCAAGTCCGGTGGTGCCACCCGCCGCGCGGCCAAGATGGTCGTCCTCGATGTGGACCACCCGGACATCGAGGGCTTCATCGAGACCAAGGTCAAGGAAGAGGAGAAGATCCGCGTCCTGCGCGACGCGGGCTACGACATGGACCTGGGCGGCGACGACATCGCCTCCGTCCAGTACCAGAACGCCAACAACTCGGTCCGCGTCAACGACGAGTTCATGCAGGCGGTCGAGGAGGGCGGCACGTTCGGGCTGCGCGCCCGGATGACCGGCGAGGTCATCGAGGAGGTCGACGCCAAGGGGCTCTTCCGCAAGATCGCAGAGGCCGCGTGGGCCTGCGCCGACCCGGGTATCCAGTACGACGGGGTCATCAACAACTGGCACACCTGCCCCGAGTCCGGCCGGATCACCGCGTCGAACCCGTGCAGCGAGTACATGCACCTGGACAACACGTCCTGCAACCTGGCCTCTCTGAACCTGATGAAGTTCCTCAAGGACGACGGTCTGGGCCACCAGTCCTTCGAGGCCGAGCGCTTCCAGAAGGTCGTCGAGCTGGTCATCACCGCGATGGACATCTCGATCTGCTTCGCGGACTTCCCGACCCAGAAGATCGGCGAGAACACCCGCGCGTTCCGCCAGCTCGGCATCGGCTACGCCAACCTCGGCGCCCTGCTGATGGCGACCGGCCACGCCTACGACTCCGACGGCGGCCGCTCCCTCGCCGGCGCCATCACCTCCCTGATGACCGGTACGGCGTACCGGCGCTCCGCCGAACTCGCCGCGATCGTCGGCCCGTACGACGGTTACGCCCGCAACGCCGACGCCCACAAGCGCGTCATGAAGCAGCACGCCGACGCCAACGGCACGGCCGTGCGCATGGACGACCTGGACACCCCGGTGTGGGCCGCCGCCACCGAAGCCTGGCAGGACGTGATCCGCGTCGGCGAGAAGAACGGCTTCCGCAACGCCCAGGCGTCCGTGCTCGCCCCGACCGGCACCATCGGTCTGGCGATGTCCTGCGACACCACCGGTGTCGAGCCCGACCTGGCGCTGGTGAAGTTCAAGAAGCTCGTCGGCGGCGGTTCGATGCAGATCGTCAACGGCACCGTCCCGCAGGCCCTGCGCCGCCTGGGCTACCAGGAGGAGCAGATCGAGGCGGTCGTCGCCCACATCGCCGACAACGGCAACGTGATCGACGCCCCCGGTCTGAAGCCGGAGCACTACGAGGTGTTCGACTGCGCCATGGGCGAGCGCGCCATCTCCCCGATGGGCCACGTCCGCATGATGGCCGCCATCCAGCCCTGGATCTCCGGCGCCATCTCCAAGACGGTCAACATGCCGGAGACGGCGACCGTCGAGGAGGTCGAGGAGATCTACTTCGAGGCCTGGAAGCTCGGCGTCAAGGCGCTCGCGATCTACCGGGACAACTGCAAGGTCGGCCAGCCGCTCTCCGCGAAGACCAAGGACAAGGAGAAGGCCGAGGTCACCGAGAAGGCCGAGGAGACGATCCGGGCCGCGGTCGAGAAGGTGGTCGAGTACCGCCCGGTCCGCAAGCGCCTCCCGAAGGGCCGCCCCGGCATCACCACCTCCTTCACCGTCGGCGGCGCCGAGGGCTACATGACCGCCAATTCCTACCCGGACGACGGTCTCGGCGAGGTCTTCCTGAAGATGTCCAAGCAGGGCTCCACCCTCGCGGGCATGATGGACGCCTTCTCGATCGCCGTCTCGGTGGGTCTCCAGTACGGCGTGCCGCTGGAGACGTACGTCTCGAAGTTCACCAATATGCGCTTCGAGCCGGCCGGTATGACGGATGACCCGGACGTGCGGATGGCGCAGTCGATCGTCGACTACATCTTCCGCCGCCTGGCGCTGGACTTCCTGCCCTTCGAGACGCGCTCCGCGCTCGGCATCCACTCCGCCGAGGAGCGTCAGCGGCACCTGGAGACCGGCTCGTACGAGCCGTCCGACGACGAACTCGACGTCGAGGGCCTGGCCCAGTCGGCGCCGCGGGCCCAGGAACTGAAGGCGGTCGCCGCACCGAAGGCCGAGGCCGAAGCGGTCCAGCCCGCCCCGAAGGAGGCGCACACCAGCGCGGAGCTGGTCGAGATGCAGCTGGGCATCCAGGCGGACGCCCCGCTGTGCTTCTCCTGCGGTACGAAGATGCAGCGCGCCGGTTCCTGCTACATCTGCGAGGGCTGCGGCTCCACGAGCGGCTGCAGCTGACGCGTCCGGGCGCTGCCCGGACGCGGGTGAACGCCGAGGGCGGTGGTACCGGGGTTCCGGTACCACCGCCCTCGGCGTTGTGCCGTGCTGCCGCTGCCCGCCGCGCCCGGCTTCCGCCGTGTCACGCCCGGCGTGAGGCACCCATCACGCGGGAAAAGGTCGCCGGGTCACCCTCGAAACCCCGGACACCGGGGTGGAAATCCCATGGGCCCGCCCCTTCCCGGACGAACTCCGCGACCGTCGCCGCCGTGGCCCCGAGGACGCCTCCGAAGTCGTCCTCGGCCAGGACGGTGTACCCCTCGCGGATGCGCAGACCCGGGTTGCCCACACCGGAGAACGTCCGCCGCGTGTGGTGCTGCTGTATGACGACCCCGACCACGACGCGCGCGTACCGCTCGTCGAGCCGGTCCAGTTCCAGCGTCATGACCTCGTCGTAGCCGAAGCCCAGTCCGTCCTTGCTGTCCCGGTTGAGCAGGATGGTGCCGTCGGGGGAGCGACTGTCGAAGTGCACCACATAGGCGGGATCACCGTGCGGGTCGCTCGCCGGATAGGGCGCGGCGACGAGATCCAGGTCGGTGGAGGGCTCACCCGATGGACTCGGGTCCCACTTCAGCGCGATCTCGACCTTGCGGAAGCCCTTGTTGAGACCGTTCACCAGTCTTCCCTTCCTCGTGACCGTCCGGTCCGCTCGCCTCAAGTGCCGGACGTTCGTGGCAGGTTGTCCATCCTGCCACGCGTACGGTGACGGATGCCGTGAAGCAGTCGGCCCGAGGGTGACCGGCGTCACGCTCCCTGGCCTTACGATGGCGCGGTGCTGGTCAAGTGGATTCGCTGCACCGTGGTGGACCGCCGCGGGTTCGAGCGGGGGCAGCGGAAGTGGGCGGGGCTTCTGGGGGAGCCGGGGTTTCGCGGGCAGGGCGGGGGGTGGAGCCGGGGGCGGTCGGACGTGGCGCACGTCTTCTCCTTCTGGGAGAGCCGTGCCTTCTACGACTCCTTCATGGCGCGCTCCCACGACCGGCTCGCCTCGACCCAGTCGGGGACCTTCAAGGACGCCCAGGTCAGACTCTTCGACCACCGTTTCGACGTGAAGACCGGGTTCGAGCCGCGCTTCACCGACGCGGACCTGCTCAGGGTGGCGCTGTGCCGGACCCACCAGGAGCGGGCGGAGCACTTCGTTCTGATGCAGGAGAAGGTCTGGAATCCGGCGATGGCCGGCTCGCCCGGCATGGTCCGGGGGCTGTTCGGCGAGGCGCCCGGGAACGAGTTCCTGGTGCTGTCGATGTGGCGCTCGGCCGCCGAGCACGGCAAGTACCGCACCGAGCGGGTGGAGAGACTGGCTCTGCGGGCGCAGACGGAGGCCGACATCGCGGCCCTCGCGGGGGACGTCGTGGACATGGAGGCGACCTGGACGGTGTGAGTTCCGGGCGCGGAAGAGGGCGCTTCTGTGCGGTCCCCGGCGCGGGACCTGTGTGATGTACGCCGTATGGGGCCCGCACGATTGCCCGTCGGACCGTCACCCGATCTAGGGTCTTGGCATGGCACGACCACGGCGCATCGTCCTTGTCCGGCACGGCGAATCAACGGGCAATGTTGACGACTCCGTTTACGAGCGCGAACCCGACCACGCCCTGGCTCTGACCGAGCGGGGCAGACGGCAGGCGGAGGAGACGGGGGAGCGGCTGCGGAAACTGTTCGGCCACGAGCGCGTCAGCGTCTACGTCTCCCCGTACCGCCGGACGCACCAGACGCTGAGCGCCTTTGGAATCGACCCGGGGCTGATACGTGTCCGTGAGGAGCCGAGACTGCGCGAGCAGGACTGGGGCAACTGGCAGGACCGTGAGGACGTACGTCTGCAGAAGGCGTACCGGGACGCCTACGGGCACTTCTTCTACCGCTTCGCCCAGGGGGAATCGGGGGCCGACGTCTACGACCGGGTCGGCGGCTTCCTGGAGAGCCTGTTCCGCAGCTTCGAGGCCCCCGATCATCCGCCGAACGTCCTCATCGTCACCCACGGCCTGGCCATGCGGCTGTTCTGCATGCGGTGGTTCCACTGGACGGTGGCGGAGTTCGAGTCGCTGTCGAACCCGGGGAACGCCGCGATGCGGATGCTCGTTCTGGGGGAGAACGGCAAGTACACCCTCGACCGGCCCTTCGAACGCTGGCGCGAACCGGAACCGTACGGGATCACCGGATAGACGGGGGCACGGATAGAGTGGCAGGGCGATGACCGCTGATTCCTCTCCCGCCGGGCGCCTGGAGCGCGCCCTGGCCTCCCTGCGCGGACTTTCGGTGGGTGACGCGCTCGGCTCCCAGTTCTTCGTGCCGGTGAACTACCCGCTGCTCAAACGCCGAGAGCTGCCCCCGGGTCCCTGGCAGTGGACCGATGACACGGAGATGGCGTGTTCCGTCGTCGCCGTCGTCGCCGCGCACCACCGGATCGACCAGGACGCCCTCGCCCAGTCCTTCGCCGGGCACCACGACTTCGACCGGGGATACGGCCCCGCGGTCAACCGGCTGCTGCGGCTGGTCCGGGAGGGTGGGGACTGGCGTGAGCTCGCCGCCGGTCTCTTCAACGGGCAGGGGTCGTGGGGCAACGGCGCCGCCATGCGGATCGCACCGCTGGGCGCCTGGTACGCGGACGACCCGGAGCAGGCCACCCACCAGGCCGAGATCTCCGCCTACCCCACTCATCAGCATCGTGAGGCCGTGGTCGGCGCCATGGCGGTTGCCGCGGCCGCCGCCCTTGCCGCCGCCCCCGGTGGGCCGCCCGGCGCGGGGGCCCTCATCGAGGGGGTGATCGAGCTGGTGCCCGCGAGGAGCGCGGTCGGCGCGGGACTGCGGCGGGCCCGCGACATGCTCGACTACGGTGACGCCGCGACCGTCGCGGCCGTGCTCGGCTGCGGGCGGCGTACGACGGCACATGACACCGTGCCCTTCGCGCTCTGGTCGGCCGCCCGGTCCCTGGGCGATTACGAGCGGGCCTTCTGGACGACCGCGCAGGTGGGCGGAGACGTCGACACGACCTGTGCGATCGTCGGCGGGGTGATCGCCGCAGGGAAGGCCGGGGCGGTCCCCGCCGAGTGGGCCGACCGGGTCGAACCACTGCCGGACTGGGTGCCGACTTCGGTCTGAGACCCCGGGTTCGGAACTCTCTGTAGACCTCGGGAACTCTCCGTGACCGGCCGCTCGTTGTCGGGACATCCGCGGTGTGGGGCATGAGGCCCGACACCCGCGGGTGGCCGGGCGGGGCGCCGTCGCGTCGGGGAGGGGGCGGCTGTGGTGATCATGACTGCGTGCCCTGTCGCTCTGCTTGTCCTGGGGGCCGTGATGCCGCGTCGCGCGGGTCGGCCCGGCGCTCCCCGGCCGACCCCCGTGACGTCGGTCGGAGAGCCGCCGGGCCGAACCCGCGGCGATTCCGGGTCAGCCCATACCGGGTCCGGCCGAGCCGGACAGCGCCTCCAGGTCGCTCTTGCGGACCCGGATGACGAACCACGCGGTGGCCAGGGCGAGTACGGCCATCGCGGCAGCCGGTATGAAGGCCGTGGAGATGCCCTGCGCGAGCACCTCGTGTCCCCAGGGAGCGGGCAGTTGCTGCGTCTGGGCGAACTCCGTCTTCTGCTCGGCGCTTCCTTCGGCGAGGAAGCCCGGGACCTGCTTCTCCGCCTCGTCCCTGCTCGCCGTGCCGAACACCGTGGTCAGAAGAGCCAGGCCCACCGACCCACCCACCTGCTGGGTGGCGTTGAGGAGCCCGGACGCCGCACCTGCCTCGTGCTGGGCGACCCCGGAGACGGCGGTGAGGGTCAGCGTCACGAAGTTCAGACCCATGCCGAAGCCGAAGATCAGCATCGGGCCCAGGATGCCGGTGACGTAGGAGCTGTCGGAACTGATCAGCGTCTGCCAGGCCAGGCCGGCCGCGGCGAGCGCCGAACCGACGAGCATGAACGGCTTGGGGCCGAACACGGGGAGGAACCGCTGCGACAGACCCGCCCCGAGCGCGATCACGACCGTCACCGGCAGGAAGGCGAGACCGGCCTCGATCGGGGTGTACCCGAGGACGTTCTGCACGAAGAGGACGATGTAGAAGAACATGCCGAACATCGCGGCGGCCAGACTGAGCATGATCACGTACGTGCCGGCGCGGTTGCGGTCGGTGAACATCCGCAGTGGGGTGATCGGTTCCTTGGCCCGGGACTCGATCAGCGCGAAAGCGACCAGGAGGATCACGGCGGCGGTGAAGGAGCCGATGGTCAGACCGTCCCGCCAGCCTTCCTCCGCGGCGCGGATGAAGCCGTAGACGAGGGAGGCCATACCGGCGGTCGAGGTCACGGCACCCGCGATGTCGAAGCGGCCGGTGTGCCGCTCGGACTCATTGATGTACATCGGGGTGAGGACGGCGATCAGCAGACCGATCGGCACGTTGACGAAGAGCACCCATCGCCAGTCGAGCCACTCGGTCAGCATGCCGCCGGCGAGCAGGCCGATGGCGCCACCGCCCGCGGAGACCGCCGCGAAGACGCCGAAGGCCCGATTGCGCTCGGGTCCTTCCGGGAACGTGGTGGTGATGAGTGCCAGCGAGGTCGGAGACGCGATCGCACCGCCCACACCCTGCAGTACGCGTGCGGCCAGCAGCTGCCACGGCTCCTGGGCGAAGCCGCCGAGCAGCGAGGCGAGGGTGAACAGCAGGATGCCGCTCATGAAGACGCGGCGGCGGCCGAGGATGTCGCCCGCGCGGCCGCCGAGCAGCAGCAGGCCGCCGAAAGTCAGCGTGTAGGCGCTGACCACCCAGGTGAGTTCGGTGGTGCTGAAGTGGAGAGCGTTCTGAATGTGCGGCAGCGCGATATTCACAATCGTCGCGTCGAGTACCACCATGAGTTGGCAGGCCGCGATGACGGTGAGCGCGATGCCGGGATGTCCCTGCCGGCGCGCCGCACCTGGCTTCTGTTTCTGAATCAACGGAGAGGTTGTCACTATGGGTCCCCCACGAGTGCGTCAGTGAACGCTCGCGTTCACTGCTGCGTCAAGGCTAGGAGTCCTTGACAGTGAACGCAAGCGTTCATTAAGGCGTTTGTCGCTCGGCGCGTCCCCCTCGGTCGCCGCGTGGCACGCGGTTCATCCCCGAATGCCCGCTTTCACCGCTCGTTGGAGAGAGTCAGATGGTTACTTCGAGCTGGGCGGCAGCTCACGCTCAGACAGCCGCTTCCCGTCGCCGCGGCGCCGTGCTGGAACGCGCGATCCTCGATGCCGCCCTGGAGCAGCTCAGTACGGTCGGCTGGAGCGGCCTGACGATGGAGGGCGTCGCCGCCGCCGCCCAGACCGGGAAGGCCGCCGTCTACCGGCGCTGGCCGTCCAAGGAGGATCTGGTCGCGGACGCCCTGAGGGAAGGGCTGCCGCGATTCGACGCCGTACCGGATCTGGGAAGTGTGCGCGAGGATCTGCTGGACCTGTGCCGGCGAGCCCGCGACGCCATGTTCTCGCCCTCCGGGTTCGCGGTGCGCTCGGTGATTTACGAATGTGACAGCACGCAGGCCGAGCGCTTCCACGCCGTCATCTTCGGCGGGGTCGTGGAACCGACCATCAGAATGCTGCGCGAGGTGATCGAGCGCGGAATCGAGCGGGGAGAAGTGCGTGCCGACGCGGCGAACGGCTATGTCTTCGACGCCGTCCCGGCGATGATGATGTACCGGTCGAAGATGTGCGGCAGTGAACTGGCGGACATCGATCTGGAGGAGATGATCGATCAGCTGATGCTTCCGCTGCTGCGGCACAGCGGATCGTGACGCGGCCCGTGATCAGGATGCGGGGGCGACGCGGGGGCCACTCGGGGCCCGGGGTGTCGCACGCCGTTCGGGGCGGCGTACGCTAAGGGCGCCATGCCGTACGAACCACCTACTCACACCGTCGAGCGCTCACTTCGCGCCACGACCGGGGCGAAGATCGTCGCAGGTGTCGACGAGGTGGGGCGCGGCGCTTGGGCCGGCCCCGTCACCGTCTGCGCGGCGATCACCGGACTGCGCCGGCCCCCGCAGGGTCTCACCGACTCCAAACTCCTCACCGTCAAGCGGCGCACCGAACTCGCCGAGACGCTGCGAACCTGGGTGACGTCGCACGCCCTGGGGCACGCGTCGCCCGAGGAGATCGACGAGCTGGGGATGACCGCCGCGCTGCGGCTGGCGGCGATGCGCGCGCTGGAGGCGCTGCCGGTCCGGCCCGACGCGGTGATCCTCGACGGCAAGCACGACTACCTCGGGTCGCCCTGGCAGGTCCGAACCGTCATCAAGGGCGACCAGTCGTGCGTGGCGGTCGCGGCGGCCTCGGTGATCGCCAAGGTCCAGCGCGACAAAATGATGGCCGAACTGGGCATCGACCATGCAGACTTCGGTTTCGCGGACAACGCCGGGTATCCGTCGCCCGTGCACAAGGCCGCACTGGAGGTCCGGGGCCCCACCCCGTACCACCGGTTGTCGTGGGCGTATCTTGATGCGCTGCCCCAGTGGCGGCATCTCAAGAAGGTCCGCAGCTGGGCGGACGGGCGCGTTCCGCAGATCGAGGGCCAGCTCGGCTTCGACTTCTGACAGGCCACTCGCACTCATGTGCCACCCGGCGGCACGTCCCGTGCCAACGTTTGATAAAAATCAGCTCATGCCTCTCCTTCCCGAGGAGCCTCAGATTCACGAGAGTGCCCAGGGTCCCCGCGCCACGCCGCCCAGCGGCCGCACCGCGCCGGCCCCCCGCCCCGTACCCGGTCCCCGCTCCGCGGCTCCGTCGCGTCCCGGCCCCCCGCGGCCCGCGCCGCCGGCGCCGCGTGATGCGGCACCCGCGGCCAAACCCGCACCCGCGGCCAAGCCCGCACCCGTTGCGGCCGCCCCGCAGATCCAGTTGATCCCGGCCTCGGCACAGGGGGCGCTCGACGCCGCCGAGGAGGCCGTGGACCTGTTGCTGGACTCGGGCCGCGCCCCTGGCGACGTGCTGGTCGTCACCACTGGTGAGCCACACCCGTGGGCCACCCACGAACTGTCCTTCGGCGAAGCCTCCTACTGGGCCCAGCACGACGCCGGTGACGATGTCTTCTACACGGACGTCCAGGTCGCGGACCGTGCCGGAGCACGGCCCGTCGTCGTGGTCGCCGTCAACGGTGGTCCCGAATCCGCCGCCACCTCGGCACTGTCGGTGGCGCACGCCCGGGCCGGCGCCCTGTTGATCGTCTGCGGCGACCCGCAGCGGATCAACTCGGTGCTGAGCGCTGCCGTCTGACCGGGCACCACGGCAGTCGGCCTCCCCCTGGTGGGCGACGTGAACGCCGCGGCGTCCGCCCGGCGGGCCCGCGGCCGGGAGGGCCGGTGCGTGCATGCCTTCGTGTCGGGGGCCGGGGCCGGGTCCGGCGCCGCGCCGTTTCGCGACCCGGCCCGCACGACCGGGCGGGTCCGGCTATCGGGACGGGGACGGTATCCGCGTGACGTCAGCGTGCCGCCGCGCGGCGCAGCACGTCCGACGCGGCACCACCGGTGCGCGGTATTCGGGGCGGTGCCTCGGACAGGGCGAACGGCTCCGGCGCCGAGCCGGCACTGGGGTGGCGGCCACCACGGCCCTCACCGAGAACCTGCCAGCCGTCGCGGGTCAGGGTGATGTATGCCCCGCAGCGCAGTCCGTGCAAGGTGCAGGCGTCCCGTAGCCCCCACATCCACGCGCCGTCCTCCTCCGTCCAACGGGCGTCGCCGTCACGGCAGTAGAGCAGCACAGCGGTACGCACCGGTGTGCGGCGCCGCAGGTCGTGCGGGATGACCCGGCGCAGCTGGGCCAGCAGCACGTTGCGCAGCATCCAGCCGTCAGCGGCGGAGGTGCGCCGGGTGAACGAGGCACTCGCCCGCAGACGCTCGTCCGGGTCGAGCACGGCGACGACCGCGGTCGCCGGACCGGGACGGTGCCGGGCGTACAGTCCGCTGACGACCTCGCGCGGACTGCGCAGCAGCGGGATTCCCGCGGCGGCCCATTCCGCGGGCTCGAGCACACGGGTGGCGGAAGCGGCGGACGTCGACAGCGATGCCGCCGAGGACGGAGCGAATCCGAAGGTCACGGTCCTCCCTTCGGCTACGCCCGGACTGCGGGCGGGGTCGGATTCGGGGAGCGCGCACGCAACGGAGCCTTACCTGATCGGCGGGCGAGCCGTGCGGGTGCGGACTTCAATTCTTCCTGTCGAACTGGGATGCGGCAACGAGCAATTGGGGCAGCGGACCGGTATCGGGTGTTCCACGGCTAATATCCCCACCCGCGGGGTGGGGCGAACCATCAGCCCTGTACGGCCAGCACCAGCGGCAGTACGCCCTGTGCACCGGCCCGCCGCAGGAGGCGCGCTGCGACCGCGAGGGTCCAGCCCGTCTCCGTGTAGTCGTCGACGAGGAGCACGGGCCCCTGTGTCCGCGCGAGCGCGGCCGCCAGGTCGGGCGGCACGGTGAGCGCTCCGTCCAGGGCCCTGAGGCGCTGGGCGCTGTTGCTCCGGGGGGCGGGGTGCGCCTCTCCCGTGCAGGCCACCGACCCCAGCAGCGGCAGCCTGCCGATCTCCGCGATGCGTTCACCCAGCGAGTGGATCAGCTGGGGCCGGGTGCGGGAGGCGAGGGTCACCACACCCACCGGCCGTGCCTGGGCGTCGGTCGCCCCCGAGGTCCAGCCGCCGGGGCCTTTGGCCCAGTCGGCCAGCACGCCCACCACCGCCTTGGCGACATCGTCCGGCACCGGCCCGTCCGGCGCCTGGGCCGCGAGCATCGGCCGCAGCCGGTTGCCCCAGCCGATGTCCGACAGACGCCCCAGCGCGCGCCCCCGAGCGGCCTGCTCCCCGGCAGGGATACGGCCCTTGAGCTCCATGCCGATCGCCGGGAGCCCGGTGGGCCACATCCGCCGGGGCTCCACCTCGACGCCCGCACGGCCGAGGTCCACGCGGGCGGCCTCGAGCGCGACGGGGGAGGCCTCGGCGGTGTAGCGGGCGCCCGCGCAGTTGTCGCAGCGGCCGCAGGGCTTGGCGCCCTCGTCGTCCAACTGGCGCTGCAGGAACTCCATGCGACAGTCCGTGGTCGCCGCGTACTCGCGCATCGCCTGCTGTTCGGCCTTGCGCTGGCGTGCCACCCACGCGTACCGCTCGGCGTCGTACGCCCACGGCTGCCCGGTGGCGATCCAGCCGCCCTTGACCCGCTTCACCGCCCCGTCCACGTCGAGCACCTTGAGCATGGTTTCCAGCCGGGAGCGGCGCAGCTCCACCAGCGGCTCGAGAGCCGGCAGCGACATGGGCCGCTCCGCACGGGCGAGGACGTCGAGCGTACGGCGTACCAGATCCTCCGAGGGGAAGGCGAGTGACGCGAAGTACTGCCAGATGGCCTCGTCCTCCTTCCCGGGCAGGAGCAGTACCTCGGCATGCCGGACACCGCGGCCGGCGCGGCCCACCTGCTGGTAATAGGAGATGGGGGAGGACGGTGAACCGAGATGGACCACGAATCCCAGGTCCGGTTTGTCGAAGCCCATGCCCAGCGCGGAGGTGGCGACGAGTGCCTTCACCTTGTTGGCGAGCAGGTCCTCCTCCGCCTGCTGCCGGTCGGCGTTCTCCGTCCGGCCGGTGTAGGAGGCGACGGTGTGACCGCGCTGCCGCAGGAAGGCGGTGACCTCCTCGGCGGCCGCCACGGTCAGTGTGTAGATGATCCCCGAGCCCGGGAGCTCGTTCAGACGGTCGGCGAGCCAGGCCATCCGGTGAGCGGCGTCCGGCAGGGGCAGCACGCTCAGGCTCAGGCTCTCCCGGTCCAGCGGACCCCGCAGCACCAGCGCGTCCGACGAGCCACCCGTACCAAGCTGCTCCGCCACGTCGGCGGTGACGCGCGCGTTTGCGGTGGCGGTGGTGGCGAGTACGGGTACACCGTCAGGGAGGTCGGCGAGCATGGTGCGCAGGCGGCGGTAGTCCGGGCGGAAGTCGTGGCCCCAGTCGGAGATGCAGTGCGCCTCGTCGACCACGAGGAGCCCGGTTGCGGCGGAGAGCCTGGGCAGGACCTGGTCGCGGAAGTCAGGATTGTTCAGCCGCTCCGGACTCACCAGCAGCACGTCCACGTCACCTGCGGCGATCTCCGCCTGGACGGAGTCCCACTCCTCGCTGTTGGAGGAGTTGATGGTCCGGGCGCGGATGCCGGCTCTGGCCGCTGCCTCCACCTGGTTGCGCATGAGTGCCAGGAGTGGGGAGACGATCACCGTGGGGCCGCTGCCCCGCGCCCGCAGCAGCGACGTGGCCACGAAGTAGACGGCGGACTTGCCCCAGCCCGTGCGCTGGACCACCAGGGCCCGGCGCTTGTCGGCGACCAGCGCCTCGATCGCCCGCCACTGGTCCTCGCGCAGTCGGGAATCGCCCGAGGCGTCCCCGACGAGACGGGCGAGGACCGCGTCGGCGGCCGCCCGGAGATCCGCGTTGCTCGTGTGCTCCATGGGTCCCATACAACAGGACGGCACCGACATCCGGTCGGGTGCGTTGTGAGGCCCGGGCACGACGTCTGCTCCGACCGGGGTGGGTGACATGCCCCTGATTCCACTTATCCACAGGGCGAACCGGAATACTGCGATCCGCGAGATCGTCTTGCCATGACGAATCACAACGAGACGACCGGAACCCCCGGAAACAGTGACATCCCGCGGCCTGACGGGCACCAGCACGCCGGCCCTGCGCCGCAGGACCGGTCCACGGGCCGCGCCGGGTCCGCAGGCCCCACGGCGGACGGCTGTGAGGACGACCGCACACCGTACCCGGGGGGCACCGGCGGCACCGCGTACGACAGCCATGGCGGCGAACAGCAGGTCACCCTGCACACCCCCGCCGAACTCGCCGACGCCCTGCCCTACCTCCTCGGCTATCGCCCCGAGGACAGCATCGTGCTGGTCGCCCTGCACGGCAAGGACGGACGCGGCCGGTTCGGCGGCCGTGCCAGGCTCGGCATCCCCGGCAGCGCGGAGGACTGGCCCTCCGCCGCCCGCCAGCTGGCCCACGGCCTGGTGACGGGCAGCGAGCGCCGGGGCGCCCGGCCCGAACAGATGGTCGTCTTCCTCTGCCACGAGCCGGGCCGGGGCGAATCCGGGCGGCAGGTCAAGGAGCGGCTGGGTCCGCTCGCCCGCGCACTCCGTCTGGAGTGCGGTGCCCTGGACATCCCGGTCGTGGAGGCCCTGTGCATCTCGGGCGGCCGCTTCTGGTCGTACTGCTGTGACGACGAGGACTGCTGTCCGGCCGAGGGGACACCGCTGGGCTTGCCCGGCACCTCGGTGCTGGCCGCCGCCGCGACCTACGCCGGGCTCCAGATCCGCGGCACCTTGCGCGAACTGCGTGCCAGGCTCCTTCCCTGGGAGAACCCGGCCGCCCTCGAACAGCAGAGGGCCCTGGACGCCGCCGGCATGGCGCTGGTCCCCAGGATGCTCGACGAGGCGAGCCGCCAGGAGGTGGCCGAGGAGACGCTGAGCCTGGCCGCGCGGATCATGGGCCGCCTCGCCGGGGCCCCGCCCGCGTCCGGCATGCTCCCGGCGGATCTGCGGGACGACGACCTGATCGGGCACGACGAGGCCGCCACGCTGATCCTCGGTCTGCAGGACCGCACGACCCGCGACCGCGCGGCCGAGTGGATGGAGGGTGCCTCGGCGGGCCCGGCCCTCCGTCTGTGGCGAGCGCTGGCCCGCCGCTGTGTCGGACCGTACGGCGAACACGCCGCCGCACCCCGCACGCTCGCGGGGTGGGTCGCCTGGTCCACCGGTGACGAACTGGAGGCCAGGGAGGCGTTCGCCATGGCCCTCGGTGCCGACCCCGACTACCTCTTCGCCCGTCTGCTGCATCAGGCGTGCAACGAGGGCCTCGACCCGGAGTCGGTCCGCCGCTGTCTGCGAACCGGACGTGAGAGCCGTGGACGGGTGACATCCGACGAACCGCCCGTGGACACGGACCTGAGCGAGCGGGCCGGTTACGAGCCCTTGGCCCCGGGACCCGCCCTCCCCGGTCCGGACGCATCGTCCTTGCCCCGCCGGTACCGCACACGGGCCGCCGGTCGTGCGGCTTCTCCCCGGCGGGCGCGTACGGAGGGCACCCGGCCGGGCGGGCGGCCACCGCGTCCGCGGGCCTCGGCGGGGAGCACACGCCCCGGCGGAGGCACGGCGGGGGGCACCCGCCCGGGCGGTGGGGATCAGCGGGGGACGCGCCCCGGCGGCGCCTGTCCGGGCCCGGCGGCTCCCGGCGCCGAGGGCCACAACGGTGCCCCGAGGGGAGGCGCTCGGACCGGTCGTCAGGGTGGTGACGGGCGGGAATGAGACATGGCGACCGCGACCGGAAGGGGGAGGCATTCCGGACGGGGCGCGCGGAGCCACGGGGTGTGACCGGGAGCCGCTCCGCTCCGGCACCCTGCGCGGCCTGGTGCCCCGCGGCCGCCGCGGTCCTGCGGCTGACCGCCCTTGCCGGAATCCTCCCCGACATCCCTGCCGGGCCGGTCACACTGCGACCGGTGCGCAGCACTCCGCTGCGGCGCGATCGTTCTCACGGGACTGCGCGACGCGGGCGCCCCTTCGCCGTGCGGGTCGTGCGGTTCGGTCCCGCCACGGCCGAAGAGGCGGACGGCGGGCTGCGACGAGGGGTGTGACCTGCCGGGACGCGGCAGTGCCGGGCGGACGGGAAGCGCACGGACGAGGCTGCCGGGTCGGGGCGGGGGTGTCCGGGACCGTAGGGGATCAGCCGTCGGTGCAACCGGCGAAGGGAGTGTTTATCGTCAGGCAGACGACTATGATCGCCGCATGTCCTACGACCCGTCAGCCTTTCCGCCCTTCGCTGTCACCGTGGACCTGGTCGTGCTGACCGTGCGCCACCATTCGCTGTGTGCGTTGGCGGTACGCAGGGGCGAACCGCCGTTCCAGGGGCGCTGGGCCCTCCCCGGCGGCTTCGTACGGGCCGACGAGGATCTGGCACAGGCGGCTGCCCGGGAACTGGCCGAGGAAACGGGGCTGCGGGTGCACGATCCGGCCGTCCCCGCCCAGGACAACGGCGCTCACCTGGAGCAGCTCGCCACCTACGGCGCCCCCGCACGCGACCCCCGGATGCGTGTCGTCAGCGTCGCGCACCTCGCCCTGGCCCCCGACCTGCCCGCGCCCCGGGCCGGCGGTGACGCCAGCAACGCTCGCTGGGCGCCCGTCGAGGAACTGTTGCAGCGGGGTGGCTACGACAGGGACGGTGAGCCGGCGGCACCGCTCGCCTTCGACCATGCCCAGATCCTGTCGGACGGGGTGGAGCGCGCACGTTCCAAGATCGAGTACTCCTCGCTGGCGACGGCCTTCTGCCCACCCGAGTTCACCGTCGGCGAGTTGCGCCGGGTCTACGAGGCGGTCTGGGGTGTGGCGCTCGATCCGCGCAACTTCCACCGCAAGGTGACGGGCACGCCCGGCTTCCTGGTCCCCACCGGAGGTACGACGACCCGGCAGGGTGGTCGTCCCGCACAGCTCTTCCGGGCGGGTGGAGCCACCTTGCTCAACCCCCCGATGCTGCGCCCCGAAGTCTGACCCGGGGCCGGCCGGCGCGCGGGCCCGGCAGCGGGTACATCGCCCTCCGCGGCGAAGGCCGCGCGATGCCCGAAAAACCCGATATGGCGCGCTATCTTGCATTGGGTGATCCAGGCCATCGGACTGACCAGCAGCCCTCGCAAGGAGCTCCCGCCCGCCGTCGACGACGTCTCCTTCGAGGCGCACGCGGGCCGCGTCACCGCGTTGCTCGGAGCACCGGGAGCCGGCAAGACGGCGGCGCTCGGGCTCATGCTCGAACTCCAACGCGGCCGCGGTATCACCTACTTCAGAGGCCGCCCCCTGCACCGCATCCCCCAGCCGGCCCGTGAAGTGGGCGTACTGCTGGGTGATGTACCGGGCCACCCCGCGCGCACCGTACGCGGACATCTGCGCATGCTCTGCGCCGCCTCGGGCCTCCCGGGCCGCCGTGCCGACGAAGTCCTCGAAGCGGTGGGGCTCGTGAGCCTGCAGGGCGAACGCCTCGGCACGCTGTCGCGCGGCATGGACCGCCGCCTGGGGCTGGCCTGCGCACTGCTGCCGGACCCGCACACACTCGTGCTGGATGACCCCGCGCGGGGACTCTCCGTCGGAGAGAAGCGCTGGCTGCACGGCCTGCTCCGGGCGCACGCGGCCCAGGGCGGCACGGTGCTGTGCACGACGGCGGATCCTAAGGAGGCCGCACGGATCGCGGACCACGTGGTCACGCTGGAACGGGGAAGGCTCGTCGCCGACCAGGAGGCCCGGGTGTTCTCACGCACCCGGCTGCGCCCCCGGGTCGCCGTCCGCAGCCCGCACGCCGCACGCCTTTGCGTGCTGCTCGCGCAGGAGGCGCGTGCGGCACAGCGGTCCGTCGAAGTCGTGCGCGAGGGCGGCAACCGCCTCTGCGTCTACGGCAGTACCTGCGCGGACATCGGTGAGACAGCGTTCCGCCATGGCATCGTCGTACACCAACTGGCTGACGAACTGGGTGATATGGGGCCCGGTGCCGGGGCGGTCGAGCGGGCGGCCGCGGACGCACCGGGGCCCGGGACGGGCGAAGCGCAGCCGCCACCTGCCACCGTCCCAGCCGGTGAAGCCTCCCTCGCGTCCGCGCCCGGCGACCGGACCGCGCCGGAGGAAGCCGGCACCGGGGAGACCCCGCCGGCCCCCGGACACGGCTCGCGCCGGGCCGGCCGCCGCACGCTCCACGCCGACCGCGCCCTTCGTGCCGGGGACGGCCTGCCGTCACCCATCTCCGTACGTCCCGCGCCCCGGCCCCTGCGCCCCGTCCTCTACGAGATCCGCCGTGCCACCGGTGTCGGCACGGGGTTTCTCGTCGGTGCCGGTGTGCTCCTGGTGTCCGCACTCACCGCCGTACTGCTGGCCCGCGTCGGGCACACCCCGCAGCCGCGCCTGCTGGCCGCCTGGCCGAGGGAACTGCCGCTGCCGCCGGCGGCCCTCGGGGCAGGACTGCTCGGCGCGCTGGCCTTCGGTGACGAGTTCCGGCACCCCGCGCTGGCGGCGGACCGCGGCACCGTCCCCCGGCGGCTGGGACTGCTGACCGCGAAACTCCTCGTCGCCTCGGGCGCCGCGGCGGTGCTGGCGGTCCTGACCATCGGGTGCGATGCCGAGCTGCTCTACCTCGTCTACGGACGGGAGGTCGTCGACGTCCCCGCCGACTGGCTCCCGTTGAGTGCGGGATGGCTCGGCCTGGTGATCGGGTGCGCCTGTGCCGGCGTTCTGGCCGCGGGGGTCTTCCGGTCCACCACCGCCGGGGTCGCCGCGGTCGTCGCCGTGCCCCTCCTCGTCGTACCCCTCGTGCACAAGGTGCTGCGAGGGCCCTCGGTGCGCACCCCGGTCCTGTTCTCGGAGCGGCCGCGCGAGGGGGCGCCGCTCCGGTGGCCCTTCGGGGGAGAGCGCCATCTGGATGCGGTGCTGCGTCTGATCGCCCAACCCGTGGGCGGAGCACTGGCGTTGTCGCTGGCGGTGCTGCTCTGCGCGTATCTGCTCACCGGCCTGCGGAGCAGAGTCCGATGACGACCGGCCATGAACGTATTGGCCCGCCCATGCCTACAACTCCCTGCAAAAAGCACACTTCTTTCCGATAAGGCGTCAATTGCGACGGGGTGAGCGATCACCCTTTCGTGTGCTTTTCACCAAAGACCTCAAGGGAGTTGGGAGCGGCGCCGAGAAAGGATGCGTGAGTACCCTTGCGCACACCATGATGACCGCCGCCCGCTCCGCAGACTCCGGCCTCGCGAGCCCGGGCGAACTCGACCGCTACCCCTACGGGGAGGTGCCTCCCGCCGGCCGCGTCGGGGTCCCTGCCTGGGACGGCGCGGACTCGGAGCTCGGCCGTGTGGGCCGACGCGCCACGGGCAGCCGCGGACGCGGGCTGCACGGCCAGCTCGTCCAGCAGTTGGGACAGATGATCGTTTCCGGGGATCTGGGCGCCGACCGCCCGCTGGTGCCGGAGGAGATCGGCCAGCGCTTCGAGGTCTCCCGCACCGTCGTCCGCGAGTCGCTCCGTGTCCTGGAGGCCAAGGGCCTGGTCAGCGCCCGGCCGAACGTCGGCACGCGCGTGCGCCCCGTCAGCGACTGGAACCTCCTCGATCCGGACATCATCGAGTGGCGGGCCTTCGGGCCGCAGCGGGACGACCAGCGACGTGAGCTCAGCGAGCTGCGCTGGACGATCGAGCCGCTTGCCGCCCGCCTGGCGGCCGGTCACGGGCGGGAGGACGTCCAGCAGCGCCTGTCCGACATGGTGGAGATCATGGGGCACGCGATGGGACAGGGCGACGCGCTGACGTTCGCCCGTGCCGACTCCGAGTTCCATGCCCTGCTCATCCAGGTGTCCGGCAACCGGATGCTGGAGCACCTCTCCGGGATCGTCTCCGCCGCGCTGCAGGTCTCGGGCGGTCCGGTCGCCGGCTGTGAGCGGCCGAACGAAGCCTCGCTGGCGCACCATGCCCGGATCCTCGACGCCCTCGCGGGCGGTGACGGCGCCGCGGCCGAGGCAGCCATGCGGCAGCTCCTCACCGTCCATCCCGAGGTGGAACGCGTGGTGCCCGCGCCGCGCGAGCACTGAGCGCGTTCCGCGGACGGTGCGGTGCGGCATGCCATCCCCCTCCTGCGGCAGCGCCCCACCGGTGAGCTGTCCCACGTCGGGGGGGGGGGGGGGGGGGGGGGGGGGGGAGGCGGAGGGGGTGGGGGAAAGGGAAAAAAACAGAAAAGAGAGAGGAGAAAGCACGAACACCGCGCTGGAAGCTCGCCTCTCCTCGCTCGTTTTTT
>NZ_JBVIIM010000017.1:86783-89897 GCF_055569765.1 Streptomyces sp. NPDC031365 | reverse complement strand
GGCGCCCCTCTCCATAGCTTCCCTCCCCCCCCCCCCCCCCCCCCCCCCCCCCCCCCCCCCCCCCCCTCCCCCCCCCCCTTTTTCTTCTTCCCCCCCCCCCCCCCCCCCCCCCCCCCCCCGACGGCGCAAAGGGCACAAGAGAGCCCCGGGGAGGTGCCCGCCTCCTCCCTGTACGATAACTTTTGTCGCTATATGGCCGTTTCTGATTCCTTACGGGGTGTGACTCGGGCCACGCGGATTGGGCGTAACGCTCTTGGGGAGAACGCGATGACCTAAGAGGTGACAGCCGCGGAGGGAATACGGACGCCAGTCATGGCGCTGTGCATCTTCCCGGCTCCCGCCCGCGCCGTCGGCCCATCCCCAAGTCGGCGGTCGGCTCCTGTCCGCTGTGGACGGGGCCGGAAGCCGTTTTCCAACGTTCCGAGAGGTTGTTCGTGTCGGCCAGCACATCCCGTACGCTCCCGCCGGAGATCGCCGAGTCCGTCTCTGTCATGGCGCTCATTGAGCGGGGAAAGGCTGAGGGGCAGATCGCCGGCGATGACGTGCGTCGGGCCTTCGAAGCTGACCAGATTCCGGCCACTCAGTGGAAGAACGTACTGCGCAGCCTCAATCAGATCCTCGAGGAAGAGGGTGTGACGCTGATGGTCAGTGCCGCAGAGCCCAAGCGCACCCGAAAGAGCGTCGCAGCGAAGAGTCCCGCCAAGCGCACCGCCACCAAGACGGTCGCGGCCAAGACGGCGACGGCCCGGAAGGCCACCGCCACCGCCGCGCCGGAGGCCGACGCGGCTGACGCGGCCGTGGAGGAGGAGGCGCCCGCCAGGAAGGCGGCTGCCAAGAAGACCACCGCCAAGAAGGCGACCGCGAAGAAGGCCACGGCCAAGAAGACGGCCGCCAAGAAGACCGCGGCCAAGAAGGACGACGCCGAGCCGGTCGACGACGAGGCCGTCGAGGAGACCAAGGCGGCGGAGGAGCCCGAGGGCGCCGAGAACGCCGGTTTCGTGCTCTCCGACGAGGACGAGGACGACGCGCCCGCCCAGCAGGTCGCCGCCGCCGGTGCCACCGCCGACCCGGTCAAGGACTACCTCAAGCAGATCGGCAAGGTCCCCCTGCTCAACGCCGAGCAGGAGGTCGAGCTCGCCAAGCGCATCGAGGCGGGTCTGTTCGCCGAGGACAAACTGGCGAACTCCGACAAGCTGGCGCCGAAGCTCAAGCGTGAGCTGGAGATCATCGCCGAGGACGGGCGCCGCGCCAAGAACCACCTGCTGGAGGCCAACCTCCGTCTGGTGGTCTCCCTGGCCAAGCGCTACACCGGCCGCGGCATGCTCTTCCTGGACCTCATCCAGGAGGGCAACCTCGGCCTGATCCGCGCGGTGGAGAAGTTCGACTACACCAAGGGCTACAAGTTCTCCACGTACGCCACCTGGTGGATCCGCCAGGCGATCACCCGCGCGATGGCCGACCAGGCCCGCACCATCCGTATCCCGGTGCACATGGTCGAGGTCATCAACAAGCTCGCGCGTGTGCAGCGCCAGATGCTCCAGGACCTGGGACGCGAGCCCACCCCGGAGGAGCTGGCCAAGGAACTCGACATGACGCCGGAGAAGGTCATCGAGGTCCAGAAGTACGGCCGCGAACCCATCTCCCTGCACACCCCGCTGGGCGAGGACGGCGACAGCGAGTTCGGTGACCTCATCGAGGACTCCGAGGCGGTCGTCCCGGCCGACGCGGTCAGCTTCACGCTGCTCCAGGAGCAGCTGCACTCGGTGCTCGACACCTTGTCCGAGCGCGAGGCGGGTGTCGTCTCCATGCGCTTCGGTCTCACCGACGGTCAGCCGAAGACCCTCGACGAGATCGGCAAGGTGTACGGCGTGACGCGCGAGCGCATCCGTCAGATCGAGTCCAAGACCATGTCGAAGCTGCGCCACCCGTCGCGTTCCCAGGTGCTGCGCGACTACCTCGACTAGGCCGGACCACCGCGACGCGTCGTCGCGCGCCGCATCCGTGAAGGCCCGGCTCCCGCATACGGGAGCCGGGCCTTCACGCTGCCGCGCGGGTGCGGGCTCCGGTCGGGTCGATCACTCTGGGTGTTTCAGGACCACCCCAGTGTGAGGAGCGTGTATGCGACGTCGTCTTACCCGGGCCTTGGCCCGGCCGCTGGCCCTCGTGGCTGCCGGGACCGTCATACCGCTGGCCTCGGCCGTTCCGGCGGCCGCCGACAGCGTCGTCGTCGGCGGCTTTCCCGTCGATGTTTCTCAGGGCCCATGGACAGTGGCGCTGTCCAGCCGTGACCGGTTCGGAGGTACGCGGGCGGGACAGTTCTGCGGGGGCGTGGCGGTCGGCCGGACCACCGTGCTCACCGCCGCCCACTGCATGGACAAGGAGGTGCTGGGGACGTCGCCGGAGAACGTCCGCGATCTCCGGGTCATCGCGGGACGCACGGAGCTGCTCTCGGACCGTGGTCAGGAGATCGCCGTACGGGCCACCTGGGTGAACCCGGAGTATGACGGTGCCACCAATTCCGGCGACTTCGCCGTGCTCAGCCTGGCGGAACCGCTGCCGTCGAGCTCCGTCATAGGCATGGCCGGGCGGGGAGATCCCGCCTACCGCGCGGGCACGACGGCCATGGTCTACGGATGGGGGGACACCACGGGCTCCGGCGCCTACGCCGGCAGCCTCCATGCCGCCCGCGTGCGTGTGCAGTCGGACACGCGGTGTGAGCGCGCGTATTCCGGGGGTCCCGAGGGCACCTACCGCGCCGAGACGATGCTGTGCGCGGGAGAGATGGTGGGCGGTCGCGACGCCTGTCAGGGCGACAGCGGCGGACCGCTGGTGGCCCAGGGGCGCCTGATAGGCCTCGTGTCCTGGGGTGCGGGCTGTGGCTGGGCGGGGAGCCCTGGTGTCTACACGCGCGTCTCCGACGTTCTGCGGACGCTCGGATGGCCGCAGACCTGAGAGGGGGCGGGAGGGCGCCTGTGAGCCTCTGAGCGGGTCCCGGGCCTACCGGACGGGGGCACGAGCGAGGGGGGGGGGGGGGGGGGGGGGTGGGGGGGGGGGGGTGGGGGGGGGGGGGGGGGTGGGTGCTTTTTTTGTGTGGTGGGGGGGGGGCGGTTTTTC
>NZ_JBVIIM010000017.1:0-86773 GCF_055569765.1 Streptomyces sp. NPDC031365 | reverse complement strand
GGGGTACCCCCTCCCCCCCTCCCCCTCCCCCCCCCCCCCCCCCCCCCCCCCCCCCCCCCCCCCCCCCCCCCCCCCCCCCCCCCCCCCCCCCCCCCCCCCCCCGCCGGCCTGTGCCGGTCTGCTCGTCGTCGGGCGCGAGGCGTCAGTGCTCTTCATCGGAAGGCGTCGCCGGAGCGGTCAGCCGCTCCGTCTCATCCTGTATCTCAGCGGCGATCTTCTTGAGTTCCGGCTCGAACTTGCGGCCATGGTGGGCGCAGAAGAGCAGTTCTCCGCCGCTCAGCAGGACGACGCGCAGGTATGCCTGGGCGCCGCAGCGGTCGCAGCGATCGGCGGCCGTCAGTGGGCTCGCGGGGGTCAGAACAGTAGTCACGTCGCCTCTTCTCTAGCTCGACGAGCTGTCGTACCAGGGTCAACATCCAACCAGCCCCAAAACGTTCCCGCTCGTGGCTTCTCCTCGAAAAAACTTTCCGAGGTGGGTGGCTGTTGCCGGTTGGCGGCGAATGTGCCGTAGTGCGTGTCTGGTGTGCCGTACGGATTCGCGTTCGTATCGGTGGTCCGCCCTCCCGGCTGGCTTGCCGGTTGTTCATGAGGACGTGCCCGGAGCCTAAATGGTTCATGCCTGGAAGGGAACGTGATGTGTGCTTCACTCCATCGAGGGATCGAACAGGCATGCGACGCTCGACTAGGGTGGGACTGAGACGAGGGTGGCGTTACAACGGCTCTACCAGGCCTCGGTACCCTCTCACCGGTGACTCAAGCCGCGCCCTTACCCATGAGGGCCCCATCTGAAATTCAGCGAGGAGCGAACCGCGTGACCGCCGAGACGTCCGTGCCGTCCACAGCGCTGCTGGCAGGAGCAGACCGGGACGGTTCCAACTACACCGCGCGGCACCTGCTCGTCCTCGAAGGGCTCGAGGCCGTGCGGAAGCGCCCGGGTATGTACATCGGATCCACCGACAGCCGTGGTCTGCTGCACTGCCTCTGGGAGATCATCGACAACTCCGTCGACGAGGCCCTCGGAAACTACTGTGACCACATCGACGTGGTCCTCCACGACGACGGCTCGGTGGAGGTCCGGGACAACGGCCGGGGCATCCCGGTCGACGTCGAGCCCAAGACCGGCCTCTCCGGGGTCGAGGTCGTCATGACCAAGCTGCACGCCGGCGGCAAGTTCGGCGGCGGCTCCTACGCCGCCTCCGGCGGTCTGCACGGCGTCGGCGCTTCCGTCGTCAACGCGCTCTCCGCGCGGCTCGACGTGGAGGTGGACCGCGGCGGGCACACCCACGCGATCAGCTTCCGGCGCGGCGTCCCCGGATCCTTCGCCGCCGTGGGCCCGGACGCGGGGTTCGAGGCCAAGAGCGGGCTGCGCAAGACCAAGAAGATCCCCAAGAACCGCACCGGCACACGCGTGCGCTACTGGGCCGACCGCCAGATCTTCCTCAAGG
Source organism: Streptomyces sp. NPDC031365 (assembly GCF_055569765.1). NCBI lineage: Bacteria > Bacillati > Actinomycetota > Actinomycetes > Kitasatosporales > Streptomycetaceae > Streptomyces > Streptomyces sp. NPDC031365. The sequence goes on along the minus strand of NZ_JBVIIM010000017.1, from coordinate 85,328 downwards.
ACGCCAAGCTCGCCCTGGAGACGCTGCACCAGCGTGCCCGTCAGACGGCGTTCCTGGTGCCCGGCCTGACCATCGTGGTCCGTGACGAGTACGGGCTCGGCGAGGGCGGCAGCAAGGGCGAGGAGTCCTTCCGCTTCGATGGCGGCATCAGCGAGTTCTGCGAGTTCCTGGCCACCGACAGGCCGGTCTGTGACACGCTCCGCCTCACCGGACAGGGCACCTTCAAGGAGACCGTCCCCGTCCTCGACGAGCACGGCCAGATGACGCCCACCGAGGTCACCCGTGAGCTCGGCGTCGATGTCGCGATGCGCTGGGGAACCGGTTACGACACCACGCTCAGGTCGTTCGTCAACATCATCGCCACCCCCAAGGGCGGCACCCATGTCGCCGGCTTCGAGCAGGCCGTCGCCAAGACGATGAACGAGGTGCTGCGCGCGAAGAAGATGCTGCGCGTGGCCGAGGACGACATCGTCAAGGACGACGCCCTCGAGGGCCTCACCGCGGTGGTCACCGTCCGCCTGGCCGAGCCGCAGTTCGAGGGCCAGACCAAGGAGGTCCTCGGCACCTCGGCGGCCCGCCGCATCGTGAACACCGTGATCTCCCGGGAGCTCAAGGCGTTCCTGACCTCCACCAAGCGCGACGCGGCCCAGCAGGCCCGCGTGGTCATGGAGAAGGCCGTCGCCGCGGCCCGGACCCGTATCGCGGCCCGCCAGCACAAGGACGCGCAGCGCCGCAAGACGGCCCTGGAGTCCTCGTCGCTGCCCGCCAAGCTCGCCGACTGCCGCAGCGACGACGTCGAGCGCAGCGAGCTGTTCATCGTCGAGGGAGACTCGGCGCTCGGCACGGCGAAGCTCGCCCGGAACTCCGAGTTCCAGGCACTCCTGCCGATCCGCGGAAAGATCCTCAACGTCCAGAAGTCGTCCGTGACGGACATGCTGAAGAACGCCGAGTGCGGTGCGATCATCCAGGTCATAGGAGCCGGCTCGGGCCGGACCTTCGACATCGACACCGCCCGCTACGGCAAGATCATCATGATGACCGACGCCGATGTCGACGGTTCCCACATCCGCACGCTGCTCCTGACGCTGTTCCACCGCTACATGCGGCCCATGGTGGAGTCCGGCCGGGTCTTCGCCGCGGTGCCGCCGCTGCACCGCGTCGAACTGATCCAGCCCAAGAAGGGCCAGGACAAGTACGTCTACACCTACTCGGACCGGGAACTGCGCGACAAGCTCATGGAGTTCCAGAGCAAGGGCGTGCGCTACAAGGACTCGATCCAGCGCTACAAGGGTCTCGGTGAGATGGACGCCGACCAGCTGGCCGAGACCACCATGGACCCGCGCCACCGCACCCTGCGCCGGATCAACCTCACCGATCTGGAGGCAGCCGAGCAGGTCTTCGACCTCCTCATGGGCAACGACGTCGCCCCGCGCAAGGAGTTCATCTCCAGCTCCGCGGCGACGCTGGACCGGTCCCGCATCGACGCCTAGCGGCCACGCCGGGCGCACGGGGCGACCCCGTCGGCGCGTGCCCGGCGCAGTCACCTGATGGGGTGAAGAGGAACGGGAAGAAGAGTCAGGGATCTTCCCGTTCTGTCCATCCTTGGGCATGCAGCCAAGCAATTCGGGGGACGTCGGCTACGACGATCCCTGGTACGACGCCCTGGCCTCGGGCTGGGCCGAGTCGGCCGACGCGGGGGTGCCGTCGGCGCGACGCGAGCGGGACACCGCGACAGCCGCCGACGTCTACCTCGAAGTACAGCGCAGCGTGGCCTTCCAGGAAGTACGCGGCAGGTACCGGCGGTTCGTGGTCCCGGCGGTCCTGGTCTTCCTCACCTGGTACGTGGCGTACGTCGTGACCGCCACGACCTCGCCGGGGCTGATGGCACGCCCCGTCGCGGGCGCGGTGAACGTGGGGATGCTGGCGGGACTCGGCCAGTTCCTCACCACCTTCCTGCTCACCTGGGCCTATGTACGTCACGCGCGGTTGCGCAGGGACCGGGCGGCGCTGGAACTGCGCTGGGACACCCAGGAGCTGGCGCGGGGCAGAGGCGGTACGTCATGACGGCCGATCACCAGACGTCGGCGCTGCTGCTGTTCAGCGTGTTCGTCGCGGTCACCCTGGGCATCACGACCTGGGTGAGCCGCCACCGGCAGGGTTCCGCCGAGGAGTTCTACGCGGGCGGGCGGCTGTTCTCTCCGATGGAGAATGGTTTTGCCATCGCGGGCGACTACATGTCGGCCGCATCCTTCCTCGGTATCTCCGGACTCATCTGCCTGGTCGGCTACGACGGGATGCTCTACTCGGTCGGCTTCCTGGTGGCGTGGCTGGTGGTCCTCTTCCTGGTCGCGGAACTGGTGCGCAACTGCGGACGGTTCACCCTCGCCGACGTGGTCGCGGCGCGCATGCGGGAGCGGCCGGTGCGGATCGCGGCGGGAACGTCCTCGGTCACCGTGTCCGTCCTGTATCTGGTCGCGCAGATGGTGGGTGCGGGCAGCCTCGTCGGGTTGCTGCTCGGCGGCACCGGAGAGGCGGCGCAGGTGTGGACGGTCGTCGGCGTCGGCGTCCTCATGGTGATCTATGTGTCGCTGGGAGGGATGCGGGCCACCACGTGGATCCAGATCGTCAAGGCGGTCCTGCTGCTCGGCGGCACCCTCGCGCTGACCGTCCTGGTCCTGCTGCGGTTCCACGGCGACATCAACCGGCTGCTGCACACGGCTGCCCAACGCAGTGGGCACGGCAAGGCGTTCCTGGCGCCCGGGCTCGCCTACGGCGGGGACTGGACCGCGCGGTTCGACGTCATCAGCCTGGGGCTCGCCCTGGTGCTCGGTACGGCGGGGCTGCCGCACATCCTGTCCCGCTTCTACACGGTGCCCACGGCGCGGGCGGCCCGGCGTTCGGTCGTCTGGTCGATCGGACTCATCGGCGGCTTCTACCTGATGACGATCGTGCTCGGCTTCGGTGCCGCCGCCATCATCGGACCGGACGCCGTGCGCGCCTCCCACGCATCCGGGAACACCGCCGTGCCCCTGCTCGCGCTCGACCTGGGCGGCGGCGCCGGCTCCACGGGCGGCACGGTGCTGTTCGCGGTCATCGCCGCCGTCGCCTTTGCCACGATCCTCGCCGTGGTCGCCGGAATCACCCTCGCCTCCTCGGCATCTGTCGCGCACGACCTGTACGCCTCCCTGCGGCGCCGGCGCGGCACACCGCGCAGCGAGGTGGCCGTGGCCCGCGTCGCCGCGGTCGGCATCGGCCTGCTCGCGATCGCCCTCGGTCTGCTGGCCCGCGACCTCAACGTCGCGTTCCTCGTGGGCCTCGCCTTCGCGGTGGCCGCCTCCGCCAATCTGCCCGTGCTGCTCTACTCCCTGTTCTGGCGCGGGTTCACCACACGCGGTGCCGTGTGGTCCGTCTACGGAGGTCTGGTCCCGGCCGTGGTGCTGGTGCTGCTGTCCCCCGTGGTGTCCGCAAGCCCCGAGTCCCTCTTCCCCGGCGTCGACTTCCAGCTCTTCCCGCTGCAGAACCCGGGGCTGGTCTCCATCCCGCTGGGCTTCCTCGCGGGCTGGCTCGGCACGGTCACCTCGAGCGAGGTTCCCGACGAGGCCCGGCATGCGGAGACCGAGGTGCGTTCACTGACCGGTGCGGGAGCGGTGTAGACACCGGCGGAGACGGAAGGCGCCGCCATCCGTATGGAAGGAGGGCACGGTTCCTTCCCCCGCCCCCATGGGCCGTGTCCTCAGGCGCGGGTCGCCCACAGGTACCGGTGTTCCGGGCGGCCCGCGTCCCCGTACTTCAGGCTCAGTGTGGCCCGCCCCGTGCGCTCCAGGAGCTTCAGATAGCGCTGCGCGGTCTGGCGGCTCACCCCCGTGCGTTCGGCGACCTCCTGGGCCGACAGCGGGCCGTCGGCGTTCATCAGGGACTGCCGGACCAGTTCCGCGGTGGTGGGGGAGTGCCCCTTGGGCAGTTGGGGCTCCGCCGACGCGGACAACGCACCGAAGATGCGGTCCACCTCCGCCTGTTCGGCCTCACCGCCGCCGTCGAGGGTGCGGCGCAGTGCCGCGTACGCCTCCAGTTTGGCGCGCAGTCCGGCGAAAGCGAACGGCTTGACCAGGTACTGCAGGGCGCCCTGTCGCATCGCCGCCTGCACGGTGGCCACCTCGCGGGCCGCCGTCACCATGATCACGTCGGCCTGGTGGCCGCGCCGGCGCATTTCCCGGACGACGGCGAGTCCCGTCTCGTCGGGCAGATGGTGGTCCATGAGGACGAGATCCAGCCGGGGCAGTGTCTCCAGCCGGGCGAGTGCCTCGGCCGCGCTGTGCGCCTCCCCGACGACATGGAAGCCGGGCACCTTCCCGACGTAGGCGGCGTTGACCCGCGCGACGCGGATGTCGTCGTCCACCACCAGAACCTCGATCATCGCGTCCCCTCCTCAGTGGTCCGCGGGGCGCGCGCCCCGGTGAGAGCGGGCGCCGCGCCCGGCTCGGTCAGGGCGTCGGGCAGGACGACGGTGAACTCGGCACCCCCGCCCCGGGCCTCGCTCACGCTCGCACCGCCCCCCTGCCGCTCGGCGAGCCTGCGCACCAGAGGCAGTCCTATGCCGCGTTCCCGGTGGGCCGGGGGCTCCTTGGTGGACCAGCCCTCGGTGACCGCCCCGACGATCTCGCCGCCGTCGTCCCGCAGGGGCACCTTGCCCCGCGCGGAACGTCCCAGCGTGCCCTCGTCGATCTCCATGACGTCATGTCCGGCCAGTGCCTCACCGGGGTCGGTCGACACCAGGCCGCCGATCCGCCGTGGATCGGGGTGCGACCAGCGCACGCCCCTCACATCCAGCACCACGACGTACTCGGCACCGGTGGCCTTCCGGATCCGTTCCGCCTCCCGCTGCACCGGCCCGTCCGGCGACGGCTCGGTGCTCCGTACGTCGTCCGCGATCTGCGGCTGCTGGGCGGTGGTCTGCGCGATCGCGAGCGCGCGGCGCATCGCCTGGTCGTCGAGCTGGTCGCCGAGCGGTGCCAGGAACAGTCCGGTGGCGAGCACCGCGACTCCCGCGGCGATCGCCAGCTGCATCAGCAGGACCTGCGAGAACACCCGCCGCGGCAGGCCGAGGCGGAGGCGGCGTGCGGGGGGAGTGGGGCTCATGCCCATGACGGTACGTGGGTGGCCGCGGCGTGCCGCGGGGGTGTGGCGGGGGTGTGGCGGGGGTGTGGCGGGGATCTCCCGCACCGGTGGGACGGCGCCCCTGTGACACCGTCAGCTCGCGAGCGCCCCGCGACACGGCGTACCTGCCGGGTGGTGCGCCCGCGGGGCGGTCGGCCCGCGTGCGTACCGGCGGCACGGGGCATCCGCGGCACGCCCCGCCTGTGAGGCGGTCAGCTCGCCAGGGCCGCCGCGGTCACCTCGCGGATGTCCACCACGTCCATCGGGGCGGGCGAGCCGAGCACGGACCCGCAGCTCTCCGGGCGGGGCGGAAGGGACGCGCCCTGGGCGACCTGCACCCGCCACCGGCGCCCGTCCGCGTGGGCGACGGTCACCGCCCAGCGGGGCGCCGCGCCGTCCGTCGTCACGACGGTCAGGGCCTCGGCGGTGTACTCGCCCACCGCGCGCCGGACGGCCAGCTCGGCCGCCTGACCGGGCCGCTCCCACGCGGAGCCGCCCCGGCACCCCTCCATGACGATCCGTCCCTCCTGTGCGCTGTGCAGCACCTCCTTGACGGCATGCGCCTCGGCCCTGCCGTACGCGTAGCCGTAGGGCAGCACGAGCACCGTGGGCGAGAAGCGGTGACCGCCGAGGTGGGTGACCTCCCAGACGCCCTCGACACCGGAGGCGGCGAGTTCTGCCGCCAGGGGCCGCCCGAGGAGGGCGCAGCAGCGGTCCCGCTTGCCGTTGGTGCAGACGAGGGCGAGCGGGTCGCCCGTATGGGGCACGCCGCCCAGCGCCGTGCCGAGGCTTTCGGGCTCGCCCCGGCCCAGTGCGGCGAAGTCGACATCGAGCAGGCGTTCGGGGTCCGTGACCGTGGCGGAGTGCAGCCACACGTCTCCCGGAACGGTGTGGGCCACGTACACCTGGCGCGCGGCAGGCACCCCGCAGTCCGCGTGTCGCCCGGCGCCGCGTATCAGCGCGATGCGCACCCCGGTTCCCTTCGCGGCGGCCTCCAGGGCCCGGCCCAGCGCGGGATCGAGATGGCTCGACGTGAGCGCCTTGGCACCCCAGGGGCCAGGCTGCTCCAGCAGCAGCCAGGTCCTCGCGGTGGCCGCGGTTCCCGCGACCGGCTCGTCGAGCTCGCGGGAGGCGGTTGAGCACATACTACTCACGGAGGTGAGCCTAACCTGACTTGCCGGCGGGTGGCTTGTCGGGTCCACCCGTGTCCTGTGCGTGCGGTGGCCGGGCGGCTGCGGCTCGGGCGCACGCGGTGCGGCGTACGGTTCACTGTCGTGGCCGTGCGGATCGGTGACCTGCGAGGTTCAGGCGTACGGCATCCGCCGGGCACGGCGCTTGGCGTACGGCATCCGCCGGGCACGGCGCTGATGGCCGACGATCACCGGCGTCTCGCGCGGGTGCCACCGGTCAGGGCGCCGGCCCGGACCCGGCGACGCGTCTGCGGGGTCCTGCCCCTGGCCCTCTGGGCCGCTCTCGTCCATGGGCGCTGACCGGCGCCGGGAGCCGGCGCCGCGGCCGACACCTGTGGCTCGCCGGACCCCCCCCGTGGACGGTGCCGTCCGGGGAGCATGATAAAAGGGGCGCCTGTTGCGAGCGTGGCATCGCCATGGGGCGATCCGAGGCATGTCACCATGACGCCCGCAGCGGGCGTAGGCGCTCGTGCCTTGAGAAGCAGAGGAAATTGAACAGTGAGTCAGATCATCCGCCGTCTCGGTGTTGCTCCGCGCCACCGAGGCAGTACCGGTGGTGGTACATGTCCCGACATCTTCGAGCTGGCTGACGGGAGCTTCGCCGTCATCGGCACGGATGCCACTGATTCACTCGATTCCCACCTGCCCGGTGACGCCGCACGTGCCGACTACGAACGCATCGTCGTGATCACCAGAGAGACCCTGGTGAAGGCGAAGGCGGACATCCCGGACGCCTAGTCACGCATCGAGTGGTGGGTCCCCGACCACCCACCACTCGTCGGTGTCGGCCTCGTCGAGCTGCAGCAGCAGGTCGTCGATCAGCCGGCCGAGTTCTGCTTCCACCGTCTCCGTCAGGCTCGCGCGCTGCTGCCGGGTCGCGTCCCAGTACTCCCTGACGATCGGATTCTGAAACATGCCCCGGGCGTGTTTGAAGAACTCGTCCCTCGTGAGGTTGCCGATGCGGTAGTAGCAGAGCAGGTTCGTGTACAGGGCGTTGGCGAAAAGGTACTGGCGACGCTTCTGTGCGGTGACCGGAACTTCGAAGATGTCCAGGACCTCGGTGAGTTCGGGGTTGTCCATCGCCTTGCTCAACAACTCCCAGTGCTGGCGCTGTTGCATGGCCAGGTTGGTCTGCTGCTGGGTAAGAGCGCGCTGTTCCAGATGCTCCAGCCGTTCGCTGATCATGTCCAGGGTGTGCCGCTGTGCCGCCATGGTGACGAAGGCTCCTGCCGCCATGCCCAGGCAGGCCGCGACCGCGAAGCGGAGCCCTCGTAACCCACTGTTCTTTGTGGCCATGTCAAATACCCCCGATCGGGCCGCCGTCCGCCGGTCGTCGGGGTGCGGGTCGACTGTGGGAAACCGGCGAGCGGTGGGCGGCGTTTGCCGCCTTCCAGGGTGCCGAGCGGCTCTGATCGGCGGGAAGGCGGAGAAGAGGCGCACGGAGGGAAGCGAGGGTCGCACAGAACGGCGCCTTGCCCAACGTCTGCCCAGCGAGTGCTGCTAACAATCGTTCACTTCGCCGCCGTTCTCGCTGCTCGTATCCTGGTGCGTCAGTCAGTTCCCGGGCGTACGCGCAGACGCGAGCCGGGGCACGCCCAGGAGTGAGAGGGGTCGCGTGGTGGTGCGGAGCGGCGGGCGGCAGATTCCGGTCGTGGTGCTGGCCGGATTTCTCGGCTCGGGAAAGACCACCCTGCTCAACCACCTCCTCCACCGCAGCGGCGGCAGCCGTATCGGAGCCGTCGTGAACGACTTCGGGGCCATTGAGATCGACGCCATGGCCGTGGCGGGGGCGCTCGGGGACTCGACGGTCTCGCTCGGCAACGGGTGTCTGTGCTGTGCCGTCGATGGCAGCGAGCTGGACGTGTACCTCGAACGGCTCGCCCGACCTTCCGCCGGGATCGATGTGATCGTCATCGAGGCCAGCGGGCTCGCCGAACCGCAGGAACTGGTGCGGATGGTGCTTGCCAGTGAGCATCCGGGGATCGTCTACGGCGGACTCGTCGAGGTGGTGGACGCCGCCGAGTTCGACGACACCCGGGCCCGGCATCCCGAGATCGACCGGCACCTCGACCTCGCCGACCTGGTGGTCGTCAACAAGGTGGACCGGGTAGCGGACGCCGAGAGGGTGCTGGCGCTCGTCCGGTCGCTGGTCGACCGTGCGGCCGTGGTACCGGCCACGCACGGACGTGTCGACCCCGAGTTCCTCTTCGACTGCCGGCCGAGCGAGGAGCGGGTAGGGCAGTTGTCGTTCGACGATCTGCACCGCGACGGCCACGAGCACACCGGGCATCTGCACACCGGGTACGACAGCCTCTCCTTCGTCACCGGGCGCCCGCTGGACCCACGGCGGCTGATCCAATTCCTGGACAGCCGGCCCGAGGGGTTGTACCGGATCAAGGGGTACGTCGACTTCGGGCCGTACGACACCGGCAACCGGTACGCCGTGCATGCGGTGGGGCGGTTCCTGCGGTTCTACCCCGAACCCTGGACGGCCGGCGCGGAGCGGCTCACGCAGCTCGTTCTCATCGGGGCGGACATCGATGCCGCCGCACTCCGCGAGGAGATGGAGGCGTGCGTGAACGACGGCGCCCCACACGCCGACGAACAAGGCATGTGGGGCGTTCTGCGCTATGTACAGGGAGCGGCGGAGGACCCGGCGGAGGCTCCGGTGGTCTAAACCGGGCCGGCCACCACCGACACCGTCTTCGCCAGCGACACACCCGAACCGTCCCGGCGCGGGTCGGGCTCCGGGAGGTCCACCGCCGCGCCGCTCTTCTGGGCGGCGCGGGCCGGGGCCGGGCCCGCCCAGGCCAGGGACAGACAGTCCTCGCCCTTCAGGAACCGCTGGCAGCGCACACCACCGGTGGCCCGCCCCTTGCGCGGGTACTGGTCGAACGGGGTCAGCTTGGCCGTCGTCTGGACGGAGTCGTCCAGTGTGCCGCGCGAGCCCGCGACCGTGAACACCACGGCGTCGACCGCGGGATCGACCGCCGTGAAGCAGATGACCTTGGCGCCCTCGGTGAGTTTGATGCCCGCCATACCGCCCGCGGGGCGGCCCTGCGGGCGGACCTGCGCCGCCGGATAGCGCAGCAGCTGCGCGTCGTCGCTGATGAAGACCAGGTCCTCCTCGCCCGTGCGCAGTTCCACCCCGCCGACGATCCGGTCGCCCTCCTTGAGCGTGATGACCTCCAGCTCCTCCTTGTTGGAGGGGTAGTCGGGCACCACGCGTTTGACGACACCCTGGGCCGTGCCGAGCGCCAGGCCGGGCGACGACTCGTCGAGCGTGGTCAGGCACACCACCTGCTCGTCGTCCTCCAGGGACACGAACTCGGCCAGTGGTGCCCCGCCCGAGAGGTTCGGCGTCGGCATCGTCTCCGGAAGCTGCGGCAGGTCCACGACGTTCAGCCGGAGCAGACGGCCGGACGAGGTGACCACGCCGATTTCGCCGCGGGCCGTCGCCGGTACCGCCGAGACGATCACGTCGTGCTTGACCCGTTTGGCACCGTCGGCGAGCGGCTCGTTGTTCGCCGTACGGGCGAGCAGGCCCGTGGCGGACAGCAGTACGCGGCACGGGTCGTCCGCCACCTGCAGCGGCACGGCAACGGCCGGGGCGCCGCCGGCCTCCAGGAGGAGCGTACGGCGGTCGTCACCGAACTTCTTGGCCACCGCGGCCAGTTCGGCGGAGACCAGCTTGCGCAGCTCCGCGTCCGAATCCAGGATCCGGGTCAGTTCCTCGATCTCCGTGTTCAGCCGGTCCTTCTCGGCCTCCAGCTCGATCCGGTCGTACTTGGTGAGGCGGCGCAGCGGCGTGTCCAGGATGTACTGGGTCTGGATGTCGCTGAGGGAGAAGCGCTCGATCAGGCGCTGCTTGGCCTGGGCGGAGTTCTCGCTGGAGCGGATGAGGCGGATGACCTCGTCGATGTCCACCAGGGCCGTGAGCAGGCCCTCGACGAGGTGTAGGCGGTCGCGCCTCTTGGTGCGGCGGAACTCCGAACGCCGGCGCACGACGTTGAACCGGTGGTCGAGGTAGACCTCCAGGAGTTCCTTGAGGCCGAGGGTGAGCGGCTGGCCGTCCACCAGGGCCACGTTGTTGATGCCGAAGGACTCCTCCATCGGCGTCAGCTTGTACAGCTGCTCCAGCACCGCCTCCGGTACGAAGCCGTTCTTGATCTCGATGACCAGGCGCAGCCCGTGCGCGCGGTCGGTGAGGTCCTTGACGTCGGCGATGCCCTGGAGCTTCTTCGAGCCGACCAGGTCCTTGATCTTGGCGATCACCTTCTCCGGACCGACCGTGAAGGGCAGCTCGGTGACCACCAGACCCTTGCGGCGTGCCGTCACGTCCTCGACGGTGACCGTCGCGCGGATCTTGAACGTGCCGCGGCCCGTCTCGTAGGCGTCGCGGACGCCGGAGAGGCCGACGATTCGGCCGCCGGTGGGCAGGTCGGGGCCCGGGACGTGCTTCATCAGCGCGTCGAGATCGGCGTTGGGGTGCCGGATCAGATGCCGCGCGGCCGCGATGACCTCGCGCAGGTTGTGCGGCGGCATGTTGGTGGCCATGCCCACGGCGATGCCCGACGCGCCGTTCACCAGCAGGTTCGGGAACGCGGCGGGCAGCGCCGCCGGTTCCTGCTCCTGGCCGTCGTAGTTGGGCGCGAAGTCGACCGTGTCCTCGTCGATGGACTCGGTCATCAGGCTGGTGGCTTCGGCCATCCGGCACTCGGTGTACCGCATCGCGGCGGGCGGGTCGTCGTTGCCCAGCGAGCCGAAGTTGCCGTGGCCGTCGACCAGGGGGACGCGCATCGAGAACGACTGTGCCATGCGCACCAGGGCGTCGTAGATCGACGCGTCGCCATGGGGATGCAGCTTGCCCATGACCTCGCCGACGACGCGGGCGCACTTCACATAACCGCGCTCGGGCCGCAGCCCCATCTCGTTCATCTGATAGACGATGCGGCGGTGCACCGGCTTGAGGCCGTCGCGCGCGTCCGGCAGGGCGCGGGAGTAGATGACCGAGTACGCGTACTCGAGGAAGGAGCCCTGCATCTCGTCGACGACGTCGATGTCGAGGATTTTCTCCTCGTACGAGTCGTCGGGCGGCGGGGTCTTCGTGCTGCGGCGGGCCATCGCTGCCGGCTCCTTGCTGAAGCGTTTGGACGTCTGACGCGGACCATTGTGGACTGCCGCACTGACAGGCGGGACCAGGGCCCGGTTCCGGGCAGCCGGTCTGTCGGGGTGCGGCGGCGCGCGAGCAGGGTACGCGGCGCGTGCGGTTCGCTCCCGCCCGGGGCTGCGAGGGTTAGGGGAGGCCGGGGTGAAGTGGGCCGGGGTGGGGTGCGCGGCCGACGCTTGTGAGGTGCCCCTCCCGCTCTCGGCTTCGCTCGAGCGGTGGATCCTCATCGCCCTGCGGCACGACTGCCCGCGGGTGCCGAGGTGTGACGGCCCGCCGCCCGTTCCAGGGTTCTCGCTCTCGGCGTAGCCGCCCGCGGCGGGAACTTCTCCGGCCGTCCGCGCGCTTGCATACAGTGGCAGGACCGGCACAAACGGCGGATTCGACGACCGCCTCCGCGATCGAAGGGACGTACATGCCCATGGGTCACACGGCCACAGCCCAGGCAGGCTCCGGCGGCCTGACAGCGACCGAGCACCGCCTGGCCAACGGCCTGCGCGTGGTGCTCTCCGAGGACCACCTGACCCCGGTCGCCGCGGTGTGCCTCTGGTACGACGTGGGTTCACGCCACGAAGTCAAGGGACGCACCGGTCTGGCTCACCTTTTCGAGCACCTGATGTTCCAGGGCTCCGCCCAGGTGAAGGGCAACGGTCACTTCGAGCTGGTCCAGGGCGCCGGCGGCTCCCTCAACGGCACCACCAGTTTCGAGCGCACCAACTACTTCGAGACGATGCCCGCCCACCAGCTGGAGCTCGCTCTCTGGCTGGAGGCCGACCGCATGGGCTCCCTGCTGACCGCCCTGGACGACGAGTCCATGGAGAACCAGCGGGACGTCGTCAAGAACGAGCGCCGCCAGCGCTACGACAACGTCCCCTACGGCACGGCCTTCGAGAAGCTCACCGCTCTCTCGTACCCGGAGGGCCATCCGTACCACCACACGCCCATCGGTTCGATGGCGGACCTGGACGCGGCCACCCTGGAGGACGCGCGCCAGTTCTTCCGTACGTACTACGCGCCGAACAACGCCGTGCTCTCCGTCGTCGGCGACATCGACCCGGAGCAGACTCTCGCCTGGATCGAGAAGTACTTCGGCTCCATCCCCTCCCACGACGGCAAGCCCGCCCCGCGCGACGGCTCACTGCCCGACGTCATCGGCGAGCAGGTGCGCGAGATCGTGGAGGAGGAAGTCCCCGCGCGTGCGCTGATGGCCGCCTACCGGCTGCCGGAGGACGGCACGCGCGCGTGCGACGCCATCGACGTGGCACTCACGATCCTCGGAGGCGGCGAGTCCTCGCGGCTCTACAACCGTCTCGTACGGCGCGACCGTACGGCCGTGGCCGCCGGGTTCGGCCTGCTGCGGCTGGCCGGCGCGCCCTCCCTGGGCTGGCTGGACGTGAAGACGTCCGGCGACGTCGAGGTGCCGGTCATCGAGTCCGCCATCGACGAGGAGCTCGCCCGGTTCGCCGAGCAGGGCCCCACGGCCGAGGAAATGGAACGCGCCCAGGCCCAGTTGGAGCGTGAGTGGCTCGACCGGCTGGGCACGGTCGCGGGCCGCGCCGACGAACTGTGCCGGTACGCCGTCCTGTTCGGCGACCCGCAGCTCGCCCTGACCGCCGTCCAGCGCGTCCTGGAGGTGACGGCGGAGGAGGTGCAGGAGGCTGCCAAGGGCCGTCTGCGCCCCGACAACCGCGCGGTCCTCGTCTACGAGCCCCTCACGTCCGAGGAAGACGACACCGAGGAAGCCGCCGCAGCCGCCGGCACCGACGAGAACGAGGAGACGGCGAAGTGACCGAGCTCGCCACGATGGACTTCCACCCGCAGCCGCAGGCCGGCGAGGCCAAGCCCTGGGCCTTCCCGGCACCCGAGCGCGGCACGCTCGACAACGGCCTGACCGTCCTGCGCTGCCACCGCCCCGGCCAGCAGGTCGTCGCCGTCGAGGTGCTCCTGGACGCGCCCCTGGAGGCGGAGCAGGCCGGTCTGGACGGTGTCGCCACGATCATGGCGCGGGCCTTCTCCGAGGGCACCGACAAGCACTCCGCCGAGGAGTTCGCCGCCGAACTGGAGCGCTGCGGCGCCACCCTGGACGCGCACGCCGATCACCCCGGTGTCCGCCTCAGCCTCGAGGTCCCGGCCTCACGGCTGCCCAAGGCACTCGGGCTGATCGCCGACGCCCTCAGGGCGCCCGCGTTCGCCGACAGCGAGGTCGAGCGGCTGGTCCGCAACCGCCTCGATGAGATCCCGCACGAGCTCGCGAACCCCTCCCGCCGCGCGGCGAAGGAGCTCGCCAAGGAGCTGTACCCGGCGAGTTCGCGCATGTCGCGCCCGCGTCAGGGCACCGAGGAGACCGTCGTCGGCATCGACTCCGCGGCCGTCCGCGCCTTCCACGAGAAGCACGTACGCCCCGCCACGGCCACCGCGGTGGTCGTCGGCGACCTCACCGGTCTCGACCTGGACGCGCTGCTCGGCGACACACTGGGCGCCTGGACCGGCTCCCCGGCCCAGCCGCGGCCGATTCCGCCGGTGGTCGCCGACGACACCGGCCGCGTCGTGATCGTGGACCGTCCCGGCGCCGTACAGACGCAGTTGCTGATCGGCCGTGTCGGCCCGGACCGGCACGACCGAGTGTGGCCGGCGCAGGTGCTCGGCACCTACTGCCTCGGCGGCACCCTCACCTCCCGCCTGGACCGCGTCCTGCGCGAGGAGAAGGGCTACACCTACGGCGTACGGTCCTTCGGGCAGGTCCTCAGGTCCGCCCCGGACGGCACGGGCGCGGCCCTGCTGGCCATCAGCGGGTCCGTCGACACCCCCAACACCGGTCCGGCCCTCGACGACCTGTGGAAGGTGCTGCGCACGCTCGCCGCGGAAGGGCTCACCGACGCGGAACGCGACGTGGCCGTACAGAACCTCGTGGGTGTGGCGCCGCTGAAGTACGAGACCGCCGCGGCCGTCGCGGGCACCCTGGCCGACCAGGTCGAGCAGCACCTGCCGGACCACTACCAGGCCGATCTGTACCGGCAGTTGGCCGCGACCGGCACCGTGGAGGCCACCGCGGCGGTGGTGAGCGCCTTCCCGGTGGACCGGCTGGTGACCGTCCTCGTCGGTGACGCGGCGCAGATCAAGGCGCCGGTGGAGGCCCTCGGGATCGGTGAAGTCACCGTCGTGGCGGCCGAGTAGCGAGCAGCCGCGGGACGCACGCGGGTGAGGCCCTGGTGACGCGATGGTCACCAGGGCCCGCTTATGCCCGAATTGAACCGGAGGCTGCCTGTCTGCCCTGTGGGATGCGCTACAAAAACCGGGATCCGTTTGGGGATGGGAAGGCCTCCCGCTTAGCTTCGTCCGGGCTGTTCGTCGGGCAGTGCGCCGCATCCGCGGCACCGGACAGTCATCGCCGAGTCCCCGTACGGCACGAGCCAGGGGAGCCGGGGACCCAAGCAGTCCCTGGGGTGAATCGGACGCCCGCGCGTGTCGCGAGGGGGTCCGTAGGAGACCTTCCTGCTCCGAACCCTCCCCCAGAGCCCAAAGGGCCTGGGGGGACCCCCACCGCTAACCCGGTAGGCGAGAGGGAAGGAAAGGACCAGCCTGTACATGGCGTTCACCCGCGCCCCGGGCAAGCACCGTCGTCCCAGCCGGATACAGCGCGGCACCGTCCGCGCGGCGGGCGTCGCGGCGCTCGCCGGCACCGGTGTCGTCGGCTCCCTCGCGGCTCCCGCACTCGCCGCCGAGCCCGCCGCCGCGCCGACCGGCCTCACCCCTTTCGTCACCCTGGGTGACGCGGTCGCCGACCGGATCGACGCCCAGGCGGCCGCTCAGCACGAGGCCGCGCGCGAGGCGGCCGAGACCGCCGCGCGCAAGGCCGCCGAGGAGGAAGCGCGCGAGAAGGCGGCCGAGGCTGCCGAGAAGGCCCGCGCGGAGAAGGAGCGCGCCGCGCGCGAGGCCGAGCGCAAGCGCCTCAACACCTTCGTCTCCCCGATCCCCGGCTCGTACGTCTCGACCGGCTACAAGAGCGGCGGCGCCGTCTGGTCCTCCGGCAGTCACACCGGTGTCGACTTCCACGCCGCGAGCGGCACCCCCGTCCAGTCGGTCGGCATCGGCACCGTCGTGGAGGCGGGCTGGGGCGGCGCGTACGGCAACCAGGTTGTCATCAGGATGAACGACGGCACGTACACCCAGTACGGTCACCTGTCCTCCGTCGCCGTCTCGGTGGGCCAGCAGGTCGCCGCGGGCCAGCAGATCGGCCTGTCCGGGGCGACCGGCAACGTCACGGGCGCTCATCTGCACTTCGAGGCCCGCATGGGATCCGACTACGGCTCCGACCTCGATCCCGTCGCCTATCTCCGTGCTCACGGCGTGAACCTCTGAGGCGCCCGCACCCCGCACCCCGCACCACCGCCTTCCGATGCCCCGGCCCCAGAGCCGGGGCATTTCGGCGTTTCGGACCGCCGCTCGTCCAAAAATCACGCACGGATTCCGGCCCGCCGTCGGAAATTGCCGTCGATTGCAATAGAGTCACGGATCAGACGTCAATCGTCGACGTTTCACGGGGATTAAGCCGGAGGTCGGTCATGCGTATTCCCGCGCAGTCGGTGTGCACGGCGATCCGGGACGACATCGTCGGGGGTGTCCACGAGCGCGGCAGCCGGCTCACCGAGGAACTCCTCGCCCGCCGGTACGGCGTGTCCCGCGTACCCGTCCGGGAGGCGCTGCGCACGCTGGAGGCGGAGGGCTTCGTGGTCACCCGGCGGCACGCGGGCGCGTGCGTCGCGGAGCCCACCGAGCAGGAGGCCGCCGACCTGCTGGAGATGCGCGTGCTCCTCGAGCCGCTCGGTGCGTCCCGCGCGGCCCAGCGTCGTACCGAGCCCCATCTGAAGGTGCTGCGCGGCCTGGTCCGGCTGGGACAGGAACGCGCCCGCCAGGGCAACAGCGACGATCTACGCTCGCTGAGCGGCTGGTTCCACGAGACGCTCGCCCAGGCCTCCGGCAGCCCGGCGCTGACGTCGGTGCTGACCCAGCTGCGACACAAGATCACCTGGATGTACGCCACCGATGGGCCGTCCGACCCGGTCGAGTACTGGGCGGAGCACGGCGCCATCGTGGACGCGGTGGCGCGCGGCGACGGCGACCGCGCGCGGGCCGTCACGGCGCTGCACACCGAACGGGCGAGCGCCGGGCACCGGCTGCGGTTCGGCTCGGGCGCGGATCGCGCCGGCCGCACCGACCGTGTGAGGAACCCGCAACATCCCGTAAACATGCCGAGCCTGCGCCATTAACACGGGTGCCGTATACAAAGAGAACCCAATTCCCGGGGGTGAATTCCGCTGCCCGGAAAAGGGAAAAGCAAAGGGCCCGCCCGTGGTCCGGGCGGGCCTTTCGGAATTGTGGCCGGTCGTCTGTGGGTGACGATGGCCACAACCGTCAATTGAGGACCCCGGCGGCGCGCGGCCAGCTCCGCGAGAGCGGCGCCGGCATAGGTGCGGAAGGGCTCAGACGGTCTCGGGGAGCTCCTCGAGACCTTCGGAGACCAGCTTCGCCAGACGGTCCAGTGCGGCGTCCGCACCCTCGGCGTCGGACGTGAGCACGATCTCCTC
Organism: Streptomyces sp. NPDC031365; assembly: GCF_055569765.1. Lineage (NCBI taxonomy): Bacteria > Bacillati > Actinomycetota > Actinomycetes > Kitasatosporales > Streptomycetaceae > Streptomyces > Streptomyces sp. NPDC031365. The sequence continues at coordinate 68,232 of NZ_JBVIIM010000017.1, read as the reverse complement.
GCCGCCCTGGGCGCCCAGGCCCAGAACGGCGAGCATGGAGGCCGCGTTGACGGGGTCGCCCCCGGCCTTGGCGATCGTGACCGGGACGCCTGTGGCCGTGGCGGCTCGGACGAAGATGGAGGCGGGGCGGGCGTGGAGACCCTCGGCCCAGCCGACGTTGACGCGGCGCTCAGCCATGTGTTGCTGCCCTTCGCTGTTCAGGGTTGTCTAGACCAGTTTCCCACATCATGAAGCATGCCCGGAGCGGTATCCGCGCCCGCCCCCGCCGGCAACCGGACCGCGGCCCCGGCCCGGCTGTCGTCCACCACAGACTGCCTCGCGCCGTTGTCGTACGCGAGCCGTACCCTGGGGCCCATGCAGATCTCGTCGGACCGGCACGAGTATCCCGCCCACTGGGAGGCCGACGTGGTGCTGCGCGACGGCGGCACCGCGCGCATCCGCCCCATCACCGTCGATGACGCCGAGCGCCTGGTCAGCTACTACGAGCAGGTGTCGGACGAGTCGAAGTACTACCGCTTCTTCGCGCCCTACCCGCGTCTGTCCGCCAAGGACGTCCACCGCTTCACGCACCACGACTTCGTGGACCGGGTGGGTCTCGCGGCCACGATCGGCGGCGAGTTCATCGCCACCGTGCGGTACGACCGCATCAGCGCCGACGGAACGCCCGCGTCGGCACCGGCCGACGAGGCCGAGGTCGCCTTCCTCGTACAGGACGCCCACCAGGGCCGGGGCGTGGCCTCCGCTCTGCTCGAACACATCGGAGCCGTCGCGCGGGAGCGCGGTATCCGCCGGTTCGCCGCCGAGGTGCTGCCGGCCAACACCAAGATGATCAAGGTGTTCAGGGATGCCGGGTACACCCAGAAGCGCAGCTTCGAGGACGGCGTCGTACGTCTGGAGTTCGACCTCGAACCCACCGACCGCTCCCTGGCCGTGCAGCAGGCGCGCGAACAGCGTGCGGAGGCGCGCTCGGTGCAGCGGCTGCTGGCACCCGGTTCGGTCGCCGTCGTCGGCGCCGGACGCACACCCGGCGGTGTGGGCCGCAGCATCCTCGACAACATCCGGGACGCCGGATTCACCGGGCGGCTCCACGCCGTGAACAAGGCCTTCCCTGAAGACCGGAAGGAACTCGACGGGGTGGCCGCGTACCGGTCCGTCCGCGCCATCGACGGGCCCGTCGACCTCGTCGTCGTCGCGGTGCCCGCCGAACACGTCCCCGAGGTGGTCACCGAGTGCGGCGAGCACGGTGTGCAGGGGCTCGTCGTCGTCTCCGCCGGCTACGCGGAATCCGGCCCCGACGGCCGCGAACGCCAGCGCGCCCTCGTCCGGCAGGCCCGCTCGTACGGCATGCGGATCATCGGCCCGAACGCGTTCGGCGTCATCAACACGTCCCCGGACGTACGGCTGAACGCCTCACTCGCCCCCGAGCCGCCCCGCGCGGGCCGGATCGGGTTGTTCGCCCAGTCCGGCGCGATCGGCGTCGCCCTGCTCTCGCGCCTGCACCGGCGCGGCGGCGGCGTCACCGGGGTCACCGGCGTCTCCAGCTTCGTCTCGTCGGGCAACCGGGCCGACGTGTCCGGAAACGACGTCCTCCAGTACTGGTACGAGGATCCCGACACCGACGTCGCCCTGATGTACCTGGAGTCCATCGGCAACCCGCGCAAGTTCACCCGCCTCGCCCGCCGGACCGCGGCGGCGAAGCCGCTGGTCGTGGTGCAGGGCGCACGCCATGGCGCCGGGCCCCGGGGACATGCCGTACGGGCGACCCGGCTGCCCCACGAGACGGTCTCCGCGCTGCTCAGGCAGGCCGGGGTGATCCGCGTGGACACCATCACCGAAATGGTCGACGCGGGCCTCCTGCTCGCCCGCCAGCCCCTGCCGTCCGGACCCCGGGTGGCGATCCTCGGCAACTCCGAGTCCCTGGGCCTGCTCACCTACGAGGCGTGCCTCGCCGAGGGACTGCGCCCGCAGTCCCCGCTCGACCTCACCACGGCGGCATCGGCGGCGGACTTCCACGACGCGCTCTCGCACGCGCTGGCGGACGACGCGAGCGACGCGGTGGTCGTGACAGCGATCCCCGCGTTGGGGGAGGGCTCGGTCGGGGACGCGGCCCTGGCGGAGGCCCTGCGCTCGGCCGCCGCCGCGACCCCGTCCAAGCCGGTCCTCGTGGTCCACGTCGAACTCGGCGGCCTCGCCGAGGCCCTGTCGGCCGCGACCAGCACGGCACCGCAACCGGCGGCCGGCACGGCGCCGGGCACCCCACCCCGGGCGGGATCGGACACCGTACGGGACCCGGCGGGCGCCGCTCCGCGGCCGGACGCGAGCGGGACCCCGCAGGCGGGCGCGGGCGTTCCGGCGCCGAGCGGATCCACCACCCCGGCGGAGGCCGGATCCGCCACCGGTACGGAGGCGGGGCGTGGCCCGGCGCCCCGCACGTCACCGGCCACCGCCGGCACGCACAAGGCGAGCGGCCCGGCGTCCCGTGCGGAAACGGGCGCGGAGTCCCGTCAGGGAACAGGCCCGGAGCCCCGTACGGACGCCGGCGCCGTGCTCCCGGCGGAAACGACGGCCGTCCCGCGGACGTCACCCGGCGCGGCACCCCTGCCCTCCGGCGGCACGTCACCGGTGACCCACGCGGCGTCCACCGCCCACAACGCCCCCGCCCCGGCGCGCTCCGCTCCCGTCGTACCCCCCGAAGGCGCTCACCTCATCCCCGCCTACCCCGCCTCCGAGCGTGCCGTACGGGCTCTCGCGCATGCCGTCGCGTACGCGCAGTGGAGGCGGGACGCCGCCGAGCCCGGCAAGGTGCCCGAGTACGAGAACATCGACGAGCGGGCCGCCGCCGCGCTCATCGACGGACTCCTCTCGCGCGGGCAGGGCCTCACCCTCTCCGGCGAGGAGACCTGCGACCTGCTCGGCACCTACGGCATCCCCGTGCACCGGGCCCTGCCCGCCCCCACCCCCGACGCCGCCGCCGAGGCCGCGCGCACCCTCCACTACCCGGTGGTCCTCAAGGCGACCGCCCCCCACCTCAGGCACCGGGCCGACCTGGGCGGCGTCCGTCTGGACCTGGCGGACGAGGAACAACTGCGCCGGGCCTACTCCGAGTTGACAGAGCTTTTCGGCACGCCGGCGGAGCTGCGCCCTGTGGTGCAGCGCATGGCACCGCGCGGTGTCGACACCATTGTCCGCGCGGTCATCGACCCCGCGGCCGGCGCCGTGCTGTCCTTCGGGCTCGCCGGGGCCCCCTCCCAACTGCTCGGGGACATGGCGCACCGCCTGATACCGGTCACCGACCGGGATGCGACCTCACTGGTGCGGTCGATCCGGACCGCCCCGCTCCTGTTCGGCTGGCGCGGCTCGGCGCCCGTGGACACCCCCGCCCTCGAGGAGCTGATGCTGAGGGTGTCGCGACTGGTCCACGACCATCCGGAGGTCGTCGAGGTCACCCTGGAGCCGGTGGTCGTCGCTCCGCACGGCGTGAGCGTCCTCGGCGCCTCCGTGCGCCTGGCCCAGCCGCCTGCCCGCGACGACCTCGGCCCGCGTACCCTCCCGGCGTACTGAGGACCCGGGGGAGCGGAGTGCGGTGAGCGGTGCCTCGCAGTCGGTGGCCACCCGTAGGATGGGCGTCATGGCCAAGACCAGTACGACGACCCAGGGGCTGCGGGCGGCGATCGAGCGCAGCGGCTACTACCCGGCCCTCGTGGCCGAGGCGGTGGAGGCCGCCGTGGGCGGCGAGCCCGTCCGGTCGTACCTGGTCCACCAGGAGACGACGTTCGACCAGAACGAGGTGCGGCGGCACGTGACCGTGCTCGTCCTCACCGGCAACCGCTTCATCGTCAGCCACACCGACGAGCAGGCCGCCGACACCACCTCCCCGACGCCGTACGCCACCACGTCCACGGAGTCCGTCAAGCTCAGCCGGATCTCCTCCATCGTGGTCAGCCGCGTGGTCGCCAACCCGGAGTCGTACAAGCCGGGCACGCTGCCGCGCGAGATCGTGCTCACCATCGGCTGGGGAGCCGTCTCCCGCATCGACCTGGAGCCGGCCGCCTGCGGCGACCCCAACTGCGAGGCCGACCACGGCTACACGGGCAGCTCGACGGCCGACGACCTGAGCCTGCGTGTCAGCGAGGCCGGCGACGGGCCGGAGACGGTGCGCCAGGCGCTCACCTTCGCGCAGGCCCTCTCCGAGGCGACCGCGGACACCACCCGCTGATGGCCCACCCGCCTCCCCCCGCCGCCCATGACCGAGGGCGCTCCGCGCCCGCCCCGCTCGACTCCGCCGTCTGGGACTCCCACCCGGAACCGCTCCCCATCGCCTCCGCCCCGGTGCCCGAGTACGGCACCGGTTCGCTCGCCGACCTGCTGCCCACGCTCGCCGCGGGCCTCGGCGTTCCCGGCATGACCGCCGGCATCGGGGAACTGACCCCCGCCGACCGGAACTGCGTGTTCCTGATCGACGGCCTCGGCTGGGAGCAACTGCGCGCCCACCCCGAGGACGCCCCCTTCCTGACCTCACTGCTCAGCAGTTCGCGCGGCGGCACCGGCCGCCCGATCACCGCGGGCTACCCGGCGACCACCGCGACCTCCCTCGCCTCCGTCGGTACCGGCCTGCCGCCCGGCGCCCACGGCCTGCCCGGCTACACCGTGCGCAACCCGGACACCGGCGAGCTGATGAACCAGCTGCGCTGGCAGCCCTGGTCCCCGCCCGCCGCCTGGCAGCCGTACCCCACCGTCTTCGAGCTGGCCCACCGCGCGGGCGTGCACGCCGCCCAGGTGTCCTCACCGACCTTCGTGAACACCCCGCTGACCAAGGTCGCGCTCAGCGGCGGCGCCTTCCACGGGCGGCTCTCGGGCGAGGACCGCGTGGACACCGCCGCCGAACAGCTGGCCCGCGCGGACCGCGCCCTCGTCTACACCTATTACGCCGAGGTCGACGGCGCGGGGCACCGCTACGGCGTCGACTCCGACACCTGGCGAGGCCAGCTCGCCCACGTCGACCGGCTCGTCCAGCGCCTGGCCGAGCAGCTGCCGCCGCGCAGCGCCCTCTACGTCACCGCCGACCACGGCATGATCGACGTCCCCTTCGACGAGGACCACCGCATTGACTTCGACGAGGACTGGGAGCTGAAGGCGGGCGTGGCCCTCCTCGGCGGCGAGGGCCGCGCCCGGCACGTGTACGCGGTCCGCGGCGCGGCGAACGACGTACTCACCTGCTGGCGCGAGGTCCTCGGCGAGCAGTTCTGGGTCGCCTCGCGAGACGAGGCCATCGAGGCCGGCTGGTTCGGGCCCGTGATCGACGAACGCGTGTATCACCGCATCGGCGATGTGGTCGCCGCCGCGCGGGACGATGTCCTGCTGATCGCCTCCGAGCGCGAGCCGCGGGAGTCGGCGATGGTCGGCAACCACGGTTCGATGACCCCTGCCGAGCAACTGGTCCCCCTGCTCGAAGTACGTTCCTGAGACCCCGCCCGCAGCCCTCTGCCGAAAGGTGCCCGACCCCCCATGCCCGAGCTGGTGTTCTTCTGCGGAACCATGGACTGCGGGAAGTCGACTCTGGCCCTCCAGATCGAGCACAACCGCTCGGCGCGCGGCCTGATCGGCATGATCTTCACCCGCAACGACCGGGCCGGCGAGGGCAAGCTCTCCTCCCGCCTCGGCCTGGTCACGGACGCGGTCGAGGTCGGCGACGGCGCGGACCTGTACGCGTACCTCGTCGACCATCTCTCACGGGGCCGACGCGCGGACTACGTGATCGCGGACGAGGCGCAGTTCCTGGCGCCGGAGCAGATCGACCAGCTCGCGCGCGTCGTCGACGACCTGGAACTCGACGTCTACGCCTTCGGCATCACCACCGACTTCCGCTCCAAGCTCTTCCCCGGTTCCCAGCGCCTGGTCGAACTCGCCGACCGTGTCGAGGTGCTCCAGGTCGAGGCCCTGTGCTGGTGCGGCGCCCGCGCCACGCACAACGCCCGCACGGTCGGCGGGGTGATGGTCGTCGAGGGCGCCCAGGTCGTCGTCGGCGACGTCACCGATTCCACGGACGAGATCGGCTACGAGGTCCTCTGCCGCCGCCACCACCGCCGCCGCATGACGGCGGCCACGTCCCGCGCGGCGGCACTGTCCCCCGACGTGCTCCCGGTGTCATCGACCTGACCGGTCGCGTTCAGCTGATCCGGACCCCCGCGCCGCCGACCCGGACCCGCCGGTCACCCGCGCGCAGCGTCACCGTGAGCTCGCCGGGGCGGCCGAAGTCCTCGCCCTGGTGCAGAGTGAGGACGGCGTCCTCGGGGACCAGACCGAGCTCGCGGGCGTAGGCACCGAACGCGGCGGCCGCGGCGCCGGTCGCCGGGTCCTCGACGACACCGCCCACGGGGAACGGGTCGCGGACGTGGAAGACGGCGGCCGACTCCCGCCACACCAACTGGACCGTGGTCAGGTCCAGTCGGTGCATGAGGGCCTCGAGGCGGGCGAAGTCGTACGCAAGGTCGGCGAGACGGGCGCGGGTCGCCGCCGCGAACACGAGATGGCGGGCACCGGCGAACGCGATCCGGGGCGGGAAGGCAGGGTCGAGATCGCCGGCCGGCCAGCCGAGTGCGGCCAGCGCCTCCGCGAGGTCGGTGCCGGCGACCTCCTCGACGTGCGGCTCGACGCTGGTGAGGGTGGCCCGGACCGTCCCGTCCTCCTCCGCCACCTCCACCGGCACGGTGCCGGCACGTGTCGCGAACACCAGCTGTCCGGGCCCGATCCGCTCGGCGAGCGCGACGGCGGTCGCGACGGTGGCGTGCCCGCAGAACGGCACCTCGGCCTTGGGGCTGAAGTAACGGATGCCGTACGCCCGCCCTTCCGGGCCGCCGAGTCCCTCCGGGGGAGCGGTCAGGAACGCGGACTCCGAGTACCCGAGTTCGGCGGCGATGGCCAGCATGTCTCCGTCGTCCAGTCCGGTGGCGTCCAGCACGACACCGGCGGGGTTCCCGCCGTCGGGGGAGTTGGAGAAGGCGGTGTAGCGCAGCACCTCGCCCCGCGGCGCGTTCGTCGTCATGCTGCGGCAACACAGGGGCGGGCCGCGGCTATTCCGGCCTGGTCCGGTCCTGCCCGGCCGGCCGGAGCGGGACCCGCTCACCGGTCGTCGACGGCCCCGCCGAGCGGCCTCTCACGACCGTCGGCGTCCCTCGTCACGGGACAGCGGCGACCGCGTGTCTCAGGTACCGGGGTGCCCTCCGTCGCCGGTGCCGAGGAGAGGGACCGTGAGCCGGTGTTCGACGGCGGTGGGCAGGGACCACAGTTCGCTCCGTCGCCTTCGGTCCTCCGAGCCGTGGCGGTCGGCGCGGCGGATCCCGGGCACGGACACGGCCAGGACGACCAGGGACACGGCGAGCCCCGCCCCGAGGAGCACACCGGCGAGCACGGCGCCGTCCGCCAGGGCGAACGGGAGAGCGAACCCGAGGCAGAGCGTGCCGAGGCCGCCGAGGACGGACAGCATCCACCACAGGGGCGTGAGCGGGTGCTCGTCGCGCAGGTGGTCGACCAACTGCCGGTCGGTGGGACGCCGCCGTGGGTGCTCCCCGGCGGCGCCGAAGAGTTCGGCCCGCCCGCGCAGCGCCCACGCGGCGTGCACTCCCACCCACACGACGGGCAGCACGAACAGCGTCACCAGGACCAGACCCGCCTGAGTGGTCCGCGGTACCGGCACCCAGCCGGCTGCGTCGGCGACCACGGACGCCACGGCGGCTCCCGCGAGGACGGTTCCCGCCACGCTCGTGGCCACGAGCCATCGCCGGGCCCCGCGCACCCGGGCGCTGAGAGGGAACTCCATCGCGTCCAACGTCTTCTCCCATCGATGACCGAACGCACTGTACGCAGCCATGAGCCCGTACGGTCACCCGGGAAGCGGGGCGGCAGGCGGGAACAGCGCGGTCCCCGGGAGAACGGCCGCCGATGGCTCATGCGACCGCGCCCGCGCCACCCTCCACCCCATCGGGCCGGGAGGCGCCGACGCCGGGCCGGCTCCGGGGTCTCCCGAGGCGCGCATCGAGAGACCGGCGGTGTGTCCGGTGCGCGGAGATGGCCTCAGCGGCTCTGTTCAGCCCGCGCCGCCGTACCGGCGCCGCAGCCCCTCGGCGAGCGGTGCCTTCGTGAACGCGCCCGCCGCGAGCCGGGAGGCGACCGTCCGCCGCACGATGCGGTCGGCCAGGGCCGGTGCGTGCCGGGCGAGTGCCATCTCGGTCCGGCCCCGGCGGGTCGTCGCCACGTCGCGCGGCGCGTGCCGGGCCGTGACCGCGGAGACCACCGCGGAGACCACCCCGTCGAGCGGCTCGGGCCTGGACACCCCGTCCAGCGAGAGACCGGCCTCGCGCGTGCTGTCGTGGATCGGGCTGCGCACCATGCTCGGGTACACGGTCGTCACCCCGACATGCGTGCCGACCTCCAGCCGCAGCGTGTCCGCGTACGCGGCGAGCGCCCGCTTGGAGACTCCGTAGGCGGCGGCCAGCGGCAGCGGCAGCAGCGCCATCCGCGAGGCGATGAACACGACACGTCCACGAGCCCGTTCGAGATACGGCAGTACGGCGGCCGTCACCTCCCAGGCACCGAGGAGGTTGAGCCGTATCTGGGTGTGCACCTCCTCGGACGGCCGCAGTTCCGCGGGTGCGGGGCCACCCCGGCCGGCGTTGTTGATCAGGACGTCCACGCCTCCGCCGAGCAGCCGCACCGCCTCCTCGACAGCCTTGGCCACGGACGCGGGGTCGGTCAGGTCGCAGCCCACGACGGGCACGGGCGCCGTCTCGTCCGCCACCAGGTCCAGCCCGACGACCCGGGCGCCGAGTTCGGTGAAGCGGGCGCCGAGCGCCCGGCCGAAGGTCCCCGCGGCACCCGTCACGATCACCCGCCGCCCCGTGAGGGAGCGCGCGGAGCGCCGCCCGCCCGCGAGATCCCGCGCCACCTGGCGGAGGTAGCGGTCCACGTCGATCCGCATGTGCGGACGCCTCGTGCCCCACCGCTCCCGCGCGTCGTGCAGTTCCGCGGTGACCGCGGCCAGCATCCGGTCCCGGTGCGGCCTGGGCAGACGTCCGGACAGGTACGCGGCCAGAAGCCTGCCCTGTGCCTCCACGACCGGCAGTGCCGAGCCCGTCGACTGCATGAGGCCGACGAAGGAGAGCGCGGGCTCGTCGAGCGGGAACACATGCCGGTACAGCGGCAGCCGCGCCGGGTCGGGAACCAGTTCCGGGTCGAGGAAGGGAACGGTCGCCAGGTACCCGGTGCACCACAGGATGTGGTCCACCTCGTCCTTGCGCCCGTCCGTGAACCGCACGAGGCGCCCTTCGAAGGCCTCGATGCCCGCCCGTGTGCCGATCTTCCCGGCCGCCACCAGCGCCGGAACCGTGTCGCTCAGCGTCGGGTGGTCCTGGAGCACCCCCTCGGGCGACGGGGGCAGGGCCGGCCCCTCCTTGCCCCGGTCGGCGAGCCGCAGCATCGCCTGGGACACCTGCTGGCGCAGCCGCCACGGCAGTACGGCCGCGAGCGCGCCGTTCCACTGGTCGGTGGGCCGGCCCAGCAGCCGCTTGGGCAGCACCCACACACCGCGCCGGGCCGATATCAGTACCTCGCTCGCCTGCCCGGCCAGCTCCGTCGCGATGTCCATGGCGGAGTTGCCGGTGCCCACCACGAGCACCCGCCGGCCGGTGAACTCGGTGGGCTCGCGGTAGGTGTGCGCGTGCGAGGACGTGCCCTCGAACGTGCCGGGGTACGGCGGCTCGGGCAGACGCGGTGTGTGGTTGTGCCCGTTCGCGACCACGAGGTGCGCGACGGTCTCCTCGTACGTGCCGTCGGGGCCGTCGAGTTCGAGCAGCCAGCCCTCCTCGGTGCGCCGCGCGGCGACGAGTTCCGTGTGCAGGCGGTAGTGCGACGGGACGCCGAAGCGCTCGGCGTACTCCCGCACGTACGACAGGAGCTGCGCGCGAGAGGGGTAGTCGGGCCACTCCGGAGGCATCGCGTGGTCGCTGAACTCGGTGCGCGGCTTCGACGTGTTGAGCCGCAGCCCCTCGTACGCGGCGGTGTCCCCGGAGAGTCGCCACAGCCCGCCCAGCTCCCCGGCGCGCTCCAGCCCGATCACCTCGACGCCCGCCTCGAGCAGCGCCTTGACCGCCGCGATGCCCGCGATCCCGCCCCCGACGACGGCCACCCGCCCCGGCACCGCCGTGTCCCGCCCTGTGCCCATGGCCTTCGCGCCCTTCCTCAAACTAATCCAACGTGCGATGGATTATTACGTCACTCTCGCCTGAGGCACCAGCCCCCGTCTCGGTCCCGGCCGGCGGCGGGCCGTAGAGCGCTTCCAGGAATCTGCGCACCCAGAGGCGGAATTCGTACCGTTCGCGCTCCCGCTCGGCGGGGGAGGCGGCCGCCAGCGCGGTGACATGGCCGTGCGCCGCCCACACGAGGCTGCGCACCGTGACGTGCGGCGTCGTCTCCCGTACCGTCCCCGCGTGGGCGGCCTCCAGCAGGACCCGCTCGACCTCGCCGTACAGCGGCAGCGCGTAGGCGCGGTCGAGGCTCGTGCCCCGCGTCGGATCGAGCCATCGGCGCAGCCACAGGAATGTCGTGTGCGGGTTCTCCTCCAGGAAGTCCACGAAGCCCTCCGCGAGGGCCCGCAGCGCCACTGCCAGCGGCGGCCCGCCCGCCGTCGCGGCCCGGCCCAGGTCCTCCACCAGCGGGGCGAGCGCCGCCCTCTCGGCCTCGTGCACCCGCTCGAAGCAGGCGTCGTACAGGGCGTCCTTCGCCGGAAAGTGATGGTGCAGGCTCGACACGTCGATGCCCACCCGGGACGCGATGTCGCGCAGCGAGGTCCCTTCCGGCCCCCGCGCGGCGAACAAGGCCGTCGCCTCCCGCAGGATGAGCTCACGCGTGGAGGGCCCCTTCCGCTCCGTGCGCCGGGGCCGGCCCGGCCCGCGCCGGGCGGGCCGCTCATCGGGTGTCTCGCTGCTCTTCCTCATCCGGCACAGTCTGGCTAGGATCCGCAGACCTCGCAATCAAGCACCTGAGGGATTAATGAACGCCGCCACAGGATCCGAAGCCCCTCCGCCCGGACACGGGGTCCCCACCGCCGCCGGGGACACCGGGGGCACCGGGGACGGCGCGGACGTGCCCCGTCCCGCGCTCCTGCGCTACGCCCTCGGCTCGGCCGGCATGGGCGTCTACGTGACCGTCCCCGGCCTGCTGCTCCTGTACTTCCTCACCGACACCCTCGGTGTGGCCCCCTGGCTGGCCGGACTGGCGCTGCTGCTGCCCAAGGCCGTGGACATCGTCCTCCACCCCTTCGTCGGCTCCCTCTCCGACCGGGAACGCGCCCGGCGGGGCAACAGGCTGCGGCTCCTGACGGCGGGCTGCGCGCTCGCCCCGGCGTTCGTCGCGCTCTTCGCGGTGCCGGCACCCGTGGCCGACCGGCCCTGGGCCGCCGCTCTCTGGGTCGCCGGCTGGTTCGTCGTCGCCAACGCCCTCTTCGCCGCCTACCAGGTGCCGTACCTGGCCACGCCCACCGACATGACGGTCGGCTACCACGGCCGGACCCGTGTGCTCTCCTTCCGCATGGTGGTCCTCACCGTGGGCATCCTGGTCGGCGGCGCACTCGCCCCGCTGCTGGCGGGAGAGGGCGACTCGGTCACCCGGTACACGGTGATGGCCCTCGTCCTCGGCGTCTTCACCGTGGCCTTCCAGATCGTCGGCGTCGGCGGCGTCCGCGACCTCCTGCCCACCGCGCCCCGGCCGGAGGCTCCGGGCCCGGACCCGGAGCGGACGGCACACGGGTCGGCCCTGGGCCAGGTACGGGACGTGCTGCGCGCCAACCCGTCCTTCCGCGTCCTGGTCCTCGGCTACCTCCTCGTCTCCACCACCACCCACCTCGTCCTCGCCGGCCTGCCGTACTACGCACGGCACGAACTGGGCCGCCCGGGCTTCACCACCGTCCTCATGGCGGCGTTCGTGGCACCCGCACTGCTCACCACCCCCCTGTGGTTCCGCCTCTCGCGGAGCTGGGGCAAACAGCGCTGCCTGCTGCTGTGCCAGGCCTTCTTCGCCGCCGGGGCGCTCGGCCTCGCCGCGGGCGACTCGGCCGGAATCGCGGTCCCCGTGCTGTGCACCCTGATCCTCGGCGTGTGCTTCGCGGGCCTCCAGCTCTTCCCGTTCTCGATGGTCCCCGACACCGTCCGCTCGGCGGGCAGCAGCGAGATCGAACGCACCGGCGCCTACACGGGAGTGTGGACCGCCACGGAATCGACGGGCGCCGCGGCGGGCCCCTACCTGTACTCGGCCGCCCTCGCCCTCGGCGGATACGCCGCAGCGCGGGCCGGTGAGGACGTCACCCAGACAGGCGCCGCCCACACCGCCATCCTCCTGGGCTTCACCCTCCTGCCCGCCCTCCTGATGGCAGCCGCCCTCGCCGTGCAGTCCCGCTACCGCCTCGACGCACGGATGACGCGGACCACCGGGTCCTGACGTGGTTCATCTCGTCACGGCAGGATCGCGATGCCGCTCGACCACTGCAGACCGAGCCGGTCCTGCGCCGCCATGTGCAGGAACTGGAATCCCTCCAGCTCCCGGGCCCGCCGCAACGGCCCGACGTCCAGCGGGCGCAGCCCCGCGGAGGTGACGAGACCCGAGACGGTCTGCTTCGCACCCTCGTCGTCGCCCGCGACGAAGACGTCCAGCGGCCGGCCGGCCACCTCACCGGCGGCCAGCGGCCCGGCGAAGGTGGTGTTGAACGCCTTGACCACCCGGGCGTCCGGCACGGCGGCGGCGATCTCCTCGGCGGCGGAGGTACCGGGGGCCACGACGAGCGAGTCGAACGTGGAGAAGTCCACGGGATTACAGATGTCGATCACGACCTTCCCCGCCAGCGCACCCGCCCACGCGGAGGCCACCTCCCGCCCGGCCGGATAGGGCAGCGCGAGCACCACCACGTCGGAAGCGGACACCGAGCCCGAGTCCACCGCCGCGACATCCGCCCCGGAGGCCTCCTGGCTCAGGGCCACGGCCAGCTCGTCCTTTGGGACGGCACCCGCGACTACTACTCCAACGGCTGCATCAAGCCGAAGCCGTCCGACATCAAGGACCTCTTCGCCAAGGCCAACCGGTACGGCTGGCCGAAGACGCTCTACATCGTGAAGTAGGCCGCGCGGGAGTCATCGGTGGCAGGCGGGAGTCCGCGCGTCAGCGCGGGCTCTCCACCAGCGTGAACCGTGCGCCCTCCGGGTCCGTCACCGTGGCGAGACGGCCGTGGTCGGAGTCGTGGGGCCGGGTGAGCACCTGACCGCCGAGGTGGACGACCCGGTCCACCGCGTCATCGGTGTCGGCCACCGTGAAGTACGTCGTCCAGTGCGGCCCCCGGTCGCGGGGCAGGGCGTCTCCCAGGCCGCGGACGGCCGCGACGGGGCGGCCGGCCAGGTGCAGGGTGACCCGGTCGACGTCGGCGGAAACCGTTCGCCGCTCGTCGTAACCGAACACGGTCTCGTAGAACTTGGCCACATGGGTCGACTCGTAGGTCGTCAGCTCGTTCCAGGCGGGGGTGCCGGGCACCCCGGTGACCGCGGTGCCGGTGTGCGCGGCAGGCTGCCAGATCCCGAAGACGGCGCCGCTCGGATCGGATCCGACCGCCAGGCGTCCGGCGTCGCCGGCGTCCAGCGGGCCCACCCCGATCGTGCCTCCGCACGAGCGCACCGCGTGGGCCGTCGCATCGACGTGGTCCGAGGCGAAGTAGGGCGTCCAGGCGATGGGCAGGTGGCGGTCGGGGGGGAGCACACCGATCCCGGCCACCGCATGCCCGTCCAGTAAGGCGCTCACGTACGGGCCCAGTTGCTCGGGACCAGGACGGAACTCCCAGCCGAACAGGGCCCCGTAGAACTCCTCGGTCGCCTCCAGTCCGTGGACCATGAGGCTCACCCAGCAGGGTGTGCCGGGTGGGTGCGGAGCGGGTGCCTCACCGTTCGGGCGGGCGTTCCCCCGTGCGTCGGTCATCGTCGCTGCCTTCCCGGCCGCCCGTGGCGCCGGCCGTGGTCTCCTCGCCCTGCGGGGGCGTGTCCCGTGCGCTCGGCGGATCGTTCCCGCGCCGATGCCGACACAGTATGTGCCCGGTACCGTACGCCTTGTGACCGGACCTGTCCGGCCGAGCAGAGTAGCCGGACCTGGACGACACGGCCACCCCGTACGCGAGGATGGGTGACCATGAACGCCATCATCTCCGCATCCGAACTCGCGAGTGAACTGACGGGTGGGCATCCGCCGGTGCTGCTCGATGTCCGCTGGCAGCTCAGCACGGCCCGGGCGGCCGGTGAACCGCCGTTCGACGGACGGGCCGCGTACCTGGCCGGGCACCTTCCCGGTGCCGTCTTCGTCGACCTGGACGCGGAGTTGGCGTCCGCGCCGGGTGGGCGCGGTCGTCATCCGCTGCCGGACCTCGCGGTGTTCGGCGCCGCGATGCGGCGGGCCGGTGTGTCGTCCGTGACGCCGGTCGTCGTGTACGACGGGGGCATGGGCTGGGGTGCCGCCCGCGCGTGGTGGCTGCTGCGCTGGACGGGTCACCCGGATGTGCGGGTCCTCGACGGCGGGCTGCCGGCCTGGGAGGGGCCGTTGGAGACCTCGGTGCCGGAGCCGGCCGCAGGGGACTTCGTGCCGGAGCCGGGGGAGGCCGGGCTGCTCGACGCCGACGGCGCGGCGGCGCTGGCGCGTTCGGGAGTGCTGCTGGACGCCCGGGCGGGGGAGCGGTACCGCGGGGAGGTGGAGCCGATCGACCGGGTCGGCGGGCACATTCCGGGCGCACTGTCGGCGCCCACCACGGAGAACGTGGGGACCGACGGCCGTTTCCTGCCGGCCGGGGAACTGAACGCGCGGTTCGAGGGCCTGGGCGTGCCGGAGGGCTCGAGGGTCGGCGTGTACTGCGGCTCTGGTGTCTCCGGCGCGCACGAGGTGCTCGCGCTGGCGGTCGCGGGTATCCCCGCGGAGCTGTACGTCGGTTCCTGGTCGGAGTGGTCCTCGGACCCGGAGCGGCCCGTCGCGGTGGGCCCGGACCCGCAGTAGCCGGGTGGGGAATGCTGAGGGGGCGTCCGCCGCGCGGCGGACGCCCCCTCGGGCCATCGGCTTCGCGTCAACCGGCCGAGGACGCGGACGACCCGAAAGGTTTACTCCTGCTTCTTCCGTCGCGTCCCGAACACGATCTCGTCCCAGCTCGGCACCGCCGCGCGGCGGCCCGGCCGGACGCCGTCCGCCTCGGCCTGACGGTCGGTCGAGCCGATGAGACGGTCCCGGTGGCTGCCGACGGAACGCGGCATGAGGACGTCCGCGTAGGCGGAACCGGCGGAGGCCGCGGGAGCCGGCGGCTCCTCCGCCTCGGGCTCGGACTCCGGCTCCTCGGGAGCGGTCTCGGACGTACGCTCCGGAACCACCAGGTCGCCCCGGAAGCTCGGCACCGCCTCCAGGAGGCTGGTCAGCGAGTCCCGTTCGCTCGAGGCGGTGGCTGCCGTGGACTCCTCGGAGGGCTCGGACACCGGCGCGGGCAGGCTCGGCCGCTCGCGGTCGCCGGGGCGGTCCAGCGGACGGTCGCGCGGCAGCCGCGCGATACGCGGGACGAACGGGAAGCTGGGCTCGGGCGCGGCGAGGTCGTCGGACTCACCGATCAGCGAGCGGGCCTCGTCGTCGACGGCCTGGACGAGCCGCCGGGGCGGGTCGTACGTCCAGCTCGCCGAGTGCGGCTCACCCGCGACCACGTAGACCAGCAGCACTTCCCAGGTGCCGTCGTCGCGGCGCCAGGAGTCCCACTGGACGGTGTCCTTGTCCGCGCCGCGCAGCAGCAACCGCTCCTGTACGGCCTCGCCGAGCGGCGGGCCGGAGTTCTCACCGGGCCGGCGGACGGGGGTCTTCCGGGCACGCTCGGCCATGAACGCGCGCTCTGCCAGGACCGGGCCCTCGAAACGGCGTACGCGGTCCACGGGGATGCCGGCCATCTGCGCGACCTCTTCCGCGGTCGCGCCGGCCCTTATGCGTGCCTGGATGTCACGGGGGCGGAGATGGCTCTCCACCTCGATCTCGATCTGGCCGAGACGCGGACGGTCGCCGCGCACCGCGGCGCGGAGCCGCTCGTCGATCGGAAGCGTGTACTCCGTGCTGTCCGCAGCCTTCAGCACCAGCCGTGTGCCGTCATTCGAGACGGCCACGACACGCAGTTCGGGCATGGGGACCTCCCGGGTGGTGCCTGCCGACGTCACGTGCGTCGCTGCTTCCGCTAGTCGAGTGTGGCCTGCCCGGGTGCAGCCTGCCACAACCTTGCCGAGTTGCCCGGCGTGTCGGGCGCGGGCCCTGGAACGCCGTTATGGCACGGTTACCTATTCGCAACGCTAAGTGACCAACCGCGTCACCGTGTGCAACTAGCCCCCTCCCGGCGGTCCTCAAAGGTCCCGAGCACCCTGACGGGAGACCGGACCCAGGGCTCGCAACAGTACTCCATTTGGGCCACGTGCGTGGATTGGCGCGCCGCCCACGGCATCCTCTATGTCCCCAGGATCCTCCGCAAGTAGTCGTTCCTGAAACGGCGTTCCGGATCGAGGCGGTCCCGGAGAGCGGTGAATTCCTCGAAGCGCGGATACACCCGGGAGAAGTATTCGGCGTCCCGAGTGTGGATCTTCCCCCAGTGCGGCCGGCCCCCGTGGGCGGTGAAAATGCGCTCGGCGGCGCTGAAGTACCCCTGATAGGGGGTGCCCTTGAACATGTGGACGGCGATGTACGCGCTGTCGCGGCCGGACGCCGTGGACAGGGTGATGTCGTCGGCCGGCGCGGTGCGCACCTCGACCGGGAAGCTGACCCGCAGCCGCGAGCGGTCGAGCATCGCCTTCAACTCCCGCAGGGTCTCCACCAGGGCCTCGCGCGAAACGGCGTACTCCATCTCCACGAAGCGCACGCGGCGCGGCGAGGTGAACACCTTGTACGGGATGTCGGTGTAGGTCCGCGCGGAGAGGGCCTTGCTGGAGATCTGCGCGATGGCCGGGATGCTCGCGGGCAGCGCGCGGCCGACCCAGTTGGCCGCCTGGAAGACCCCGTTGGAGAGGAATTCGTCCTCGAACCAGCCCCTGAGCTGCGGCACCGGCCGCTCCGGACCCGCGCTGCGGTTGTTCCGCTTGGTGTTGGTGTTGCCGGTGTGCGGAAACCAGTAGAACTCGAAGTGCTCGTTCTCGGCATGCAATTGGTCGAACTCGGCACAGACCCGATCGAAGGGCATCGGCTCCTCGCGGGCCGTGAGGAGGAAGACCGGCTCCACCGCGAACGTGACCGCGGTGATGACGCCGAGGGCGCCGAGGCCGATCCGCGCGGCCGCGAAGACGTCCGGGTTCTCCTTCTCGGAGCAGGTGAGCACCGAACCGTCGGCGGTGACCAGTTCCAGTCCGCGGATCTGCGCGGCGATGGAGGCGGAGTCGCGGCCCGTGCCGTGCGTGCCGGTGCTGGTGGCCCCGGAGACCGTCTGCTCCATGATGTCGCCCATGTTGGCCAGCGACAGGCCCTCCCGCGCGAGGGCCACATTGAGCCTCTTGAGCGGAGTGCCCGCCTCGACCGTGACCGTCCCGGCCGCGCGGTCGATGTCCCGTATGCCCGTCAACAGGTGAGGGCGGATCAGCACCCCGTCGGTGGCGGCTATGGACGTGAAGGAGTGCCCGCTGCCGACCGCCTTGACCGGCAGGCCGTCCTCGGCGGCCCGGCGCACGGCGGTGGCCAGCTCGTCCACGGAGGCGGGCGCGACCTCCCGCGCGGGGCGGGCGGAGACGGTGCCTCCCCAGTTACGCCATGTGCCGTTCCTCGCGCTCGCTGTGCTGCCCAACGGAGCCTCCCCGACCCGGAGCCGGCCGCTTGAGCCGGCGGTACCCGAGGAAACCGACCGCGACCGCGACGGCCCCGGACACCGCCGGAACCCCGTACCCGGCACGCGCCCCGGCCGCGTCGATCACCCAGCCGGCCACGGAGGAGCCGGCCGCGACCCCGACCGCGAGCCCTGTGCTCACCCAGGTCATGCCCTCGGTGAGCTGCGCGCGTGGTACGTGCTCTTCGATGAGGGACATCGTCGTGATCATCGTCGGAGCGATGGACAGACCCGCAACGAAGAGCGCCACGGCCAGAAACGGCAAGTTCCCGACCAGTAGGAGTGGGATCATACTCACGGCCATGGCACAAACGCCCAGCAGCCAACGACGTTCCGGAGCTCCCGCGAAGTGCAGCAGCCCGAACACCGCGCCCGCCACGCACGAGCCCAGCGCGTACACGGCGAGCACCACACTGGCGGCCGTCTTCTGTCCCCGCTCCTCGGCGAAGGCCACGGTGACCACGTCCACGGCGCCGAAGATCGCTCCCGTCGCCACGAACGTCGCGACCAGGACCTGAAGTCCTCCGGAACGCAGCGCCGAACCGCCGCCCCTGTGCTCGCGCGGATGCGGCGCGGGCTCGGTGGCGCGCTGCGAGGTCAGCCAGAAGACACCGGCTGCCAGGAAACACGCCGCGAGCAGCGGACCGGCCTCCGGGAACCACGCCGTGGACAGTCCGATGGAGACGATCGGCCCGAAGACGAAGCAGATCTCGTCCACCACGGACTCGAAGGAGTACGCGGTGTGCAGCTTCGGAGTTCCCCGGTACAGGGCGGCCCAGCGGGCCCGGATCATCGCGCCGACGCTCGGCACACAGCCGATGCCGACACACGCGACGAACAGCACCCACTCCGGCCACGCGTAGTGCGCGGCGAAGAGCAGCACCGCCGCCGCGGTCAGCGAGACCAGGGTCGCCGGGCGCAGCACCCGCCGCTGCCCGTGCCGGTCCACCAGGCGCGAGACCTGCGGGCCCGCCACCGCCGCCGAGAGCGCGATCGTGGCCGACAGGGCCCCGGCCAGCCCGTACCGCCCGGTCAGCTCGGAAACCATCGTCACCACGCCGATGCCCATCATCGACAGCGGCATCCGGCCGAGGAACCCCGCGGCGGAGAAGGCCTTGCTGCCGGGTGCGGCGAACAGGGCGCGATAAGGGCTGGGCACGGGGTCTCCGGAGGTCTCAGTAAGGTGCGACCGCAGTCGGTACAGATTACTGGCGCGGTCACCCCCATGCACCAGGGGCGACCGGGGTGCGGCCGGCGACACCCCCGCCGTGTCCCGGCTGCCGGTGTCGGGTGGCAGGATCGAGACATGCCAGACGTGCTCGATGCCAGTCCCTACGACGCCCTGCTCCTGCTCTCGTTCGGCGGCCCGGAAGGCCCGGACGAGGTGGTCCCGTTCCTGGAGAACGTGACCCGCGGGCGCGGTATCCCCAAGGAACGCCTCAAGGAAGTCGGGCAGCACTACTTCCTCTTCGGCGGGGTCAGCCCCATCAACGACCAGAACCGCGCCCTGCTGGACGCGCTGCGGAAGGACTTCGCCGGGCACGGCCTGGACCTGCCGGTCTACTGGGGCAACCGCAACTGGGCGCCCTACCTCACCGACACCCTGCGCGAGATGGTCCAGGACGGCCGCCGCCGCATCCTGGTCCTCGCCACCAGCGCCTACGCCTCCTACTCCGGCTGCCGCCAGTACCGCGAGAACCTCGCCGACGCCCTCGCGACCCTGGAGGCGGAGGGCCTGGAACTGCCGAAGACCGACAAGCTGCGGCACTACTTCAACCACCCCGGCTTCGTCGAACCCATGATCGACGGAGTGATCCGCTCGCTCGCCGACCTCCCCGAGGACGTCCGGGACGGCGCGCACATCGCCTTCTGCACCCACTCCATCCCGAACACCGCCGCGGACACCTCCGGACCCGTCGAGGGCCACGGCGACGGCGGGGCGTACGTCGCCCAGCACCTGGACGTGGCCCGGCTGATCGCCGACGCCGTCCGGGAGCGCACCGGCGTCGACCACCCCTGGCAGCTCGTCTACCAGTCCCGCTCGGGTGCGCCGCACATCCCCTGGCTGGAGCCCGACATCTGCGATCACCTCGAGGAGCGGCACGCCGCCGGGGCCCCGGCCGTGGTGATGGCGCCCATCGGATTCGTCTCCGACCACATGGAGGTCCTCTACGACCTCGACACGGAGGCCACGGCCAAGGCGGAGGAGCTCGGGCTGCCGGTGCGCCGCTCGGCGACGGTCGGCGACGACCCGCGGTTCGCCGCCGCGATCCGCGAGCTGATCACGGAGCGCGCGGAGACCGAACGCGGACAGGACGTCACACCGTGCGCCCTGGGCGCCCTCGGCGCGAGCCACGATCTCTGCCCGGCGGGCTGCTGTCCGGCCCGCGCCCCGCGTCCCGCCGCGGCGGGCGTCGACAGTCCCTACGCATGAGGAGCCCCGTGACCGATCCCCTGCACGCGGAACTGCTGGAACTGGCCCGGGAAGCGGCCCGCCGCGCGGGTGAGCTGCTGCGGGACGGCCGGCCTGCCGACCTAGCGGTCGCCGCGACCAAGTCCAGCCCGATCGACGTCGTCACCGAGATGGACATCGCGGCGGAGAAGCTGATCACCACGCTGATCGCCGAGCGTCGCCCCAAGGACGGCTTCCTCGGCGAGGAGGGTGCCTCCACCGAGGGCAGCAGCGGCATCCGCTGGGTGATCGACCCCCTCGACGGCACCGTGAACTACCTGTACGGCCTGCCCACCTGGGCCGTGTCCATCGCCGCCGAGCTGGACGGCGAGACCGTCGCCGGGGCCGTGGTGGCCCCCATGCGCGGTGAGGCATACCACGCGGTCCGTGGCGGCGGCGCGCGTGCCACCGGTGCGTGGGAGGGCGAGCGCGAGCTGAGCTGCCGTCCCTCGCCGCCCCTGGACCAGGCCCTGGTCTCGACCGGCTTCAACTACGTCACCGAGGTCCGTGCCCACCAGGCCGACGTGGCGCAGCGGATGATCCCGCTCCTGCGGGACATCCGGCGCGGTGGATCGGCGGCGATCGACCTCTGTGACGTCGCCGCGGGCCGCCTCGACGGCTACTACGAGCGCGGACTGCACCCCTGGGACCTTGCCGCCGGTGACCTCATCGCCCGGGAAGCGGGCGCGCTCACCGGTGGACGCCCCGGAGACGGCCCCTCCCGCGAGCTGACCGTCGCGGCCTCTCCGGGCGTCTTCGGGCCCCTCCAGCGGCTCCTGGAGGACCTGGGCGCCTGGCACGACTGACGGGACCGGTCCGCCCGGGCGTCCGTTCCTCAACCGGGTCCCCCCGTCCTCGGCCTCCGCCCTGCGTCCGTCCCCTTGCCGGGCCGGTGCCGGGCGCCCACGTGTGTCCGTGGGGTGCGGGCGGGCGCCCGGGCGGGGCCGGACCGGTGCCGCGGGCACGGAGCGTGGTCCGCGGAACCTGCCCTGGACGGCCTCGCCCGGCGCGGGTGGAACGACACGAACGGGCCCCGGCGCTGGATTCGCCGGGGCCCGCCCACATACGAGCTGATTCAGACGCTGTACGCGCTGACCTCCACGCCGTGCTCGGCAGCGAGGCGGCGCAGGTCCTCGAGTTCGCCCTGCTCCACGTCGACGAGGAAGTCGTCGCCCTCGTCGCGTGCCCGCGTCAGGTCGGACTCGGTCGCCCTTATGCGCTGCAGAAGTCCTGCGGTGAATGCGTCCATGCTGCGCCCCCTCGTCCTGGGTCGGTGGGTCGGTGGCACGGGGGTGTGCCGTTCGGAAGGGACGATCACGTCCGAAGCGGATGCCCAGCGCCACCCGGCCGGGCGACGACGGTGCCGGACATCCACGCCCGCTCCGCGGAAGCGGACTGCGTCGCACCGCATGGTGGTGCGGTACATGCGGAGCGTGATCGTGGGATGTAAAACCCGTCCTCCCCAAGCTCCCTTCCGCGGAAACCTAACCGCGCGTGAAAATCTCGTATTCCCGCCCCGTTCGCCCGGACGTTCCCCGGTCCCGGGCGGGCCGTCGGCCTCCGTCCGTTCCCCGGCTTACGGCCGACTTACGGCCGAAAAGGGCAGGATGGAGGCAACACACCCACCAGCACCCCACCCGCGTACGCCCTTCGGCGCCGAGCGGGCGCGGGACATGAGGAAGGACAAGCGACGTGCGCGTACTCGTCGTCGAGGACGAGCAGCTGCTCGCCGATGCGGTGGCCACCGGACTGCGCCGGGAGGCCATGGCCGTCGACGTCGTGTACGACGGTGCGGCCGCCCTGGAACGCATCGGCGTCAACGACTACGACGTGGTCGTCCTCGACCGCGACCTCCCGCTCGTGCACGGCGACGACGTCTGCCGCAGGATCGTCGAACTCGGCATGCCCACGCGCGTGCTGATGCTCACCGCGTCCGGCGACGTCAGCGACCGGGTCGAGGGCCTGGAGATCGGCGCCGACGACTATCTGCCCAAGCCCTTCGCGTTCAGCGAGCTCATCGCGCGCGTGCGTGCCCTCGGACGGCGTACGAGCATGCCTCTGCCGCCCGTACTGGAGCGCGCCGGGATCAAGCTCGACCCCAACCGCCGCGAGGTCTTCCGGGACGGCAGGGAGGTCCAGCTGGCGCCGAAGGAGTTCGCCGTGCTGGAGGTACTCATGCGCAGCGAGGGGGCGGTGGTCTCCGCGGAGCAGCTCCTGGAGAAGGCGTGGGACGAGAACACGGACCCGTTCACCAACGTGGTGCGCGTGACCGTGATGACCCTGCGTCGCAAGCTGGGCGAGCCGCCGGTCATCGTGACCGTGCCCGGCTCGGGTTACCGGATCTGATCCCCGTGGCCGCCACCCCCACGCCGGCGTCCCCGCAGGCCCCGCCGAAGCCCACCTGGGACCCCCGCAGACCGGTACCGCCCTTCCCCTGGCTGCGCCCGACCATCCGGATACGGCTGACCCTGCTCTACGGCGGCATGTTCCTGATCGCCGGGATCATGCTGCTGTCGATCATCTACCTGCTCGCCGCCAACGCGCTCAATGTGGGCAGCGACCTGCCCTTCCGGATCCTCTCGGGAGAGGTGTCCAGCGACCTCTGCAACCTGCGCAGCTCCCGGCTGCCCGCGGACGACCTCAACCGTGCGCTGAACGAATGCGTCAACGAGCAGCGCCAGCACGCCCTGGACGATCTGCTCAGCCGCTCGCTGCTCGCCCTGCTCGGTCTCGCGATCATCGCTTTCGCCTTCGGCTACGCCATGGCCGGACGCGTCCTGTCGCCGCTGGGCCGGATCACCCGCACCGCCCGCGCGGTGGCGGGCTCGGACCTGTCCCGCCGCATTGAGCTGGACGGCCCGGACGACGAGCTGAAGGAGCTGGCCGACACCTTCGACGACATGCTGGAGCGGCTCCAGCGGGCGTTCACCGCACAGCAGCGCTTCGTGGGCAACGCCTCGCACGAGCTGCGCACCCCGCTGGCGATCAACCGCACGCTGCTCGAGGTGCATCTCTCCGACCCGGGTGCGCCGGTGGAGCTCCAGCAGCTGGGCAAGACGCTGCTGGCCACCAACGAGCGCAGCGAACAGCTCGTCGAGGGTCTGCTGCTGCTCGCCCGCAGCGACAACCAGATCGTCGAGCGGGGGCCCGTGGACCTCGCGGAGGTCGCGGGCCGGGCCATCGACCAGGTGCATGCCGAGGCGGAGGCCAAGCACGTGGTGATCCGCGGCACCCGCGAGCCCGCGGTCGTCCGGGGCAACGGTGTGCTGCTGGAGCGGATCGCCCTGAACCTGGTGCAGAACGCCGTGCGCTACAACGTGCCCGAGGAGGGCTGGGTCGAGGTCACCACCGAGATCCAGCACGGTCAGGCGGTGCTGGTGGTGTCCAACACGGGCCCCGTCGTGCCGGCGTACGAGATCGACAACCTGTTCGAGCCGTTCCGCCGGCTGCGCACCGAGCGCACCGGCAGCGACAAGGGCGTCGGACTCGGGCTGTCCATTGTGCGGTCGGTCGCCCGGGCGCACGGCGGACACATCTACGCACAGCCGCGGGAGGGAGGCGGGCTCGTGATGCGCGTCACCCTGCCGATCTGACATCATGCCCCCGACCCCACGGAGTGTTCGCTTTGCGCGGAATTTCCGGGGCGGACCTCCGGGATTCGCGTGTGTGATCGATCACAGGGGTGTTCTCCCGACCATCCACTCTCCGTGATCATGTATGGCAGTGAAAGGTCGGGAAAGTCCCAGTTTTCAGGGGCCCTGATCACGGGAAGTACACGGTGAGGCGCCTTTGATGTGCGGCGTAGGGACCGTGTACGGTCCCCATCGCCATCCATGCCGATCACTCATGAGGAGTCCGGTTGGGTGTCGATTGAGTAACAGACCTTGATGTGAGGCAAAATCTCCGCCTCAGGTCGGGCACAAGTCCGGCCTCTCACGCGTTACGTGCGCTGGAGACACCGCATACACCCAGAGGGGGAGAGCGACATGGCAACCGACTATGACACTCCACGCAAGACCGACGACGACGTCGACTCGGACAGCCTTGAAGAACTGAAGGCCCGGCGGAACGACAAGTCGGCCTCGGCCGTGGACGTCGACGAGTTCGAGGCCGCCGAAGGCCTGGAGCTGCCCGGGGCGGACCTCTCGAACGAGGAGTTGGCCGTCCGGGTTCTGCCGAAGCAGCAGGACGAGTTCACCTGCATGAGCTGCTTCCTGGTGCACCACCGCAGCCAGCTGGCCCGCGAGAAGAACGGCCAGCCGATCTGCCGCGACTGCGACTGAGGCGGGGTCGGCCGTGACTGGCTCGACCCCTTCGCGGAAGCGCCGCTTCTTCGGGAAGGGAGCGGACAAAGGGTCCCAGCGGGGACCGCAGCACGACACGCGTGACCCAGAGCGAGGCTCAACCGGTACCGGGGCGGCCTCGCTCGAAGCAGCATCCGGCCGGGGTGACCTCCCGGCATCCCTGGAGGTCACCGCGCCCGCGGCGCACAGGAGGGCCGCCGTGATCCGTGAGAGGGCCCGGGAGGGCGCCCGTAAGGGCGGTGCCCGCGCCCGTGCGGGTCTGGCGCAGCTGGCGGACCGGATCATCGAGATCGCCCCGCGTGTGCCCGTACGGGACCTCGAGACGCTGCGCCGGCACTTCCCCGGCCTCGGCCCCGAGGAGCTCGCGGACAAGCTCGTGGCCGGTGCCGCGAAGGCCACGGCGACGGTCGGGGCCGGAGTCGGTGCGGCCGCGATGATGCCCGTACCGCCCGCGATGCCGGCGGAACTGGCCGCCGAGATCACCGGCGTCGCCGCGATCGAACTCAAGCTGATCGCCGAACTCCACGAGGTCTACGGCGTACGGCCGCCGGGCGGCCTCGCCCAGCGCAGCACCGTGTATCTCAACTCCTGGTCGGAGGAGCGCGGTGTCCAGGCCACCAAGCCCTCCACCGTGAGCGCGGCCCTGAACAGCCGCATGAAGCGCGAACTGCGCCAGCGGATCATGAAGCGCACGGTCCGCAACCTGCCGAACCTGATGCCGTTCCTGGTCGGCGCCGCCGTGGGTGCCGTCATGAACCGCCGGGACACCAGAAAGCTCGCCACACGCATCCGGGACGACCTGCGCGGAATCCAGGTGCCCTGGGACGCGCTGCCGGAGCTGCCCGGCCTGGAGCACCCGGAGAACGCCCTCCCCGAGGACGCCCTCAAGGAACTCGGCGGTCACCCCGGGAAGAGTGACGGGCACCAGACCCCGTGAGAGCCGCCTCCGGGCCGTGACGGCCGCCCCGGTCGGATTCTCCTTGCCCGCCCCGCTCTCCGTACGTCCCTGGGGCCTCTCCGGCGGATCGGGCCGGAGCGAGACCGACGGCAGGGTGCGGCACAGCTGGGCGGGAGCGGCGGGAGGCCCCACGCGACGGCGGGGCAGAAGCCGGGCCGTGAGGCGTGCGGCCACCGATGACAACGCCACTGCGGGGCACCCCACGCGTCCTCCGAGCAGCGGAGGAAGGCCCTGCCGACCCAGCGACCCCGCACACGACCGCGCCGGGCAGAGTCCCTACGTGGCGTCCGCCGCGTCCTTCGCCGCCCGCAGCGCCTGCGCCAGGCGCTCCGGTTCGCGCGTCGAGAGGAAGACGTAGGGAGTCGGGTCCTCGGGGTCGGTGATGTCCACGCGCAGCGCACCGGGGATGTACGCCCGCAGCAGCATGAAGCAGCGCGGGTCGGCCTTGTGGGTACGCCGGGCCCGGGCCTCCTCGGCGTCCAGGATCTCCGCCTCGCCCAGTGCCGACACCGGGATCTTCGCCTCGCCCGCGATCAGATGACCGCCGACGACCCGGATGCGCACCGAGCCGTACGAGCTGGTCACGACCGCCGCGGCGGCGGTGCCGCCGGCCAGGCCGCCGAGCATCGGCAGCGTGCCGAACGGCAGCAGGATCAGCGCCATGGAGACCCCCGCCAGGAAGGAGAGCAGCCACCAGGAGCGGGGGGCGGTGAGGCGTTCCTCGTACGGGGCGGCGGAGAGCTGCATGAGGACAAGCTTGGCACGGGGCCGGGCGAGCACCTCAATCAGGGGCGGCCCGGGAGGAGCGCCGGCCGGGCAGGGCGGTGGCGGGTGGACCGGGGCGGCCCGTGCGAGGTGTGGCCCCGCAGGGCGGCGGGCGGCGGGGGATCGGGAAGGCGGGGCAACGCGCAGTCGGGGCAGGGCGGCGCCGGGTGGCGGGCGGATCGGAGCGGCCCGTGCGGGGTACGGCCGGGCAGGGCGGTGGTGGGTGACGGGTGGGCGGGTAAGGTCTGCGCCTGTGAGTGGTACTTCCGCAGCCCTTCAGCCCCCCGCCGACGCCGTGAAACCGGTGCGTCATCCGGACGCCCCCGCCCCCGGTGAGCTCCTCGGCGCCCACTACGGCCAGTGCTTCGGCTGTGGTGACGAGCAGCCCCACGGGCTGCACCTCCAGGCCCGCGCCGGCGAAGGCGTGTCGATCACCGCCGAGTTCACGGTGCAGGCCGCCCACCAGGGCGCCCCGGGACTCGCGCACGGCGGGGTGCTCGCCTCCGCCCTGGACGAGACGCTCGGCTCCCTCAACTGGCTGCTGCGCACCATCGCGGTGACCGGCAGGCTGGAGACGGACTTCGTCCGGCCCGTGCCGGTCGACACCGTGCTGTACCTGGAGGCCGAGGTGACGGCGGTGGCGGGACGGAAGATCTACTGCACCGCCACCGGACGCATCGCAGGCCCCGAGGGCCCCGTCGCGGTCCGCGCCGACGCCCTGTTCATCGAGGTCAAGGTCGACCACTTCATCGACCACGGCCGCGAGGAGGAGATCCAGGCGGCCATGAGCGACCCCGACCAGGTCCGCCGCGCGCGTGCCTTCGAGGTGAACCCGTGAGCGAGGCCCGTCATGGCGCCCTCGAGGTTCTGATCAGGCGCGTCGACCCCGACGTACCGCTCCCGGCGTACGAGCACCCGGGCGACGCGGGGGCCGATCTGCGGACCACGGAGGCGTGTGAACTGGCCCCCGGTGAGCGGGCCGTGCTGCCGACCGGGGTGTCTGTGGCGCTGCCCGAGGGGTACGCGGCCTTCGTGCACCCGCGATCCGGTCTTGCCGCCCGCTGCGGCGTCGCCCTGGTGAATGCCCCGGGGACGGTTGATGCCGGGTACCGTGGGGAGATCAAGGTGATCGTGGTGAATCTCGACCCGCGCGAGACCGTGCGGTTCGAGCGCTTCGACCGGATTGCCCAACTGGTCGTGCAGCAGGTCGAGAGGGTCCGCTTCGTGTCGGTCGCGGAGCTTCCCCCGTCGACCCGGGCCGAGGGGGGCTTCGGTTCCACCGGCGGCCATGCCGCGGTGGGAGAAGGTAAGAGCGGCACAAGCGTTCAGGCCGCCATGGGCGGTACAGCGGGTGGGAATCGATACGCTTCGGTCGTATCCGACCGGGAAGGACAGTGACGTGTTCGGACGTCGCAAGAAGAAGGATGCCGCCGACGGTGCGGCCGGCGAGGCCGAGCAGGTCGTCGACGGTGTCGACGCTGAGGCGGACGGCGAGAGGGCCGAGAGGCTGAGGCTCGAGCCGGCGCCGCGGCCCGACGGGCCCTGGGACAGCACCGAGGTCCGTGAGCCCGGAGAGGGCCGGGTCGACCTGGGCGGTCTGTTCGTGCCCGGTGTCGACGGCATGGAGCTGCGGGTGGAGGTCGCGGGCGACGCGATCGTCGCGGCCACCGTCGTGCTGCGCGACAGCGCCGTCCAGCTGCAGGCCTTCGCCGCACCCAAGCGTGAGGGCATCTGGGGCGAGGTGCGCGAGGAGATCGCGTCCGGCATCACCCAGCAGGGCGGCATCATCGACGAGGTCGAAGGTCCGCTGGGCTGGGAGCTGCGCGCCCAGGTGCCGGTGCAGCTGCCGGACGGCACCGGCGGCTACCAGGTCGTGCGGTTCGTCGGTGTGGACGGCCCCCGCTGGTTCCTGCGCGGGGTGATTTCGGGGCAGGGCGCGGTGCAGCCGGGTGCCGCCGGGCTGCTCGAGCAGATCTTCCGGGACACGGTCGTCGTACGTGGAGAGGGCCCGATGGCGCCGCGCGACCCGATCGTCCTCCAGCTGCCGAACGACGCCCAGATGGTTCCCGAGAACGTGCAGCAGGAGGAGGGTGGCTCGCGCTTCGCCGGCGGTATGGGCCAGCTCCAGCGCGGACCGGAGATCACCGAGGTCCGCTAGGGCCGTCGGCGACAGCAGCTTCGCAAGGGCCGCATCCCCTCGGGGGATGCGGCCCCTACCCGTGTGCGGCCCCTCGACGCCCTCTTGGTTGACGGACCTGCCGTCTCGGGAGCTGGGAACTGACGATGATGGAGGCCACCGTCGGCATCTCCCTCCTCCTGGAGGACCGCGCCCCCTACGACAGGGCCACCGCGACGTCCCGCACCCGCACCGCCACGTCGTCCGGCACCGGAGCCGCCGTAGTGCGGGGACCGCACCGCGCGGCGTTGCCTTCGAAGTCCCGCGTGGCGAACGCGTCGCCATCGAGGGACGCGCCCATCCGGCAGGGCCACGCCGCTGCACCGTGCCGGCGCCTCGACGGCCGATCGCCGGCGGGCCCACGTCGGTGTCCGCACCGCCGCCCTCGGCGTCCCGCCGCGACCGCGCCGAGCCGACCCGAGCGCGCGCGAGGAGCGGGTCGACTGCTGCCGTCCCTCGTCGGGCTCGCCGACCGGACGCGGCACAGTGCGGACCCGCCGACCTGTCCGGTGGCCGACAGTGGAGGCGCCCCCGGACCGTTCAGGCACCGATCAGGCACCGTTCAGGCACCGGGGGAGGTGCGCCATCGCCCACGCCCCCGCCAACCGCTCCGCCCTCCTCATCCCTCCTCATCGCCGGCGAGCCGGCCGGCTGGACGCCGAAACCGGACACGCCGTCATGGAGCCTCGCCGCGCGGTTGTCCGGGGCGGGCCGGCATCCCCACCCCTCGCCCCTCGACGTCATCCCGCTCGGCCTCGCCCGCCGTGCCCTGGAGCCGAGCGGCCGCGAGACCGTCGAGCACTGACCCGTGTGGGGCCCGGCGCCCGGCCGGATGACACGGCACTGGACAATGTGGCCATGGGACGCGGCAAGCTTCGGATCCACCTCGGCGCGGCACCGGGAGTCGGCAAGACGTACGCGATGCTCTCCGAGGCGCACCGGCGCGCGGAGCGCGGCACCGACTGTGTGATCGCCTTCACTCAGCCGCACGGCCGGCCCCGCACCGAGGCGCTGCTGACCGGCCTGGAGCAGATCCCGTACGTGGAGGCGGAGCACCGGGCAGCGGTCATCGCCGAGATGGACCTCGACGCCGTCCTCGCACGCCGTCCCCAGGTGGCCCTGGTCGACGAGCTCGCCCACACCAACGCGCCCGGCTCGCGCAACGCCAAGCGCTGGCAGGACGTGGAGGAACTGCTGGCCGCCGGGATCGACGTGCTCTCCACCGTCAACATCCAGCACCTGGAGTCGCTGGGCGACGTCGTGGAGTCGATCACCGGGGTACGGGAGCGGGAGACCGTACCGGACGAGGTGGTGCGGCGGGCGGACCAGATCGAGCTGGTCGACATGACACCCGAGGCGCTGCGCCGCCGTATGGCGCACGGCAACATCCACCAGCCCGACAAGGTCGACGCCGCCCTGTCGAACTACTTCCGCCCCGGCAACCTCACCGCGCTCAGGGAACTGGCGCTGCTGTGGGTGGCCGACCGGGTCGACGCCCATCTCCAGCGCTACCGCAGCGAGCACGAGGTCTCCGCGATCTGGGGTTCGCGCGAGCGTATCGTCGTCGGCCTGACCGGCGGGCCCGAGGGCCGCACCCTGATCCGGCGGGCCGCGCGACTGGCGGAGAAGGGCGCCGGCGGCGAGCTGCTCGCTGTCCACATCTCCCGCAGCGGCGGACTCACCGGCCCCTCGCCCAGGGAACTGGCCGAGCAGCGTACCCTCGCCGAGGACCTCGGCGGCAGCTTCCACCATGTCGTCGGCGACGACATTCCGGCCGCCCTGCTCGCCTTCGCCCGCGGCGCCAACGCCACCCAGCTCGTCCTCGGCTCCTCGCGCCGCAGGACCTGGCAGTACGCCTTCGGCCCCGGCGTCGGCGCTACCGTGGCCCGGGACTCGGGACCCGACCTGGACGTCCACATCGTCACCCACGAAGAGGTCGCCAAGGGCCGCGGGCTGCCCGGCACCCGGGGCGCGCGGCTCGGACGCTCCCGGCTGGCCTGGGGCTGGGCGGTCGGCGCGGTCGGCCCGGCGGCGCTGGCGATGCTGCTCAGCGCAGTGGACCTGGGCCTGGCCAACGACATGCTGCTGTTCCTGACGCTGACGGTCGCCGCCGCCCTGCTCGGCGGGCTGTGGCCGGCCCTGGCGTCGGCGGCGGCCGGCTCCGTGCTGCTCAACTACTTCTACACCCCGCCGCTGTACACCTGGAGCATCGCTAACCCGAAGAACATCATCGCCATCGTGATCTTCGTCGCGGTCGGTGCGTCGGTGGCGTCCGTGGTCGATCTCGCGGCCCGGCGCACCCATCAGGCGGCCCGGCTGCGCGCCGAGTCGGAGATCCTCTCCTTCCTCGCCGGCAACGTGCTGCGCGGTGAGACCGGCCTGGAGGACCTGCTGGAGCGGGTCCGGGAGACCTTCGGCATGGAGTCGGCCGCCCTGCTCGAACGCGCGGGCGGGGTCGAGCCGTGGACCTGCGCGGGCCGCGCGGGCCGCGGACGGCCGGTCGGGCGGCCCGAGGACGCGGACGTGGAGGTGCAGGTCGGCGATCACATGGCGCTGGCGCTGACCGGCCGGGTGCTGCCCGCCGACGACCGCAGGGTGCTGGGCGCCTTCGCCGCGCAGGCCGCCGTCGTCCTGGACCGCCGCCGGCTGTGCGAACAGGCCGACCGGGCCCTCGCCCTCGCCGAGGGCAACCGCATCCGCACCGCCCTCCTGGCCGCCGTCAGCCATGACCTGCGCACCCCGCTGGCCGGAATCAAGGCGGCCGTCTCCTCACTGCGCTCCGAGGACGTCGACTGGTCGCCCGAGGACCGGGCCGAACTGCTGGAGGGCATCGAGGACGGCGCCGACCGCCTGGACCACCTGGTGGGCAACCTGCTCGACATGTCCCGGCTGCACACCGGCACGGTCACCCCCCTGATCCGCGAGATCGACCTGGACGAGGTGGCGCCCATGGCGCTCGGCGGGGTGCCCCAGGGCAGCGTCGCCCTGGAGATCCCCGAGGCCCTGCCCATGGTCGCCGTCGATCCGGGGCTGCTGGAGCGGACGATGGCCAACGTGATCGAGAACGCCGTCAAGTACAGTCCCCCCGGCCGAGCCGTCCTGGTGGCCGCCAGCGCCCTCGCCGACCGGGTCGAGGTGCGGGTCGTCGACCGCGGCCCCGGCGTTCCCGACGAGGCCAAGGACCGCATCTTCGAACCCTTCCAGCGGCACGGTGACGCCCCGCGCGGAGCCGGTGTCGGCCTCGGCCTGGCGGTCGCCCGGGGCTTCGCCGAGGCCATGGGCGGAACCCTGAACGCCGAGGACACCCCCGGTGGCGGCCTCACCATGGCGCTCACCCTGCCCGCCGCGGGAGTGTGCCGCGGACCCGCGCCGGCCGTGCGGACCGCGCAGCCGGCAGAACCGGAAAGGCAGCCCTCATGACCCGTGTCCTGGTGGTCGACGACGACCCGGCCATCGTGCGCGCCCTCGTGATCAACCTCAAGGCACGCTCCTACGAGGTCGACTCCGCCCACGACGGCGCCGCAGCGCTCCGCACGGCCGCCGCGCACCGCCCCGACGTGGTTGTCCTCGACCTGGGCCTGCCCGACATGGACGGCGTCGAGGTGATCAGGCGGCTGCGCGGCTGGACCCGCGTGCCGGTCCTGGTGCTCTCCGCGCGGCACGCCTCCGAAGAGAAGGTCCAGGCACTGGACGCGGGGGCCGACGACTACGTCACCAAGCCCTTCGGCATGGACGAACTGCTGGCCCGGCTGCGCGCCGCCGTACGCCGCGCGGAGCCCGTCGGCGCCGGAGGGGACATGGTCGTCGAGACCGCCGGGTTCACCGTCGACCTGGCCGCCAAGAAGGTCAGCCGCGACGGCGGGGACGTACGGCTGACGCCCACCGAATGGCACCTGCTGGAGGTGCTGGTGCGGGCCGGCGGCCGGCTGGTGGCGCAGAAGCAGCTGCTGCGGGAGGTGTGGGGACCGTCGTACGGGACGGAGACCAACTACCTCCGCGTGTACATGGCGCAGCTACGGAGGAAACTGGAGGCGGATCCGTCACATCCGCGGCACCTCATCACCGAGCCGGGCATGGGGTACCGCTTCGAGAAGTGACGCTCGGGGGTGTCCCGCTCCGGATGCTCCCCGGCGCCCGGTTCGGACCGGGGGAGCAGGGGGTACGTAACCGTCAGTGCACCCCGGTACGCTTCAGATATGAGTGCTGTTCCTCGTTCCGAGAAGCCGGCAGGCCGGTTCCGGCGCATGCTCGACCGGCTCTCCTCGTCTCAGGAGGACCTGGAGTCCGAGGAGCTGCGTGAGGACGCCGAGACCGCCGGCTGTACGCGGATAGGCGACTGCCGCGACCGGCAGATCGTCACCGTTACTGGTACCTTGCGCACGGTCACGTTGCGGCCGCGTGCGGGAGTCCCGGCCCTGGAGGCCGAACTGTTCGACGGCTCCGCCGCGCTGGACGTGGTGTGGCTCGGCCGGCGCTCCATCGTCGGGATCGAGCCGGGGCGCAAGCTGATCGCATCGGGCCGGATCTCGATGAGCCGGGGCCGCCGGGTGCTGTTCAATCCGAAATACGAACTGAGACCCCTCGGACGGGAGTAGCCGGTGACGTCGCTCGACAAGCCGACAACCGAAGACACATCCGCGGACGATGCCCGGGCCGTGACGGAGGCCGCCCTGTTCGAGGCGTTCGGCGGGGTGCGGGGCATGGTCGAGACGGTGCTGCCCGGGCTCCTCTTCGTCAGCATCTACACGGTCAACAAGGACCTGCACATGTCGGCGATCGCGGCGCTCGCCGTGGCGCTGGTGATGGTCGTGGTCCGACTGGTGCGCAAGGACACCGTCAAGCACGCCTTCAGCGGCGTCTTCGGCGTGGCCTTCGGTGTGGTCTTCGCGATGATGACCGGCAACGCCAAGGACTTCTACCTGCCGGGCATGCTCTACACGGTGGGCCTGGCGCTGGCGTACATCGTGACGGCGATGGCGGGTGTCCCGCTGATCGGTCTCATGCTGGGCCCCGTCTTCCGGGAGAACCTCTCCTGGCGGACCCGCAACCCCGGACGCAAGAAGGCGTACACCAAGGCCAGCTGGGCCTGGGGGCTGATCCTGCTCGGCAAGAGCGCGATCCTCTTCCCGCTGTACTGGTGGGCGGACACGACCCAGCTGGGCTGGGTGCTGGTCGCGCTGAAGATCCCGCCGTTCCTGCTCGCCGTGTATCTGACCTGGGTGTTCCTGGCGAAGGCGCCGCCGCCGATCGACGTGTTCGCCGAGATGGAGGCTCAGGAGCGCGCGGAGGAGGAGGAGCGAAAGGCCGCCGCCGCGGAGGAGAACGGCGAGACGACGACGGCCGGCCGCCACCGCCGCGAGTCCTAGTCCGTACGGAGAGTGGGGGCGCCCGGAGTTCTCCGGGCGCCCCCACTCTCTTGCTCCTTGCGCACCGAGGGGCTACTTCCCCCGCGCACCGAGTTCTACGACTCCTTGCGGACCGAGAGCAGGTCCTCCAGCTGTTCCTCGCGGGCCTGGGCGGCCACGAAGAGGAGCTCGTCGCCCGCCTCCAGTGAGTCCTCCCGTGTCGGCGTCAGCACGCGCGTGCCGCGGATGATGGTCACCAGCGAGGTGTCCTGCGGCCACTGGACGTCCCCGACCTGGGTGCCGGCCAGCGCCGACTCCTCCGGCAGGGTCAGCTCCACCAGGTTGGCGTCACCGTGGCTGAAGCGCAGCAGCCGGACCAGGTCGCCGACGCTGACCGCCTCCTCCACCAGGGCCGACATCAGACGCGGGGTGGAGACGGCGACGTCCACGCCCCAGGACTCGTTGAACAGCCACTCGTTCTTCGGGTTGTTCACCCGTGCGACGACCCGCGGGACGCCGTACTCGGTCTTCGCGAGCAGCGAGACGACCAGGTTGACCTTGTCGTCGCCGGTCGCGGCGATGACGACGTTGCAGCGCTGGAGCGCCGCCTCGTCCAGGGAGGTGATCTCGCAGGCGTCGGCCAGCAGCCACTCGGCCTGCGGCACACGCTCCACCGAGATGGCGGTCGGTGCCTTGTCGATCAGCAGGACCTCGTGGCCGTTCTCCAGCAGCTCGCCCGCGATCGAGCGGCCGACGGCGCCGGCTCCGGCGATGGCGACCCTCATCAGTGACCGCCCTCCTCTTCGGGACCCTTGGCGAACGCCGCCTCGACCCGGTCGATCTCATCGGTGCGCATCATCACGTGCACCAGGTCCCCCTCCTGCAGCACCGTCTGCGAACCGGGCAGGATCGCCTCGCCGAGCCGGGTCAGGAAGGCCACCCGCACGCCCGTCTCGTCTTGCAGTCTGCTGATCCGGTGCCCCACCCAGGCCGTGGAGGTGTGCACCTCGGCGAGCTGCACGCCGCCGGTGGGGTCGCGCCACAGAGGCTCGGCACCCGAGGGGAGCAGCCGGCGCAGCATCTGGTCGGCCGTCCAGCGCACGGTCGCCACGGTGGGAATGCCCAGCCGCTGGTAGACCTCCGCGCGGCGCGGATCGTAGATGCGTGCGGCGACGTTCTCGATGCCGAACATCTCCCGCGCCACCCGGGCGGCGATGATGTTGGAGTTGTCGCCGCTGGAGACGGCGGCGAAGGCGCCCGCGTCCTCGATGCCGGCTTCCCGCAGGGTGTCCTGGTCGAAGCCGATGCCGGTGACCCGGCGGCCGCCGAACGAGGAGCCCAGACGACGGAAGGCGGTGGGATCCCGGTCGATCACGGCGACCGTGTGCCCCTGTTCCTCCATGTTCTGAGCCAGGGCGGAGCCCACCCTTCCACAGCCCATGATGACAATATGCATCGCGTCACACCGCGCTTCCTGCAGGCCCGTCGACCTTCATGACCTTCGTGCTCATGTCTCTCTTTCGGCTCGCCAGGCAACACATCGCGGCCTGAACCGGGCCGCCAGGCAACATCATGCCGGGGGATCGCGATCCTGACGCTCTCCGGGGGCCGGCCGCCGCGTCCGCGTGCCCGGTCCAACGTATCCGCATCACGGCGGAACGTCCGGTGCCCGGGACATGGGGAGAACCGGCCATGACAGCTGAGATCGACGGCCACGTCCCGGGCGGCGCGCGTGGGTCCCCCGGACGGCCGAGACGCTCAGCGGCGCGTGATGCTGCGCACGCTCGCCACGGTGACGATGCCGAGGCCGACGAGCGCGGCCGCGGCGCCGATCAGTTCTGCGGTCGTGTGCATGGAACCTCCACGTGGCGTGGCGACTGCGGCCGGGCTAGTCATATAAGCATGGAAGTCTTTCGACCTGCGGAATCCGCCCTCCGACCCTCCGGTGATCTCACCCGGAGAGCAGAGGCCGTATGGATCCCGTAGGGAAGTGGGGTGGCGGTCGGGCCGCCTCCTGTGCGACGGCTTACGCTCCTCTCTTGTGTCCAAACTGACCGACGTGCCCAAACGGATCCTCATCGGGCGCGCACTGCGCAGCGACCGGCTCGGGGAGACGCTTCTGCCGAAGCGTGTCGCACTCCCCGTCTTCGCGTCCGACCCGCTGTCCTCCGTGGCGTACGCCCCCGGCGAGGTGCTGCTGGTCCTGTCCGTCGCGGGCCTGTCGGCGTACCACTTCAGTCCCTGGATCGCCGTAGCGGTCGTCGTGCTGATGTTCACCGTGGTCGCCTCCTACCGCCAGAACGTCCGTGAGTACCCGAGCGGCGGTGGCGACTACGAGATCGCCACCACCAACCTCGGTCCCAAGGCCGGCCTGACCGTCGCCGGCGCCCTGCTCGTCGACTACGTCCTCACCGTCGCCGTGTCGATCTCCGCCGGTGTCGAGAACCTGGGCTCGGCGATCCCGTTCGTCGTCGAGAACAAGGTGGCGTGCGCGATCGGCGTGATCGTGCTGCTGACGCTGATGAACCTGCGGGGGGTCAGGGAATCGGGCACACTCTTCGCGATCCCCACGTACGTCTTCGTCACGGGCGTCTTCCTCATGATCGCGTGGGGGAGCTTCCGCGCGGTCGTGCTCGGTGACGACATGCGGGCACCGACCGCGGACTTCGAGATCAAACCCGAGCACCCCGGCCTCGCCGGCTTCGCCCTCCTCTTCCTGCTCCTGCGCGCCTTCTCCTCCGGCTGCGCCGCCCTCACCGGCGTCGAGGCGATCTCCAACGGCGTCCCGGCCTTCCGCAAGCCGAAGTCGCGCAACGCGGCGACCACGCTCGCCATGATGGGCCTGCTCGCCGTCACCATGTTCTGCGGCATCATCGCGCTGGCCATCGCCACCGAGGTCCGCATGGCCGAGAACCCGGCCGAGGACCTGATCCACGACGGCGCCCCGCTCGGCCCGGACTACGTCCAGGACCCGGTCATCTCCCAGGTCGCCGAGGCCGTCTTCGGCCACGGCAGCCTCCTGTTCATGATCCTCGCCGCCGCCACCGCGCTGGTGCTGTTCCTCGCCGCGAACACCGCCTACAACGGCTTCCCGCTGCTCGGCTCGATCCTCGCCCAGGACCGCTACCTCCCCCGCCAGCTCCACACACGCGGCGACCGCCTCGCCTTCTCCAACGGCATCGTGCTGCTCGCGGGCGCCGCGATCCTGCTGGTGTGGATCTACGGCGCCGACTCCACGCGCCTGATCCAGCTCTACATCGTCGGTGTGTTCGTGTCCTTCACACTCAGCCAGACCGGCATGGTCCGGCACTGGAACCGCCTGCTGGCCGCCGAGAGGGGCCAGGCGCAGCGCCGCCGCATGATCCGCTCCCGGGCCGTCAACGCCTTCGGCGCCTTCTTCACCGGCCTGGTCCTGGTCGTCGTACTCGTCACCAAGTTCACCCATGGCGCCTGGGTCGCGCTGCTCGGGATGTGCATCTTCTTCGCGATCATGACGGCGATCCGTAAGCACTACGACCGGGTCGCCGAGGAGATCGCGGCCCCGGACACCCCGGGCGACGACAGCGTACGGCCGTCCCGGGTCCACTCCGTCGTCCTGATCTCCAAGATCCACCGCCCCGCCCTGCGTGCGCTCGCCTACGCCAGGCTGATGCGCTCCGACACCCTGGAGGCGCTCACCGTCAACGTGGATGCGGCCGAGACGAAGGCGCTGCGCGCGGAGTGGGAACGGCGTGGCATGGACGTACCGCTCAAGGTGCTCGACTCGCCGTACCGGGAAGTCACCCGGCCCGTCATCGAATACGTCAAGAGCCTGCGCAACGAGGCACCGCGCGACGTGGTGTCCGTGATCATCCCCGAGTACGTGGTCGGCCACTGGTACGAGCATCTGCTGCACAACCAGAGCGCGCTGCGGCTGAAGGGCCGGCTGCTGTTCACGCCGGGCGTGATGGTGACCTCGGTGCCCTACCAGCTGGAATCCTCCGAGGTCGCCAAGAAGCGGGCGCGCAGGCGCCAGGACTGGGCCGCCCCCGGCTCGGTGCGCCGCGGTCCGGCGGAGCGGGGAAAGGACTCCTCCACACACACGTAGACTGGTGGGCTGTTGTCACGGGCCGCACGGCCCGTCCGCCCGTTCCCGATGTTGTGGAGTCACCCCGCCATGCAGGCAGAACCGAGGAAATCACTGGTGGGGGAGGAGTACGAGGTCGAGATCGGCCCCGTCGCCCACGGCGGCCACTGCATCGCCCGTACCTCCGAGGGGCAGGTCCTCTTCGTCCGGCACGCCCTGCCCGGCGAGCGAGTCGTCGCGCAGGTCACCGAGGGTGAGGAGGGTGCCCGTTTCCTGCGCGCGGACGCGGTGCGGGTGCTGGACCCCTCCAAGGACCGCATCGAGGCGCCCTGCCCGTTCGCGGGCCCCGGCCGCTGCGGCGGCTGCGACTGGCAGCACGCCAAGCCCGGCGCCCAGCGGCGCCTCAAGGGCGAGGTCGTCGCCGAGCAGCTGCGGCACCTCGCCGGACTCACCCCCGAGGAGGCCGGCTGGGACGGCACCGTGATGCCGGCCGAGGGCGACAAGGTCCCCGCCGGTCAGGTCCCGGCATGGCGCACGCGGGTGCAGTACGCCGTCACCGCCGACGGCCGCGCGGGACTGCGCCGGCACCGCTCGCACGAGGTCGAGCCGATCGACCACTGCATGATCGCCGCGGAGGGTGTCAGCGAGCTGGGCATCGAGAAGCGGGACTGGACGGGCATGGACTCCGTCGAGGCGATCGCCGCGACCGGCTCCCAGGACCGCCAGGTCGTCCTCACCCCCAAGCCCGGCGCACGCCTTCCCCTGGTCGAACTCGACCGCCCCGTCTCGGTCATGCGCATCGACGAGCGCTCCGGCCAGCTCCACCGCGTCCACGGCCGCCCCTTCGTCCGCGAACGCGCCGACGGCCGCACCCACAGGGTCGCGGGCGGCGGCTTCTGGCAGGTCCACCCGCAGGCCGCCGACACCCTCGTCACCGCAGTCATGCAGGGCCTGCTGCCACGCAAGGGCGACATGGCCCTCGACCTCTACTGCGGCGTCGGCCTCTTCGCGGGCGCGCTGGCCGACCGGGTCGGCGAGGCGGGCGCGGTCCTCGGTATCGAGTCCGGCAAGCGCGCGGCCGAGGACGCCCGCCACAACCTCACGGACTTCCCCCGCGTCCGCATCGAACAGGGCAAGGTCGAGTCGGTCCTGCCCCGCACCGGCATCACGGAGGTCGACCTCGTCGTCCTCGACCCGCCCCGGGCCGGCGCCGGCCGCAAGACGGTGGAACACCTGTCGTCCCTGGGCGCCCGCCGCATCGCCTACGTCGCCTGCGACCCGGCGGCACTGGCACGGGACCTGGCGTACTTCCGGGACGGGGGGTACCGGGTGCGGACACTGCGGGTGTTCGACCTGTTTCCGATGACCCATCACGTGGAGTGTGTCGCGATCCTTGAACCGGCCGCAAAGGGCTCCGACCTGCAGTCTTTCTAGGCCGCTCACGCGCGGACGGATGCGCTTGACCTGTTTCCCCAAGTGCACGACGTCAGGTGCCTCGCACCCCTCCGAACGCCGTCCGACCTGGCGTTCCAAGGGGTGTGCGGGGAAGTGCCGCCGTTTCCCCCTTTCGGCGCACGAAGTGCGGCCGACCGTCCCGACGCTCAGTTGACGCTCGTTCTGACAGCTCGTCACTGAGCGGACGCCACGTGCAGCCGGCGCCCGATGGTGCCGTCGGCTTCGTCGGGGTTCCGCGCGAGGTCGCCGTCGAGTTCGCCCTGTCGGGATCGGCACGGGGACCAGCGGCGTGCCGCAGGCCGCTGCTCTGCGACACCGACGCACGACGAGGATTCCTGCAACGGCGACGACGGCCGGCGCGGCGAGGGCAGGCATCCGGCAGGGCTCCGATCGCTGAAGGGGCGCGGGCACCGCCGAGCATGGCCAGGACCTGACCCGCGCAGCACATCGCACACGCGTCGCCCACTGCCGTTCCGGTGCCGAGCAGGCCCCAGGGCAGGGACGGGCGGAGAAGGGGGAGTTCATGCCCACTGATCACGACGATCGTCGGTACCGTCGCCTGTCCGGACCTGGCTACGCTGGTCCCGCGGGGCATGTGGCCGACCTCCACAGCCGGCTTGGGCCCCACTCGGTCACTGCCCATCAGGAGGACGTCATTTCCAGCATCAAGATCATCTTGGCCGACGACGAGGCGATGATCCGCGGCGGGATTCGCGCCATCCTGGCCAGCGACCCCAGAATCAGCGTGGTCGCCGAGGCGGCGAATGGGCGTGAGGCCGTTGCTCTGACCCTTGAGCACCGGCCCGACGTCACCCTCATGGACATCAGAATGCCGGTCATGGACGGGCTCGCCGCCACCGCCGAGATCAGGCGTCAGGCCCCCGAGACCTCCGTGCTGGTACTGACCACGTTCTCCGAGGACGAGTACGTGAGCCGTGCGCTGACCAGCGGTGCGAGCGGATTCATGCTCAAGTCCGCGGATCCGTACGAGTTGCTGACCGGAGTGCGGGCCGCCGCGGTCGGGGCAGCCTATCTGTCGGCGGAGGTGGCCAAGCGCGTGCTGACGGAGCTGGGCCGTGCCAACGAGGAGCAGCGCGCCTCCCGTAGTACGCCGTCGATCGCGCAGGTGAACGCGTTGACCGAGCGCGAGCGGCAGGTGCTCGCACTGCTCGGCAGCGGACTGTCCAATGCCGAGATCGGGCAGCGGCTCCACGTCGTGGAGGGGACCGTCAAGAGTTACGTGAGTGCCATCTTCTCGGGACTCGGGGTACGCAACCGGGTCCAGGCGGCGATCGTCGCGCACGAGGCCGGGCTGGTCGAGGAGATGGCCGGCGACCCGGGCCTGTAGCCGGCCGCCCGTACGCGGAGTCCGGCACGAGAAGGGGGCGTCGCGCTCCGGACGGGGGATTACCGGTGCGCGACGCCCCTGTACGTCCCGGCTGCCGCCGGGACGGGCTGTGACGAGGTCAGGCGTCCCGCTTCCGCAGGACCATGTACCCACCGCACTGGGTCGCGGCGGCCCACAGCAGGAGGAAGAGGAGCCCCGCTCCCGCGCCGTAGGGCGAGGTGTCGCCGTTCATGAAGACGGTGCCGGCCGTGTTGGGCATCCGGTCGGCCACGAAGACCAGCGGGTCGATGTCGGAGGCCTGCAGGATGATCGGCAGGACGGACAGGCCCACGAAGACCAGGCTGAGGGCACCGGCGGCACTGCGCACCGCCACGGAGACGGCCACGGTGATCACGCTGGTCATCGCCAGGTACACGCCGATGCGCAGTGCGCAGCCGAACAGCTCAGCCATGCCGCCCGACTCCACTTCGCTGCTCAGCGTCACGGAGACCACGCCGATGCCGATCAGGCCCAGGACGAAGCCCACGACCAGGCTCACGCTGCTCACGACCAGCGTCTTGGCCGCCAGAAGATGGCCGCGGTTGGGGACCGCTTGCAGCGCCGTGCGAATGCTCCCGGAGCTGTATTCGACGGTGACCACCAGCATCGCCAGCGCGATGACGGCGAACTGGGTGACGTAGACCGTCGAGACGGCGATCTCGGTCACGGGAACGGCCTGTCCCGCGGGGCTGTTGTTCGACATCGTGGCACCGATGATCGGCGCGGTCAGCCCGGTCAGCAGGAGGCCGCCGAGCAGGCACCACCACGTGGACCTGACCGACCAGAGTTTGATCCACTCGGCCGCCACGGCCCCCGGGAGACTCCCGCCGGAGGCGCGTACCGGCCGGCTGGGGGCCGCGGTGGGCATGGATGCAGTCATGACGCGAATTCCTGTATCTGTCGGCTTGGGGAGCGAGGGGCGGGTACGAGGCCGGGCCGGGCGCGGGTCACCCACCGTAGGTCGCCGGGCGGGACGTGGAGGAACCGAACTCCACGCTGTCCGCGGTCAGTTCCATGTAGGCCTGCTCCAGTGAGGCATCGACCGTGTGCACCTCGTGCAGCCGCACGCCCATGTCGTACGCGAGGTCGGAGACCTGCTCGACGGCCATGCCCCTGATCATCAGCTCGTTGGGGCTCTTCCAGCGGACCGGTACCGACCACTCGAAGAGCTGGTCGTGGAACTTCTGGAGCTGGGCGACCTCGGGGCCGCGTACCCGCACGGCGCTGAGGGAGCTGCGTTCGATGAGCTCCTGGACCGAGGTCTCGGCGATCAGCTTGCCCTTGCCGATGATCACCAGGTGATCGGCCGTCACCTGCATCTCGTTCATCAGGTGGCTGGAGACGAAGACCGTTCGCCCTTCGGCGGCGAGCCCCCGCATCAGATCGCGGATCCAGCGGACGCCCTCGGGGTCCAGTCCGTTGACCGGTTCGTCGAACATGAGGACAGGAGGGTCACCGAGCAGCGCGCCCGCCACACCGAGGCGCTGGCTCATCCCGAGTGAGAACGACCCGGCCCGGCGCCCGGCCACCGAGGTGAGGCCGACGGACTCCAGGACCTCGTCGACTCGGCGCGCGGGGATGCCGTTGGTCCGGGCGAGCGCCCGCAGATGGGCGCGTGCGCTGCGCCCGGGGTGCACGGCCTTGGCGTCGAGCAGGGCGCCGACCTCCCGCAGCGGATACGCCAGCTCCTCGTAGCGCTTGCCGCCCACGAGGGCGTTGCCGGCGGTCGGGCGGTCAAGGCCCATGATCATGCGCATGGTCGTGGACTTGCCGGCACCGTTCGGGCCGAGGAAGCCGGTGACCCGGCCTGGGGCTACGGTCAGGGACAAGTTGTCCACAGCGGTGTGATCGGCGTACCGCTTCGTCAGCCCTTGAAGGGTGATCATGGTTGAGCTCTCCAGCCAGCCATTCCGAGTTTCTCCGTGTTGCCCCGAACGTACGGGCCGGTGAGGTGGGGACGACATCCCCCTGAGGAAGCCGTGCACCCCCACTTTGGTAAGGAGTTCGGGTCCCGGAACGGTCAACCGTGGTCGATCGGTGCCCGCGACTCCGCGGTGATCACGCTTTTCTCCACCAGCTTCTTGTCGGCGAAGCAGAGCCGGTACACGTCCACGCGGACGAACAGGTCCTCGCTGGCGCGGTAGTACCGGCAGGAGGCGCCCGGCGGCTCGGGCCGGTACTCCGACGGCGGATCCTGCATCTCGTTGTCCGGCAGCAGCCGGTCGACCTTCTCCACGCTGTCGCCGACCGCCAGCTGTTCGTACCGGTGCGGCGGGAGCACCGACGACGTGGACAGATAGGCGTAGTAGCCGAGCATGGCGACCGCGACGCACACGAACAGCCCGGCGGGCAGGGAGACCGCGATGAGGAAACGCCTGCGAAGGTGGTTGGCGGCGTGGGTGAGCCCGTCGGAGGAGGGCGACTCCGGCGGAGCAACCGGCTGGTTTCCGGCCGGCCTCACCGCGTGGGAGTCGCGGGACAGCC
This sequence comes from Streptomyces sp. NPDC031365, assembly GCF_055569765.1. NCBI lineage: Bacteria > Bacillati > Actinomycetota > Actinomycetes > Kitasatosporales > Streptomycetaceae > Streptomyces > Streptomyces sp. NPDC031365. Next base: position 24,953 of record NZ_JBVIIM010000017.1, on the reverse strand, counting down.
GGGCCCGTACTTCGAACCCCCCGTCCGCCAGGGGGGCCGCGTGGAACTCACCGCCCACCAGCCGGGTGCGCTCGTCCAGGCCGATCAGACCGCGTCGCCCCTGGGGGCGGTCTCGCTGCGGAGCCCGACTGGGAGGACCGTTGCGTACGGTCACCCGCACATCCTCCGGCGTGTAGTCGAGGCGGACCGTCACTCGGGACTTGGGAGCGTGCTTGATGGTGTTGGTGAGCGACTCCTGCACCACGCGGTACAGGGCCTTGTCCGTCATGCTCGGCAGCTCGCCGACTTCGCCGGTGCGCTCCAGCGTGACGAGGACACCAGAGGCCCGCGCCCGCTCGACGAGGGCGTCGACATCCATGTGCCACGGGTCCATGGGCGCGGGGGTGTCTTCCTCGCGCAGTACACCGATGATGTCGCGTAGCCGCTGAAGGGCGCCTGCTGCGCCGGCCCGCAGCTCGGCCGCCGTCCGACGGGCGTTGTCGTCGAGGTTCGGCGCCACCTGGAGCGCTCCGGCACGCAGGGCGAGCAGACTCAGCTCGTGCCCCAGGGAGTCGTGCATGTCCTCGGCGATCCGGGTCCGTTCCCTGAGCCTGGCCTGCTCGACGCTGCTGCGCTGCTGCTGCTCCACCTGGCGGGCGTGCTCCCAGCCCGCGTGCTGCAGCTCGTGCCGCTGCCGGGAGTACCGTCCCAGCAGCCAAGGAAGCAGTCCGGCGAAGATGAGCCCGGTGACCAGCACCGCCCACATCGGGGCGGTCAGCCCGACCAGCGCGGTGGCCACCGATTCGGCGAGCACCACCAGCCCCAGTGTGCAGAGCACCGCCCGCGGACTCACCGGCAGCCGCCCCACCGTGTAGCTCATGATGAACACCGCGGGCAGGTACGGCGAGATGATGATGGCGCCGACGTCGTTGTATGCGAGCCCCACGGACCACCACAGTGCCGTGCAGAGCGAGAGGGACACCAGCGGCAGCGAGGAGTAGAGCGCCAGCGCGACGGTGATGACGACGGCACCGGCGAGGAGTTGCCACCCCCGGTACTCGCCCAGCTCCGTTCGCGGGGCGAAGACGAGAGCCGGAAGGTTCAGCGCCACCCAGGCGAGGACCGCCATCAACGGCCAGTACTTCGGCTTCCGCGGCCGCTCCGAGGCGGGATTGGCGCCCAGTAATGCAGCGAAGCGGGTAATGGTGGGTTTCACGGCCGCCACACTAGTCAGAGGGTTCCGGCGACGGTACTGACCCACCCCTTTTGGCCAGGATTATGCCGTGTTGTGTATTGCCTGACGTAAGACTCCCTACTTTGGTCAGGAATCCTGGACGGAGGCAGGACCACCGGTCGGAGGTTCTTGCTCTCGACTATCGGCGCATCGCAGAGTGGTCGAGCCCGTGACTGTTCAAAGAATCGCTGGAGGGGTCATGTCTCTGCCGCCCGACGTACCGGAATTCCATTTAGTCGCAGCCGAAGCGGTGCGCCGTTACTACCAACTCGTCGACCACGGCGACATCGACGGACTGATCGCCCTCTTCGCGCCCACCGCGGAGTACCGGAGGCCGGGGTACGAAACGCTCCGAGGCCATGCCGAACTGGAGCGCTTCTATCGCGAGGAACGAGTGATCGAAGAGGGCCGGCACACCGTCACCTCGCTGCTCGTGGCTGACGCCGACGTCGCTGTCGAGGGAAAGTTCCAGGGCACACTGCGGGACGGAACCGAGACGTCACTGGACTTCGCCGACTTCTTCACGCTGACACCCGACGGAACGTTTGCCCGTCGGAAGACCTTCTTCTATGCGCCCATGGTCTGAATGCTGAATCAGGGGGAATTCCATGACCGAGTTCGGAGAATCCTTCACCGCCCATATGGTCACGTCCCACTGGACGGCCGAGGGCGGCTGGTCGCCCCTGCGACTGGAACCGCACGCACCGATACCGATGCCGCCCACGATGGTCGGACTGCACTACGGCCAGGTGGTCTTCGAAGGGCTCAAGGCCCACCGCCAGATCGATGGCTCCCTGGGGCTTTTCCGGGCACCGGAGCACGCGGCCCGGCTGTCGGATTCCGCACGCAGACTCTCCATCCCGCCGCTCGCGGAGCCCATGTTCCTCGAAGCGGTACACCTGCTGGCGGCCGCGGACCAGGACGCCCTGCCCCATGAGCCCGGACTCAGCCTCTACTTGCGCCCGCTGCTCTTCGCCAGCGATCCAAGCCTGGCGCTCCGGCCCGCCCGGACGTACACCTTCCTCCTCACCGCCTTCGTCACCGGAGGCTTCTTCGCCGACGGACCGGAACCGGTACCGGTGTGGGTGAGTCCGCACCACACCAGGGCCGCCCCCGGTGGCACGGGAGACGTCAAGTTCGCGGGCAACTACGCCCCCACGTACCTCGCCCAGGAGCAGGCCCGGCAGGCGGGCTGCCGCCAGGTGGTATGGCTGGACTCGTCCGAGCGGCGCTGGGTCGAGGAGCTGGGCGGCATGAACATCTTCTTCGTGCGCGGGACGGGCCCGGGAGCCCAGGTGGTGACGCCGCCGCTCGGCGGCACCCTGTTGCCCGGAGTGACCCGGGACGCGCTGCTGACGCTCGCGGCTCGGCTCGGCTACCAGCCGCGGGAGGAACGCGTGGCGGTCGACGAGTGGCAGGAGGAGTGCGCGGCGGGCACCATCAGCGAGACGTTCGCCTCCGGTACGGCGGCGGTGGTCACACCTGTCGGCAGCGTGCGGTACGGGGACGCCGAGTGGAAGGTGGGATCCGGCGGCGCGGGCCCCGTCACGCTGGCGCTGCGCGAGGCCCTGATCGCTGTGCAGACGGGGCGCATGCCGTCCCCGGAGGGCTGGGTCCGGCCGGTGGCGCCCCTGCCTGTGGGCTGACGCGGAACGGGGCGGCCACCACGGGTGGGTGGTGGCCGCCCCGCGTGCGCCGCCGGTCAGAGCCGCTTGGGCCAGCCGGGGTCGTCGCCCTCGTCGAGGATGCGGTTGTTCTCGTCCACGAAGACCACGCGCGGTTTGACGTCCCGGGCCTCCTCGTCGGCGACGAGGCCGTAGCCGATGATGATGACGAGGTCTCCCTCGTGGACAAGGCGTGCCGCGGCACCGTTGATCTTGACGGTCCCCGAACCCCGCTCGCCCTCGATGACGTACGTCTCCAGGCGCGCACCGTTGTTGATGTCGACGATGTGCACCTGCTCGTTCGGCAGCAGGTCGGCGGCTTCCATGAGATCGGGGTCGAGGGTGAGCGAACCCACGTAGTGCAGGTCGGCCTGGGTCACCGTGGCGCGGTGGATCTTGGACTTGAGCATGTTCCGAAACACTGAGGGCGTTCCTCTTTCGTGACAGCCGGGGTGGACGGCCGGAGCGGGTCAGCCGGACATGGCGACCAGGACGCGCCGGTCGCCGGTGAAGGGGCGCCGGCCGTGGCCGACGGCGACGTTGTCCACGACCATCAGGTCGCCCTTGCGCCAGTCGACGTCGACGGCGGCTTCCAGACCGCGGTCGCGCACCTGCAGCACGTACTCGGCCGGAATGGGGCTGCCGTCGGCGAAGGCGACCGACTGCGGCAGTTCCTCGGGTGCCATGATCTGGGCGAGTTCGAGGGCCACCTCATCGCCGAGCGCCGCCGGGTGGAACTGGTCGGACTGGTTGAACCAGACCTCCGTGCCGGTGACGGGATGCTTGATCGTGGCCGGCCGGACGTGGCTGATGATCCGCAGCCCGCCGTCGGGCTGCCACGACCACTCCGCCTCGCCGCCGTCCAGGAAGGCGGCCACCTCGTCCCGGTCCTCGGTCTCGAACGCCTGCTGCCAGCTCCTGCCGAGTCCCAGCCCGCCGTGCAGGTTCTGTATGTAGCGCAGCCCGCCCGAGAACGCCTCCCGGACCTCCGCGTCCAGCGAGTCGAGCCACAGCTCGCCGTCCACGACCGGGGTGGCACCGCCGGTCGCCGCCGCGGTGGCGCAGTAGAAGAAGAGCCGGGAGGGCCACTCGTGGCTGTACGACAGCTCGTTGTGCATGGAGATCGTCTCCTCCGGCGGGTACTCCGTGGAGGTGTAGACGTTGGCGCCCACCTTGGTGCGCGGAGAGGTGCCGTGCCGGTAGGCGAGGCGGTTGGGCAGCAACAGGTCCATCACCGGGTCGAGTTCCTGCTCGGTGACATGGAACCCACGGAAGACCACGACCTTCTCCCGAGTCAGCAGGCCGGCGAAGTCCGGCTGCCCCGTCACGTACTCGATGAGTCCTCGCGCACTGGCCTCGACGCCGTCGGGCGTGACTTCGAGCGGCTTCCAACTGTCAGCTGTGTTCACTGTGCCCATCTCTACTTCCAGTCATGGTCAAAGACTTCTGGTTCCCGGTGGAGGCCACCAGCGCCGGCCGCAGCCGCTCGATCCGCCTCAGCCGGCCCACGAGAGGCTCCCCGACACGAACGAGGAGGACGAGCACCACCGGGGCGATCACCACGCCGAGCAGGAAGCCCGCGACCACGTCGTGCAGGAAGTGCACGCCGAGGAAGACCCGGGAGTACGCCGTCAGCAGCGCGATCGGCACCGCCAGCAGTGCGGCGGTCCGCCAGACCAGGAACAGGGCGGCGAGTGAAGCCGCCACGATCACCGCGTGGTTGCTCGGGAACGACCAGTCCCCGGGCTCCGGGCATGCCGCGATCGTCCGCACGTCGGGAACGGTCCGGCAGGGCCGGTCCTCGCGGACCCATCCCTTGAGCAGCTCGCTGAACAGGTAGGTGACCGCCATGGCGACCGGGGCGAAAAGAGCCAGTGTCATGGCCTTGTCGTCGCTCTTCCGGGCAAGCCAGAAAGCCGCCACGAACAGGGCGAGGAAAACGAGGATTCCCGCTTCCGTGCCGACTTCCGCCAGCCTGTGCACCCAGGAGGGAGAATCGTGTCCGAACGAAGCGATATCGCGGTAGGTGTCCGCTCCGGGAGTGACTTCGCCGTCTGTTGTCACCCGCTCGCTCAACAGCCATCCGGCCGTGAGTAACGCCAGAACGCCGAGGACCGCGGGCCAGAACCACTTCTTCACGCTTCGCTCCATCCTTCCGGGGCGTGACTCCTCCGCCCCGGAAAGAAAATACGGGAAGCGTTCGGTGAATCATATTGGACGAAGGTGCCCGCTTCACCCTGACGAAAGTCAGGGTGAAGCGAAACCTCCGTGACGTCCACCGGCTAGGAGGCGGCCTCCGCCTCCATCGCCCGGATCAGGCTCTTCGGCCGCATGTCGGTCCAGTTCTCGTTGATGTAGTCCATGCAGGTCTGCCGGTCCGTCTCCGGGACCGCCACGTCCCAGCCGGCCGGGACCTCGACGAAGGACGGCCACAGCGAATGCTGGCCCTCTTCGTTCACCAATACCAGGTACGTGCCGTCGGCGTCCTCGAACGGGTTCGTCACCGTTCAACTCCCTTACTGAATTCGTTCGGCTTTCGTGCAGTCACAGACGGGTGGCGAGAATTCTCGCTATGCGGGCGACCGTCGAGGGGTCCGACATCATCTCCTCATGCTCCGCATCAACATCATAGTTTTCGAACTCGCCTTCTGTATAGGGCTTCCAGGGATTGAGGCCCCGCCGTGCTCGGGCTTCCTCGGAGGCTCGGGCGGAAAAGAACAGGACATCGCCGCGGAAATGACCAGGGGTGTGCTTGCGCATCAGACGCACATTGTTGACGTAGACGTCCTTCACCGCGAGGATCTGCCCCTCGTCGAGGTACGCGAGCGACTTGTTCTCGTGCCCGAGGAATTCGCGGTAGCGCTCGATCGGGAAGCTGCCCTCCGTCAGCTCGTCCGCGTCGAAGGAAAAGCCGATGGCCCGCAGGTTCCGGCCCACGATCTCCGCCTCGGTCTCCTCGGGTTCCGCCGGATCACGCCGGGCCGGCGGGAAGGCGTCCAGCAGCGTGAGCAACTCCACGTCCTCACCCGCCCGCTGTAGCTGCTCGGCCATGGCATGCGCGACGTGGCCGCCGAACGACCATCCCAAGAGCCGGTACGGGCCGTGCGGGCGCACCTCACGCACGTGGCGCACGTACACGGCCGCCATCTCCTCGATGGAGCCCGGGAGGGCGTCATCGCCGGCCCACGCGCCGTGCGCCTGCAGGGCGTACACCGGGATGTCCGTGTCCAGATGACTCAGCAGACCGGCGTAGCACCAGCCCAGCCCCGCGGCCGGGTGCACACAGAACAGCGGTGCCCTGTCACCCCGTTCACGCAGAGGCAGCAGGACGGCGAACGAGTCCCGCTGCTCACCGCGCTCGATCTCCGCGGCCAGCCCCGCGACCGTCGGCTCGTCGAAGAGGCTGCGCACCGATAGTTCCACCCCCAGGGCGGAGTTGATCCGGGCGAGCAGCCGCGCCGCCAGCATCGAGTGACCGCCCAGGGCGAAGAAGTCGTCGTCCACGCCCAACTGGGCGACCCCGAGGACTTCGCGGAACAGTTCGTACAGGGTCTCCTCGACCGGACCGTGCGGTCCCCTGCCCGCTGAGCCGAGGTGCTCCGGTGCCGGCAGGGCCCTGCGGTCCAGCTTGCCGTTGGGCGTCAGGGGGAGCGCGTCCAGCGTCAGGAACGCCGACGGGACCATGTAGTCGGGCAGCGACGCCTGGAGGTGGGAGCGGAGCGCCGGGGCCAGCGCGGCACCGGCCCGCGAGCGGCCGGGCTCGTTCGACCAGCGGCGCGGGTCGCTCACCTCCACAGGCGCGTACACACCGGTGAACGCCTCGGCGCCGACCTGCCGTTCGTCGACGAGAACGACGTCCAGCCCGCCGTCTTCGCCAGTGGCCGACCACGTCACGAAAGTCCGGTACCCGAACTCCTGCCCCAGCGCGTGGAACTCCGCCGGGACCGGGGCGCCGACGCCGGGGGCGAGCCGCGCGTTCGGCACGCCGGTGACCCGCAGCGACGGGGTGCGGGAAGACCTCAGGCGCTCGGCCAGCCCGTCGAGGCCGCCCGCCTCCCGGAGCCAGTCCAGCCGCGGCGCGTCGGCGAGCGAGACCGGCTCGCCCGCGCCCCGAGCGGGATCCGGCGCGGGGCGGAGCACCACGTCGTAGCGGTAGCGCGTCAGCTCGTTGTCGTACGTACCCCGCTTGACCTGGAGGTCGGCGCAGTAGGCGGCGATTCCCGACTCAGGCAGGGCGTCGAAGAAGGCGGGCGCCACCAGGAGCTCCTTCTCCAGCGCGACGCTCCGGTCGACAGCCCGGGCCAGCTCCGCCGGGTCGGCGCCTTCGCTCGACCGGGCCAGCTCCACGGAGTGGTGGAACGCGCGGAGCAGCTCGGCATTCCGCACGTCACCGATGTAGATGCTGCCGCCCGGCGCGAGGAGTCCCGTCACCTTGCGCAGTACGTCGGCCAGGTACCCCGCGCTCGGGAAGTACTGGATGACCGAGTTGAGCACGATCGTATCGAAAGAACCCTCCGGCAGCCCGTCGGTGACGTGCGCCGGCTGCGTCCTCAGCCGCACCCGCTCGGCCAGCCCGGGGACCCGGTCGACCTGGGAGCGCAGCTTCCCGATCACTGCCGACGACACGTCGGTGCCCCAGTACTCCGCGCACTGAGGGGCGACCTTGGCCAGGATGAGACCCGTACCGACACCGATCTCCAGTACGCGCCGCGGGCGCAGCGCCAGGATGTCCTCGACCGCTGCCGACCGCCATTCCTCCATCTCCTCCAGCGGGATCGGCTCGCCGGTGTAACTGCTCCTCCAGATGCCGAAGTCCTCCCCGAAGGCGTCGGACGCCGACTCACGGTAGAAGGAGTCATAGGTTGCCTCCCACGCGGCGACCTGTTCCTCCTCCAGGGACCCGTCCCGCTCCACGGCCCCGGCGCGCGGTACCACGTAGCCGACCAGCCGGGTGTCGCCGGGACGGTCCTCCCGCAGCAGGACGACGGCCTGCTCCACGGCCTCGTGGGACGACAGGGCCGCCTCCACCTCGCCGAGCTCGATGCGGTACCCGCGCATCTTCACCTGGTGGTCGACCCGGCCCACGAACTCCAGCTCCCCGGACGCGCGCCAGCGTACGAGGTCACCCGTGCGGTACATGCGGTCACCCGGCGCCCCGAACGGGTCAGCCACGAACCGCTCGGACGTCAGGCCGGGGCGGCGATGGTAGCCCCGCGCCACGCCCTCGCCCGCGATGTAGAGCTCCCCGGCGACCCCGCCGGGCACCGGCTTCAGCGCGGCGTCCAGCACGTACACCTGGGTGTTGTCCAACGGGACACCGATCGGGGGCGCCGCGCAGTTGTGCTCGTCGACCGGCGCCGCCGTGGACCAGATGGTGGTCTCCGTAGGGCCGTACATGTTGGTCAGCTCGCCACCGAGCGCGGTCAGCCGCTGGGCCAGGGCCCCCGGCAGCGCCTCGCCGCCCACCAGCTTCCGCAGTGGCCCGACGCCATCCGGGTGCCCCGCGGCCAGCATCTGCCAGGTCGTCGGTGTGGCCTGCATGACGGTGGCGCCGGAGCCGGTGATGAGCCGGGCGAGCCTGGCCGGGTCCTTGGCGGTGTCCTGACCGGCCAGCACCAGCCGGGCCCCGGTGAGAAGGGGCGCGTACAGCTCCAGGTTGGAGATGTCGAAGCCGATGGTGGTGACCGCCAGCAGCCGGTCCCCGGTGTCCAGCCGCAGCCGGCGCTGCGTCGCCCGCAGCAGGTTGACCACATTGCGGTGGGTCACCATGACGCCCTTGGGACGGCCGGTCGACCCCGAGGTGTAGATGACGTACGCACGGTGCTCCGGCGCAGCCGCGGGCGGCGCGGCGGCCGGCTGGTCGGCGATCGCCGCGGCCGTCTCCGGCTCGTCCAGTACCAGCGGCTCCAGGCCCGAGGCCTCGCCCGCCGCACGAGCCGTGGTCTCGGAGGCGGCGGAGGCGATCAGGACCGCGGCCCGCGAGTCCTCGATCATGTAGGAGAGACGATCGAGCGGGTAGTCCGGGTCCAGGGGCACATACGCGGCACCCGCCTTGAGGACGGCCAGCAGGACGGCGACCATCTCGGCCGTACGCGGCAGGCACACGGCCACCAGGCTCTCCGGGCCGACTCCGCCGTCGCGCAGCAGCCCGGCCAGCCGGTCGGCCCGCTCGTTCAGTTCCCGGTAGGTGAGCCGGGTGTCCTCGTACTCCACCGCCACGAGGTCCGGCGTCCGGACCGCCTGCTCCTGGAAGAGCTCCGCGAGCGTGGCGTCCGGCACCTCCCGCGCGGTGTCGTTCCAGTCACGCAGCATTCGCCGCGACTCGGCCGCTTCGACGACGTCCACCTGCGCCAGCCGGGTGTCGGGAGCGTCGGCCAGCGTCCGCAGCACCTGAAGGAAGCGCCGTGTGACGGCCTCCGCGGTCCCGCGGTCGAACAGGTCCGCGCTGTACTCCAGGACCGCGTTCAGCCCGGCCGGCGTTCCCTCGTCGTCGAAGGCGTCGGCGAACGCGAACATCAGGTCGAACTTGGAGATCGCCGTCCCGACGCGCTGCCCGGTGACGGTGACCCCCGGCAGCCGCTGCACGGACGTACGGGCCGTCTGCTGATCGTTGTTGTTGAACGCCAGCATCACCTGGAACAGCGGGTGCCGGGCCATGGAGCGCTGCGGATTGATGACCTCCACCAGGCGCTCGAACGGGACGTCCTGGTGCGCGTAGGCGTCCAGGGCGGTCTCCCGCACCCTGCCGATCAGCTCCTTGAAGGTGGGGTTGCCGGAGAGGTCGGTGCGCAGCACGAGCGTGTTCACGAAGAACCCGACGAGGTCTTCCAGCGCGTCGTCGGTACGGCCCGCGACAGGGGTGCCGACCGGGATGTCGGTCCCCGCGCCCAGCCGGTGCAGCAGGGTGGTCAGCGCCGCCTGCACCACCATGAAGACCGTGGCGTGGTTCTCCCGGGCCACCGCCGCCAGCCGCTCGTACAGCTCCGGCGGAATCTCGAAGCCGACGTGCTCACCGGTGTACGTCGCCATCTGCGGGCGCGGCCGGTCGGTGGGCAGGGGCAGCTCGTCCGGGATCCCTTCGAGCTTCTCGCGCCAGTGGGCGAGTTGCCGGCCCATCGGGCTGTCCGGGTCGCTCTCGGAGCCGAGCAACTCGCGCTGCCACAGGGTGTAGTCCACGTACTGGACGGCGAGCTCCTGCCACCCGGGCTCCTGCCCGGTGGAGCGCGCGGCGTACGCGGCCGCGATGTCGCGGGCCAGCGGACCCATCGACCAGCCGTCCGCACTGATGTGGTGGACGAGGATCAGCAGGACGTGCTCCTGCGGACCGAGGGCGAACAGCCACGTCCGGAAGGGGATCTCCGCGGACAGGTCGAACCGGTGCCCCGCGGCCTCCCGCAGCCGCTCCTGCAGTCCGGCCTCGTCCGTCTCCACGACGGACAGCTCCGCCCGGACCTCCGCGGCCGGCAGGACGCGCTGGTACGGACCCTGGGCGTCCTCGGCGAGCACGGTGCGCAGGCTCTCGTGGCGCGCCACCACATCGTCGAGCGCGGCCTGGAGCGCCTCGCGGTCCAGCGGCCCCCGAAAGCGGCGGGCCACCGGGATGTTGTACGGGGCGCTCCTGCCCTCGAAGCGGTCCAGGAACCACAGGCGCTGCTGGGCGAAGGACAGGGGCGGCCGCTCGGGCCGAGGCACAGGTGCCAGCGCACGGTGCTCCCCGCCCGCCCCGTCGAGGGCCTTGAGAAGCCCCGCCACGGTGGGGTTCTCGAACACCTGGCGGATGACGAGCCTGGTGTGCAGCAGGCTCTGGATCCGGCTCACCAGCCGGATGGCGAGCAGTGAATGCCCGCCCAGCGCGAAGAAGTCGTCGTCCGGGGCGACGTCGGGAACGCCGAGCAGACCCGAGAAGATGCCACGGAGGATCTCCTCCCGAGGGTCCTGGGAGGCACGCGGCGTACGGCCGTCCTCCCACTGCGGTTGCAGCGGGGTGAAGTCGGGTTCCGGGAGGGCTGTTCGGTCGAGTTTGCCGTTGGGGGTGAGGGGGAGTTCGTCCAGCGGTACGAAGGCCGAAGGCACCATGTACTCGGGGAGGGTGTCTGCCATGTGCTTGCGCAGTTCGTGGGCCTCGGCGGTGCCTACCAGGTAGGCGACGAGTCGTTTGTCGCCGGGTCGGTCCTCGCGGACGATGGCCGCGCATCGTTCGACGGAGGGGTGGGTGGTGAGGACGGTTTCGATTTCGCCGAGTTCGATGCGGTGGCCGCGGAGTTTGATCTGGTGGTCGGTGCGGCCTTGGTATTCGAGTTGGCCGTGGGTGTTCCAGCGGGCGAGGTCGCCGGTGCGGTACATGCGGGTGCCGGGTGTGCCGTGGGGGTTGGCGATGAAGCGTTCGGCGGTGAGGGCGGGGTTGTTGTGGTAGCCGCGGGCGAGGCCGGGGCCTGAGATGTAGAGCTCGCCGGTGGTGCCGGGGGGTACCGGGTTGAGCTGGTTGTCGAGGATGTAGGTGTGGGTGTTCCAGTAGGGGGTGCCGATGGGGATGGTGCCGGGGGGTGTGGGGGTGTCGGGGTGGATGGCGTGTTCGGTGGCGGTGACCGTCGTCTCGGTGGGCCCGTAGGCGTTGATGACCCGGACGTGAGGATGGTCGGCGCGCCAGCGGTCGAGTGCGTCGGAGTGCAGCGGCTCGCCGGCGATGAGGAGGGTGCCGTCGTCGGTGAGGGCGTCGGGGATGGTGTTGAGGAGGGGGAGGTGTGAGGGGGTGAGCTTGAGGAGGGTGGCCGTGGGGCCTTCGGCGGTGAGGTTTTCGTCCAGGTCGGCGATGTGGATGGTGCCGCCGGTGGCGAGGGGGGTCCACAGGGCGGTGACGGTCATGTCGAAGGAGACCGAGGAGTGCAGGAGGCTGATGCCTTGGGCGTCGGGGTAGACGTGGGTGGCCCGGGCGAGATAGGCGGCCAGGGAGCGGTGTTCGATGACGGCGCCCTTGGGGCGGCCGGTGGAGCCGGAGGTGTAGATGAGGTAGGCGGGCCAGGACAGTGACACCGGGGGCAGGTTGTCCGCGGGAATGTTCTCCGTTGTGGCCTGTGCCAGCCAGGTTTCGTCGATGACGAGGGCGGGTGTGGAGTCGTTGAGGATGTAGGCGATGCGGTCGGCGGGGTAGTTGGGGTCCACCGGTACGTATGCGGCGCCTGTCTTGAGCACGGCGAGCAGCACGCACACGAGCTCGGCCGAGCGCGGCAGGACGACCGCGATCCGGGTCTCCGGTCCGGCGCCCAGTCGGGTCAACAGGTGTGCCAGCTGGTTGGCGCGTGTGTTGACCCGGGCGTAGGTGTGATGGGTGCCTTGGTGGATCAGGGCGGTGGCATCGGGCGTCCGAGCCGCCTGCTCCTCGAACAACTGCGGCAACGCCTCGACGGTCACCTCGCGCGCCGTGTCGATCCACTCACCGAGCACCAGCTCACGCTCGGCATCGGAGAGCAGGTCGAGCTCGCCGATCCGGCGGTCCGGGTCGGCGGCGACCGCTTCCAGGACCCGGACCAGCCGGTCCGCCACCGCCTGCGCCGACCCACGATCGAACAGACCGGTCTGGTAGTCGAGACGGAACTTCAGCGTCGCACCCGGCTGCGCGATCAGGCTCATCGGGAAGTGGTTGCCGCCCCGGGTCTCGGCGCTCACGAGGCGTACGTCGTGCCGGGGCGTCCGCCCGGCCCCGCGGCCGGCCTCCGCGGCTGCCGCCTCCAGCGGGTAGTTCTCGTACACCACCGCCGTGTCGAAGAGCTCACCCTGGCCGACCAGCTGCTGGATGCTGGTCAGCCCCAGGTGGTGGTGGTCCAGCAGCGCGGTCTGCTGCCGCTGCAGGCGCGCGAGCATCGCGCCGAGGGACTCCTCGGGGCGGATGACCAGGCGCAGCGGCAGCGTGTTGATGAAGAGCCCCACCATGCTCTCGATCCCGGTCACTTCCGGGGACCGGCCCGAGACGATGATGCCGAAGACCACGTCGTCCCGGTTGAGCTGCCGGGACAGGACCAGTCCCCAGGCGCCCTGGACCACCGAGTTCACCGTCACGCCCATCCGGCGTGCCTGCTCGGAGAGGCGCTCGCTGAGCTCCTTCGACAGCCCGAAGGCCAGCTGTCCGGGCAGCTCCTGTGAGCGCTCGGCACCGGGCGCCACCAGGGTGGGCCCGTCGAGCCCGGCCAGTGCCTCCTGCCAGGCCAGCTCCGCCGCGGCGCGGTCGCGTCCCGCGAGCCATCCGAGGTAGTCCCGGTACGGCCGTATCTTCGGCAGCACCGAAAAGTCGCCGCCGTTCAGGTACAGGGTGAACAGATCGCGCAACAGCACCGGCCGCGACCAGCCGTCCCACAGGATGTGGTGGTTGGTCAGCACGAAACGGTGACGGCCGGGGCCGAACCGGATCAGATTGAACCGCACCAGCGGCGGCTTGGCCACGTCGAAACGGCGGGCGCGGTCGGCCGCGAGGATACGGGAGGCCTCCCGCTCCCGCTCCTCCTCCCGCAGGTCGCCCAGATCCGTCTCCGTCCAGTCGAGCGGCACTTCGCGCAGCACCACCTGGGCCGGCCGGCTCAGTCCCTCGTGGCGGAAGATCGCCCGCAGGTTCGGGTGCCGGGCCAGCAGGGCCGTGGCAGCTGTGCGGAGGGCCTTGGCATCCAGGGCGCCTTCAAGGTCCAGGCTCATCTGGATGGTGTACACATCCAGAGCCTCGTCATCGAAGACGTTGTGGAACAGCAATCCCTCTTGCAACGGAGACAGCGGCAGTATGTCTTCCAACCCGGATCGCTTCATTCCGACGTCCTCCACTCAGCTTCCAGTAGATCGATGTCGCTCTGGCTCAGCCCCGCCCACGACACATCGGACGGTGTGAAGCCGCCCGCGTCCGCTTCTTCGACGTGCTGTGCCAGCGCGCGCAGCGCGGCGAACCACGCATCGGCCAGTTCCTGCACGGCGTCCTCGTCGAGGACACCGCCGGCCCAGGACCAGCTCGCCATGAGCTCGGCTCCGTGCTCGCCGTCACGCGTCATGGCGTTGACTTCCACGACATGCCGCAGCGGCATGCCCGCGTCCCGGCCTCCGCCGATGCCCGCGGCACCGGGAGCAGGCCCCCAGTCACCGGACTCACCCGCGGAGAAGCGGCCGAGATAGTTGAACTTGATCTGCGGCTGGGACAGCCGCGCCAGCACCGCCCCCGTCTTCGGGTTGAGATGGCGCAGCAGCCCGAAGCCCAGACCCCGGCCCGGGACCGCCCGCAGTTGCTCCTTGACCCGCTTCAGGGCGGTGTCCACGGCCGGGCCGCCGTCCCGCAGGACGTCGGGCCGGATCGTGCCCGGGTCGAGCCGCACCGGATAGCTGCTGGTGAACCAACCGACGGTGCGCGACAGGTCCGCTCCCGGTACGGCGTCCTCGTCGCGGCCGTGCGACTCCAGCTCCAGCAGCACGCCGCTGCCCGGCTCGTCGCGGTGACGGGAACGGGCAGCGCGCCAGGCGGCGACGCCGAGGGCGAAACCGGTCAGCAGCACGTCGTTGATCTCCGCGTGGTAGGCCGCGGGCACGGTGGTGAGGAGCGCTTCCGTCACCTCGGGCGGAAGGGAAACGATCAGATGACCGGCCGATCCGGCCACGTCCTCACGGGGATCGAGCTCACGGCTCCCCAGCGGTGTCTCGTCGTGGCGGAGGATCTCGGTCCAGCTGCCGAGTTCCGCGACGGTCTCCGGCTCGACGGCGACGGCACGGAGGCGGTGAGCCCACTGCCGGAGCGAGGTGCCGACCGGATCGAGCGCGACCGGCCGGCCCGCCACGACATCACGCCACGCCTCGGCGAGGTCCGGGGCGATGATCCGCATCGACACGCCGTCCACCACCAGGTGGTGGAGGACCAGCAGCAGCCTGCCCGGGAGGTCTCGGCCCCGGTCGAACCACACGGCCTGCACCATCACACCCGAGCGCGGAGCCAGCCGCCCGCGCGCCTGGATGCCGTGCTCGGTCATGAGCCTGCCGAGGGCGTCGTCGTCGAGCCCCTCGGCCGGCACGTGGGTCAGGCATGCCCCGGCCGAGACGGCCCCCGGTTCTCCGATCTCCAGCGACCAGCCGGCGTCGCCGTCCTCCAGCCGCATGCGGAGAGCCGCGTGATGGTCCAGCACCGCCTGGAGCGATGCCACGAGCGAGTCACGGGTCACCGTCGACGGCACCTGGAGAAGCGTCGACTGGTTGAACTCGTCCAGCGGACCGCCGCGTTCGGCGAGCTGGTGCATGATCGGCGTGAGGGGGACGTCTCCTGCGTCCGCACCCGGCTTCTCCTGGACGATGCCCTCCGTGCCGGTGGCCGCCATCGCGAGCTCCGCGACCGTCTTGCGCTCGAAGACATCGCGCGGAGAGATCTTCAGGCCCGCGCGGCGGGCGGCGCTGACGAGCTGGATGGACATGATGCTGTCGCCGCCGAGATCGAAGAAGCTGTCGTCGACGCCGACCCCCGGAACGCCGAGCACCTCGGAGAACAGCCCGCACAGGATCTCCTCCCGTGCCGAGTTCGGACCCCTGCCTCCGGCCAGCGGGGTGAAGTCGGGCACCGGAAGGGCCGCCCGGTCCAGCTTGCCGTTGGGGGTGAGCGGGAGCTCGTCCAGCGTGACGAACGCCGACGGCACCATGTACTCGGGGAGGGCGCCCGCCACGTGCTCGCGCAGCTCGGACACCTCCGCGGTACCCACGACATAGGCGACCAGCCGCTTCTCGCCCGGTCGGTCTTCGCGGAGGATGACCGCGGTGTGCCGGACGGCGGGGTGGTCCCGCAGGACGATCTCGATCTCGGCGGGTTCGATGCGGTGGCCGCGGAGTTTGATCTGGTGGTCGGTGCGGCCTTGGTGCTGGAGTCGGCCGTCGTGGGTCCAGCGGGCGAGGTCGCCGGTGCGGTACATCCGTGTGCCGGACATGCCGAAGGGATCGGCGACGAAGCGTTCGGCGGTCAGGCTGGGCCGGTCGTGGTAGCCGCGGGCGAGGCCGGGGCCTGAGATGTAGAGCTCGCCGGTGGCGCCGGGGGGCACCGGGTTGAGGTGGCTGTCGAGGACGTAGACGTGGGTGTTCCAGTACGGGGTGCCGATCGGGACGGTGCCGGGGGGTGTGGGGGCATGGGGCGGGAGGGTGTGTTCGGTGGCGGTGACCGTGGTCTCGGTGGGTCCGTAGGCGTTGACGACCCGGACGCCCGGGTGCTGGGCGCGCCAGCGGTCGAGGACGTCGCCACGGAGGGGTTCGCCGGCGATGACGAGCGTGCCGTCGTCGGCGAGGGCGTTGGGGACGGTGTCGAGGAGCGGGAGATGTGAAGGGGTCAGCTTGAGGAGCGTGACGGCGGGCCCCGTGAGGTCTTCGTCGAGGTCGGCGATTTTGAGGGTGCCGCCGGTGGTGAGCGGGGTCCACAAGGCCGTGACCGTCATGTCGAAGGAGACCGAGGAGTGCAGGAGGGCGGTGCCTTGCGCGTCGGGGTAGGTGTGGGCGGCTCGGGCCAGGTAGGCGGCGAGCGAGCGGTGCTCGATGACGACGCCCTTGGGACGGCCGGTCGAGCCGGACGTGTAGATCAGGTAGGCCGGCCACGACAGCGACACCGGGGGAAGGTTCTCGACGGGGGTGTCGTCAGCGGCGTTCTCGGTGAGCCAGGTGTCGTCGAGGACGAGCGCCGGGGTGGAGTCCCGCAGGATGTGGTCGATGCGGTCGGCAGGGTAGTCGGGGTCGACGGGGACGTACGCCGCGCCCGCCTTGAGGACGGCGAGCAGGACGCACACCAGGTCGGCGGAGCGCGGCAGCAGCACCGCCACGCGTGTCTCCGGCCCGGCCCCCCGCCGGGTCAGCAGGTGCGCCAGCCGGTTGGCACGGGCGTTGACCTGAGCGTAGGTGTGGGTGACGCCCTCGTGGATCAGGGCGGTGGCGTCGGGGGTGCGGGCCACCTGGTCCTCGAAGAGCTGCGGCAGCGCCCGGAGGGTGACGTCGCGCGCCGTGTCGATCCACTCACCTAGGAGCAGTCGGCGTTCGGTGTCGGTGAGGATGTCAACATGTCCCACCCGTCGTTGGGGATCGGCCGAGACCATGTCCAGGACCCGCACCAGCCGGACCGCCACCGCCTCTGCCGTCCCACGGTCGAACAGATCGGTGCTGAACTCCACGACACCCGCGATGCCGTCGGGCCGGGCGTCGTCCCCGTAGTGCTCGACCATGCGGAACAGGAGGTCGAACTTGGCGTCACCGGTGGGCAGCGGGTGCTGCCGGCCGGTGAGCCCGGGGAGGCCCTCCACGGCCGCGACCGCCTCCTGCTGATCCACGTTGTTCCAGGTGAGCATCGTCTGGAAGAGGGGGTGACGGGACATCGAACGGGCCGGGTTGAGGACCTCGACGAGCCGTTCGAAGGGCACGTCCTGGTGGGCGTAGGCCGCGAGGTCGAACTCCCTCACCCGCTCGATGAGTTCGCCGAAGGTGGGGTCGCCGGAGAGGTCGGTGCGCAGCACCAGGGTGTTGACGAAGAAACCGACCAGGTCCTCGACGGCGTCGTCGGTACGTCCGGCGATCGGGGTGCCGATCGGCACGTCCTCACCGGCCCCCAGCCGGGACAGCAGCGTCGCCAGCGCAGCCTGCACCACCATGAACACACTCGCGCCGCTCTCCCGGGCCAGCGCGACGACGCGCGCGTGCAGCGCGGCGGGTATCGCGAAGCCGACCCGGTCGCCTTCCCTGGACGCCTGGGCGGGCCGCGGCCGGTCCGTCGGCAGGTCGAGCTCCTCGGGGAGTCCGCCCAGCGCTTTGTGCCAGAAGGCGAGCTGGCGGGCGATGGGGCTGTCCGGGTCGTCCTCGGAGCCCAGTGCCTCGCGCTGCCACAGCGTGTAGTCGGCGTACTGCACCGGAAGTGCGCTCCACTCCGGTGCCCGGCCGGCGCACCGGGCCGCGTACGCCGTGCTGAGGTCGCGCGCCAGCGGTCCCATGGACCAGCCGTCGCCGACGATGTGATGCACGAGGACCAGCAGTACGTACTCCCGCTCACCCAGCTCGAAGAGGTCGGCTCGGAAGGGGAGTTCGGCGGCCAGGTCGAAGGCGTAGCGTGTGGCTCCCGCCAGCTCCTCGTCCAGGTGAGCCGCGTCCGTACGGACGGTCCGCAGCTCGGGGCGGGCCGCCTCGGATGGCAGGACGACCTGGTGGGCGCCCTGTGCGTCCTCCGTGAAGACCGTACGCAGCACCTCATGCCGTACGACGACGTCGTGCAGTGCCGCCGTCAGGGCCGACCGGTCCAGTGTGCCGGTGAGACGGAGGGCCAGCGGCATGTTGTACGTGGCGCTCGGACCCTCCAGCCGGTTCAGGAACCACAGGCGCTGCTGCGCGTAGGAGAGCGGCACGCGCTCGGGGCGCTCCGCCCGGGACAGCGGGGCGCGGACACGGCCCGCCGACTCGTCGAGGACCGCGGAGAGCCGGGCCACCGTGGGGTGCTCGAACAACTGCCGCACGGACAGCTCCCGTCCGAGCGAGGAACGGATCCGTGCCGCGAGCCGGGTGGCCAGCAGCGAGTGCCCGCCGCACTCGAAGAAGTCGTCGTCGACGCCCACCTCGGGCACGCCGAGCACCTCGGCGAACAGCCCGCACAGGATCTCCTCCCGCGGCGAGCGCGGGCCCCGGCCCGCCGGGACCGCCGCGCTCTCCGGCGCGAGCAGCGCCTTGCGGTCCAGCTTGCCGTTCGGAGTCAGCGGCAGCGCGTCCAGCGTCACATACGCCGACGGCACCATGTACTCCGGCAGGCTGCGCGCCACGTGCTCACGCAACTCGCCCGCCTCCGCGGACCCGACCACATAGGCCACCAGCCGCTTGTCTCCCGGCCGGTCCTCGCGGACCACGACCGCGCAGCGCGCCACCGAGGCGTGGGCCGAGAGCACGCTCTCGATCTCGCCCGGCTCGATACGGAAACCCCGGACCTTGACCTGATGGTCGGCCCGCCCCAGGTACTCCAGGTCACCCCGCGCCGACCAGCGCACCAGATCACCGGTGCGGTACATACGCTCCCCCGGCGGTCCGAACGGGCAGGCGACGAAACGCTCCGCCGTCAGGCTGGGCCGGTCCAGGTAGCCGTGGGCCAGCCCGTCGCCGGCGATGTACAGCTCCCCGGTCACACCCGCCGGCACCGGCCGCAGATACGCGTCCAGCACATGGACGCGGGTGTTGGCGATCGGCCGTCCGACGGACCCGCGCCGGGCGCTGTCCTCGTCGACCGCGCCGGCCGTCGACCAGACCGTCGTCTCCGTGGGCCCGTACACGTTCGTCACCGAACGCGCGGCGGCCACCAGCCGCCGTGCGAGCTCCGCGGGCAGGGCCTCACCGCCGACCAGGACGTCCAGCCCGGCCGGCATGGCGGGATCCTCGTCGAGGACCGCGTGCCAGAGGCTGGGGGTCGCCTGCATGACCGACACCCCGGCGTCGCGCGCCAGCGCGGCCAGCGCCCGCGGGTCGCGGACTGTGTCCTGGTCGGCCAGCACGACACTCGCGCCGGCCAGCAGAGGCACGTACAGCTCAAGGGCCGCGATGTCGAAGCCGACCGTGGTCACCGCGAGCAGGCGGTCGTCCGGCCGCAGCGCAAGGCTCTCTCCGAACGAGCCCAGGAGGTTCACCAGCGCCGCGTGTCCGACGACCACGCCCTTCGGCCGGCCGGTCGAACCGGAGGTGTAGATCACATAGGCGGGGAGGGACGGCAGGACGGCCGGGAGGGCGGCCGTGCCGGGCTTGGTGCTGCCCGGCCCGGCGAGCCACGCCTCGTCGAGCACCAGCACGGGCCGGGCGTCCTCGACCATGTACGCCGTGCGCTCGGCCGGGAACCCCGGGTCGAGCGGCACGTACGCGGCACCCGACTTGAGCACCGCCAACAGCGCCACGACCAGATCCACCGACCTGGGCAGCGACACCGCCACCCGCCGGCCCGGACCGGCACCGTGCCCGGCCAGCAGGCGCGCCAGCCGGTCCGAACGGTTGCTCAGCTCCCGGTAGGAGAGCGATTCGGCCCCGCACACCACCGCGGGCGCATCCGGCCGCTCGGCCGCCCGCCGTTCGAACAGCTCCGGGAGCGTCGCGTCCGGCAGGCGCCGCGCGGCGCCGTCGCCGAACTCCCGCAGCACGGCGTGCTCCTCACCGGACAGGACGTCCACCTGCCGCACCGGTACGTCCGGATCGGCGAGCACCGCCTCCAGCACCCGGACGAGACGTTCCGCGATCAGCGTGGCCGACGCCCGGTCGTAGAGATCCGTGCTGAAGCCGAGAGCGCCGTGCAGACCGGCGTCGCCGCCCTCACGCTCCTCCAGTGCGAAGGACAGGTCGAACTTGGCCACCCCGTTCCCCGCCGGGTGGCCCGTGACCTCAAGCCCGGGGACCGGTTCGGGCGAACCGGCCGCCCCGCCCTGAAGGGCGCTGTCGTTCCAGGTGAGCATGGTCTGGAAGAGGGGGTGACGGGACATCGAGCGGGTGGGGTTGAGGACCTCGACGAGTCGTTCGAAGGGCACGTCCTGGTGGGCGTAGGCCGCCAGGTCGAACTCCCTCACTCGCCGGACGAGTTCGCGGAAGGTGGGGTCGCCGGAGAGGTCGGTGCGCAGCACCAGGGTGTTGACGAAGAAACCGACCAGGTCCTCGACGGCGTCGTCGGTACGCCCGGCGATCGGGGTGCCGATCGGCACGTCCTCACCGGCCCCCAGCCGGGACAGCAGCGTCGCCACCGCAGCCTGCACCACCATGAAGGGACTGGCCTGGCAGTCGCGGGCCACCTCGGTGAGCCGCGCGTGCAGCGCGGCCGGCACCTCGAACTCCACTGAGTCACCGGCATACGACGGCGCGGCCGGCCGCACCCGGTCCCTGGGCAGGTCCAGCTCCTCCGGCAGGCCGGTCAATGCCTCCTGCCAGAAGGCGAGCTGGCGCGCGACGGGGCTGTCCGGATCGTCCTCGGAGCCCAGCACCTCGCGCTGCCACAGAGTGAAGTCCGCGTACTGCACGGGCAGTTCGCTCCAGCCCGGTGCCGCACCCGTGGACCGGGCTGCGTAGGCGGCCGTCAGATCGCGAGACAACGGACCCATGGACCAGCCGTCACCGGCGATGTGGTGCACCACCAGCAGAAGCACGTGCTCGTCCTCCGCGAGTGCGAAGAGCCGCGCCCGGAAGGGGAGATCGGCCTCCAGGTCGAAGGTCTGCCGGGCAGCAGTGCGCAGTTCGGTCGGGAGCCGATCGGCGTCCGAGCGCACGACGTCCAGCACGGGCCGCGCCTCCTGAGCCGGGAGCACCCGCTGGAACGGGCCTTCCGCGTCCTCGCCGAACACGGTACGCAGCGACTCGTGCCGCGCCACGACGTCCCCGAGGGCGGCTTGCAGAGCGGTCCTGTCCAGATTTCCGGTCAGACGCAGCGCCGTGGGGATGTTGTACGTGGGGCTCGGGCCCTCGAAGCGGTCCAGGAACCACAGCCGCCGCTGCGCGAACGACAGCGGAACGCGTTCCGGCCGCACCCCCGTGCCGGTGAGCCGGGCGCGGACGCCCGGCCCGGTGGCGTCCAGCGCCGCACCGAGACCCGCCACTGTGGGCGCCTCGAACAGCGATCGCACGGACAGCTCGGTCCCCAGCACCGTACGCACCCGGTTGACGAGGCGCGTGGCCAGGAGCGAATGGCCTCCGAGCTCGAAGAAGTCGTCGTCGATCCCCACCCGGTGCACGCCCAGCACATCGGCGAAGAGCCCGCACAGGATCTCCTCACGCGGTGAACGAGGCCCGCGGCCCGCCGAGACGTACCCGGGCGCGGGGAGCGCGCGCCGGTCGAGCTTGCCGTTCGTGGTCAGCGGCAGTGCGTCCAGGGCGACGAACGCGGCCGGAACCATGTAGTCGGGCAGCGCGGCGGCCGCATGCGCGCGCAGCGCGCTCGCGTCGAAGGCGTCGGCCGGAACGACGTACGCCACCAGTCGCTGGTCGCCGGGCCGGTCCTCGCGGACCACGACCGCACAGCGCGCCACCGAGGGGTGGGCCGACAGGACCGCGTCGATCTCACCGGGCTCGATGCGGAAACCGCGCACCTTGACCTGGTCGTCCACGCGGCCCAGGTACTCCAGCTGCCCGTCGTGCGTCCAGCGGACCCGGTCGCCCGTGCGGTACATGCGCGTGCCCCGCTCCCCGTACGGGCAGGCGACGAAACGCTCCGCGGTCATCGCGGACTGGTTCAGATAGCCGCGGGCCAGCCCGGCACCCGCGATGTACAGCTCACCGCCCACACCGGGCGGCACCGGTCGCAGCCCGGCGTCCAGCACATAGGCGCGCACATTGGAGATGGGCCGGCCGATGGGCGCGTGCTCCGGCCAGGAGGCGACATCGCGCGGCAGCGTGTACGCCGTCACGACGTGCGTCTCCGTCGGGCCGTAGTGGTTGTGCAGGCGCCTGCCCGACCCGTCGGCGAAGAGGGCGCGGACCGGCTCGCCGAGCGTGAGCGCCTCACCCGCCTGCGCCACGTGCTCCAGTCGGGGCAGCGCGAGTCCCTCCTCGCGCGCCGCCTCTGCGAGCGCGTCGACGACCAGGTTCGGCGCGTACAGCTCGCGCACCCCGTGCCGCTCCAGCCACCGGACCAGCTGCTCGGGGCTGCGACGAACGTCCTCGGGGCAGGAGACCAGAGCATGACCCGACACCAGCGCCGAGAGGATCTCCTGCACCGACACGTCGAAGCCGACCGCGGTGAACTGCGCGGTGACCCCGCCCTCGGTGGCCGGGACCGCGCCCTGGTGCCAGGCGAGCAGATTGGTGACCGCGCCGGCCGGCATGACGACACCCTTGGGGCGGCCGGTCGATCCGGATGTGTAGATCACGTAGGCGGGGTGCTCCGGCGCGAGGGGCGCGAGCCGCTCCGCGTCCACGAGGTTGCCGTCACCCAGGTCGTCGGCGCCGTGGGCGGACGGCGCGGTGGCGAGCCAGTCCTCGTCGATCACCACGGCGGGCGCCGCGTCCTCGATGATGCGGGCGATCCGGTCGGCGGGCTGCGCGGGGTCCAGGGGCAGATAGGCCGCTCCGGTCTTGAGGACGGCGAGCATCGCCACGGCCAGCTCCGCCGAGCGAGGCAGCCGCACCGCGACGAAGTGCTCGGCACCGACGCCCTGTCCGGCCAGCAGCCGGGCGAGCCGGTTGGCCCGCGCGTTGAGCTCGGCGTAGCTCAGCGTCCGGTCGCCGTCGATGACGGCAGGGGCATCGGGCGTACGCGCCGTCTGAGCCTCGAAGAGCTCCGGCAGCGATACGGCGGGCACCGGCCGGAGCGTGTCGTTCCAGCCGGTGAGCAGCTCCCGGCGCTCGTCGGCCGTCAGCAGCTCGGCGTGACCGACGCGCTGCGCCGGGTCGTCCAGGAGCGTCCGCAGCAGGCGCACGAATCGCGCGGCGAGCGCCGCCGCGCTGTCCCGGTCGTACAGATCGGCGCTGTACTCCAGCACACCGTGCAGCCCGCCCGCACCGCCGTCCGCCGCCGGGCGTTCCACGAACCCGAACAGCAGGTCGAACTTGGCGATGCCCGTCTCCGAGGGCAGAGGCTTCACCGTCAGCCCGTCGAGGTACGCCGCAGCGTCGAACGTCTGGTGCTGATCCGCGGCGTTCCAGGTGAGCATGGTCTGGAACAGCGGGTGGCGGTTCATCGACCGCTCGGGGTTGAGGACCTCGACGAGCCGTTCGAAGGGCACGTCCTGGTGCGCGTAGGCGGCCAGGTCGGTCTCCCGGACGCGGGAGACCAGCTCCTGGAAGGCCGGGTTGCCGGAGAGATCGGTGCGCAGCACGAGCGTGTTGATGAAGAAGCCGACGAGGTCGTCGAGCGCGTCGTCGGTGCGCCCGGCGATGGGGGTGCCGAGCGGAATGTCGGTCCCCGCGCCCAGCCGGGACAGCAGGGTCGCCAGCGCGGCCTGCACCACCATGAACGGGCTCGCGTGCAAGCCCCGGGCCACCTCCACGACCCGCCGGTACACGTCCGCCGGAATCTCGAACGGAACCCGGCCACCCCGGTGAGAGGCGACCGCCGGCCGGGGCCGGTCGGTGGGCAGGGGCAGTTCCTGCGGGAGGTCGGCGAGTTGTCGCTTCCAGTGGTCGAGCTGTTTGCTGATGGTGCTGTCGGGGTCGTTCTCGGAGCCGAGGAGCTGGTGCTGCCACAGGGTGTAGTCGGCGTACTGGACGGGCAGTCCGGTCCAGTTGGGTGCGTGGCCGGCTGTGCGGGCCGCGTAGGCGGTGGTGAGGTCGCGGGCGAGCAGCGGCATGGACCAGCCGTCGCCGCTGATGTGGTGGACCAGCAGCAGGAGGACATGGTCCTGCCTGCCGACCTCGATGAGCGTGGCGCGGAAGGGTGTCTCGGTGGTCAGGTCGAACGTGTGCCGGGCGGCCTCCCGGAGGGCGGTGTCGAGTCCTGCCTCGTCGGTGGACACGCTGTGGAGGGTCGGGGTGGCCTCGGCCGCGGGGATGATGCGCTGGTAGGGGCCGTTGTCGTCCTCGTCGAAGAGGGTGCGCAGGGTTTCGTGGCGGGTGACGACGTCGGTGAGCGCCGCCTGCAGGGCGTCGCGGTCCAGCTGCCCGGTGAGGCGCAGGGAGACGGGCATGTTGTACGTCGGGCTGGGGCCCTCCAGCCGGTGCAGGAACCACAGACGCTGCTGCGCGTACGACACCGGAAGCCGCTCCGGACGCGGCAGCGTCCGTAGGCCCTCGCGCGCCCCTCCGGCGCTCTCCAGCAGCTTCAGCATCATGGAGACAGAGCGCGCTTCGAACGCCTGCCGGATGGTCAGCTCGAAGCCAAGGGCACTGCGTACCCGGCTGATCAGCCGGATCGCGAGCAGGGAGTGACCGCCGAGCTCGAAGAAGTCATCGTCCGGACCGACCTCCGGCAGACCCAGGACGTCCGCGTAGATCCCGCACAGGATCTCCTGGCGCGGGTCCTGCGGTGCCCGTGCCACGAGACGCGTCCCCGCGCCCCCCGGCACCTCCGTGTGGTGCTCGGGTGCGGGGAGGGCTCGGCGGTCGAGTTTGCCGTGGGTGGTGAGGGGGAGCTGGTCGAGGACGACGATGGTGGCGGGGACCATGTAGTCGGGGAG